>JAJVHT010000213.1:12129-14098 GCA_022072515.1 bacterium
TTATGAGCATAGACCACGAAATACTTTCTGACGGTACCTTCATTCTGCGCCAGCCGGTACGCTTGCCGGATATTTTAGATCTGCTGATCGTCGGCGGCGGTCCGGCGGGAACGGCGGCCGCGTTTCGCGCCAAAGAACTGAAACTCTCGGCGTTGGTCATCGATTTTGACGATGTGATGAAGCGCATTCGCGATTACGCCAAGGACAAACTGATTCTACCGGACTATGGCGGCGGCGACAGCATGCCGTTTCCCAAAGGCGACGGCTTGATTTCACTCTTGCACTTTGCGCCGATCGACAAGGATGAAATGTGCCAGCAGTGGAAAAAATATTATCGCGAATACAGCATTCCCGCGCAAGTGGGCGTCGAGCTGCTCGGCTGGCAACGCCGCCCAGACGGCATTTGGCAAGTGCGCGCCTACAATCATCATGCGAAAGCCGAGCAAATTTATCTGGCGCGGCATGTGCTTATCGCCATCGGGCGCGGCGTGCCACGGCGCTTCGATATTCCTGGCAATACCGAAGGCATCGCGTATCGTTTATCGGATCCGGCGCTGTACGTTGGCGCCCCGGCGTTGGTGATTGGTGGCGGCACTTCGGCGGCGGAGGCGGTGATTGCGATTTCACATGCAAAAATTCAAGCGCAGGATGCGACGGCGGTGTACTGGTCTTATCGCGGCGACAAATTGCCGAAAGTTTCCAAGGCGCTGGCCGAGACTTTTTTTGACGCGTACATGGGCAACGGCAATATCCGCCATTATCCTTATAGCGAGCCGGTTGCCATCCTCCCGGCGGATGATAAAAAAGAGTATCTCTCGCTGCGCACGGATCGCCGCTTGCTCGACGGCCGGCCGCGCGAAACTTCACATTTGGAGTTTGCCAAGGAACATTGCATTGCCTGCATCGGTGAAGATATTCCCCGCACCTTTTTGAGCGCTTTGGGAATTAACATGGTGACCGGCGGGTCGCAGAATAAACAGCGTTTCGTCGTGACGCCGTTGCTCGAAACCCAACAGCCCAATGTTTTCCTCCTCGGCGACATTTTAAGCCCCGCCTACTTCGAGACGGAAAGTTTTGAGGCGGATCCCGGCGCTTTTCAGGAAATCCGGCGCCGCGGCAACATTAAGGCGGCGTTGCGCGATGGCGTGCTGGTGGTTGAGGCCGTCGCGCAAAAACTGGCCGGCAAGAAAGTCATTCGCGTCGATCTTGATTTTCAAGAAGAGCAAAGTCAGGAGAAATTTGCCGGCGCCAAAACGTCGATTGTCGAGAGCGACGGTCCGCCGAAAGAAAGCTTTGCGGCCGCACGCTTAACGGAAGAGACGCAGGCGTTTTTGGTGCGTCTAATCGCCGGCAATGTCGAAGCCGAAGAATTTTCTATCAATAAAAACGGCTTGACGACGATTGGCCGCCAGGCATGCGATCTCAATTTCTCCGAAGACATGTTGCTGTCCGGGCGGCACGCGTCGATTTCACATGGGCCGGAGGGCTATTTTCTGCGCGACGACGGCAGCACCAACGGCGTTTTTATCAAGCTGAAGGAGGCGCGGCCGGTGGAAATTTCCAGCGGCAACGTGCTGCGCCTCGGCAAACAAATGTTGTTGTTTGATGCGGAAAACGGCGGCTATTCTTTCATTCATATCGATCCCAACGGCAAACCGTTGAATCGTTATGAGCTGCCGGGCCAAACGCTCGTCTTGGGCCGGCAAGCGCCGGACGTCACTTTGGATCAGGAAGACATGACGCTGTCGCGCCGCCATCTGTCGATCACGGTCAAGGATCGCAAAATCTGGGTGAAAGATTTGGGCAGCGCCAACGGCAGTTTTCTCAAGATCAAAAACTCCGTGCCGCTCGAGCCGGATGATCAATTTCGCGTCGGCAATCAGCTTTTCAAATTTGGGATAAAAAAAGAAGTCGCGCGCCGGACCATCGTATTTAACACGGAAATTAAAAATTTTCGAAGTCCAGAATC
>JAJVHT010000213.1:14198-21594 GCA_022072515.1 bacterium
GAAGCCAGAAGTCAAAAGCTGGAAGTTCGAAGTCCGAAGTCTGAAGTTCAAAATCAAAAGGTCGAAGCGCGAAACTCGAAGTATGAGGAGCGCAGCCGTGAGCCTGAAATTGCCAAGCCTGAAGGGATGGTCGTCGTCTTCAAAAATTTCGGTAAAAGTTGCCCGTTTAAGCCCGGACAAACGCTGTGCGAAATTGCCGAGAAAAATGGCATTAAATTCAAAGCCGATTGCCGCATCGGCAGTTGCGGCATCGATCCCGTGCGCATTATTTCAGGCTTGGAAAATATGAACCCGGTCGGCGACGAAGAACAAGGCACGCTGGAAGATATCAACAAACTTGCAGCCGGAAAATATCGTCTCGCTTGTGTCGCGAAGCCGAAAGGTCCGGTGGTGGTGGAAATGGTGGAGCAGAAGTAGATTTCTTGGTAGTACTCATTTTTGAGCCGTTTCGATAAATTGAGCGCCTAATGAAGTTTGACCATCAAAATCGGTAATAAATTGTAGTGCTGCTTGTGGGGCATTGTTGCAACCGCGAATTTCGTGGCTCCGACAACCGCCCACAAGGGGCGGGGACTACGAAAGACTTCCGAAATTGAACGTCAAAACTCATAAGGCGCTACTACAAAATTTTTTGATAGGAGTATTTGAATCATGTCATTTCGAATCAGGACGAAGGCTGTGTTGAGTGTGATCGTAATCAGAATGATGAGCCTTGGTCTTTGTGGGTGCAATTCAGCCAGCTCGCCAACGACTTCGACGCCGACCAACACGCCGGCGTTAACCACGCAAGATGTTCAAACGTTAATGACCCAAGCGGTGGAGCAAGCCCAACGTCTCAATGAAACCATCAACGTCGCCATCGTCGATCGCGAAGCCAACGTGCTCGGGGTTTTTCGCATGAATGGCTCCCGCACCGTGGGCGCGGCTAACGAAAGCTTGTTCGGTGAAATTGCGAGAGCCCGCACCGCTGCTTTGATCAGCAGCAATCAACAAGGTTTTACCACGGTTACCGGCTGCTTCACGACGCGCAGTCATTTTCCTCCGAACGCGGACAATACGCCCGCCGGGCCCTTGTTCGGTGTGCCTTTTTCGAGTCGCAGCGACAGCGACATTCAGCCCAACGGCGGGCCGCGAGCACCGCTCGGTCCGCAGCAACCGCCGGCGCCGCCACAACCGGGATTGACGAACATTCCGGGCGGCGTTCCCATTTATAAAAATGGTGCACTCGCCGGCGGGTTGGGCATCAGCGGTGGTTCGGATACTTTTACCATGCTCAACAATATTAACAATTATTGTGTCGGTGTTATTCGGGATGAAATCATCGCGCTCGGCGCGGTGTTGGGTTACCAGGTACCGGGGCAAATCCGCGGCGATAATATTTATCTCGACGGCATTCGGCTGCCGTACGCCAATGCCGCACCGCCCGCTGGAAATTTTACATTGACCTTCGATAGCCTCGCCACCCGGGGCACGGTCGACCCGGCTTTTCCCATTCAGCCGACGCCCACCCAAAAACTACCGGTGCAAGGCGAGGTGATGTATGATGCAACGCACGATTACCGCATCAAAGCCGGTTCGATATTGACCGCGGCGGACGTTCGGCAAATCATCACGCAATCCGTCAATCGCGCCAACAACACGCGTGCCGCGATTCGTTTGCCGCTCGGCAGCCCGGCGCAAGTATTCATCGCCGTCACCGATCGCGATGGCACCGTGCTCGGCATTTGGCGCACGCCGGATGCGACAGTTTTCAGCTATGATGTGAGCGTCCAAAAAGCACGCACGGCTGTGGCATTCAGCGATTCCAGCGATCCGCTGGGCATAACGCTGCGCAACGTTCTCGGCCTGACGGCGAATCAACCGTTGGCGATGAGCACGCGCGCGATTGGATTTTTGTCGCAGCGTTATTATCCGCCGGGCATCAATCAAAATACGGGGCCGAACCAACTGCCGCCGGAGATGGGCCCGTTTTACACTTACGTCGATGGGCAGTTTGATTTTCAATATCAACGTTTGTTGCCGACGCGCCCGCCCTTTCAGAACGGCATCCAAATCTTTCCCGGTGGTATTCCGCTTTACAAAAACGGCCAGCTCGCCGGCGGCATCGGCGTGAGCGGCGATGGCGTTGATCAAGACGATTATATCGCGGCCGCCGGGACGATGGGCTTCGAGCCGCCGCTGGCGATCCGCTCCGATCAGATTACCTATCGCAGCGCGCGTTTGCCATATCTCAAATTCCCGCGCCAGCCGGATATCAAGTAACGCGATGGCAATTTGTCATCTTTAGAAAATGTCATTCAGGAAGAATTTTTTTCAATTGCTTTCTCGCCTGGTAAAAGATTCTTCCTGAATCCCAGCATATAGGAACGTTCGAGTCAGGAAGACTATGCGAACAAAATTGTTGCAATATTTTTGGATTTGCTGTTTTGGTTTTGCCGCAACGGTATTAGGACAAGTCCCCCGTGACTCCGCCGCCGTTAAAAAGGCCGGCCCCCCGACGCGATCGCCGCGATCCGAAAAACCGCGCGGCAAAAAGCCCATGCCTAAAGATTTCGTGCCGCTGCCGGATCGCTGGCGCGATATCAAAACGCCGCCGTATGAAAAAAATGTTCAAGGCCGGTGGTACGATCCGTACAATCAAAACGTGCTCAAAGGCGATTATCCCATTCTCGGGCAAAATACTTTTTTGGTGTTCACCGCGGCAACCGATAACTCCGTTGACATTGTGCGTTTGCCGACGCCAAGCGGCGTGAGCACCGCCAATGTGCAAAACCAAAATTTTTTTGGCCAGGGCGAGCGTTTGGTTTCGCTCAACACGCTGCGCTTCAGCATCGATTTTTATCACGGCCAGGTCGCCTATCGGCCGCGTGATTGGGAACTGCGGATCACGCCGGTATTTAATTTGAGCTATGTGGCGCTGCGGGAAAATAACGGCGTTAAAATCAACGTGCGGAACGGCGCGAACCGCACCGACCGCCAGATCGCTTTTCAAGAGTTGTCGCTGGAAAAGCATCTCGGCAATGTCAGCGACCATTATGATTTCGTTTCGTTCAAAGGCGGGATTCAGCGTTTCGGCAGCGATTTTCGCGGGTTCATTTTTAATGATTTGAATTTGGGCGGGCGGCTGTTTGGCAATTTTCACTCCAACCGGTATCAATATAATCTCGCCTATTTTTACATGCTGGAGAAAGATACCAACAGCGAGCTGAACACGATTTTTCTGGATCGCAATCAGCGGGTGTATATCGCGAATTTGTACCGGCAGGATTTGTTCACGCTCGGTTACACCGGGCAACTAAGCTTTCATTATAATAACGACCGCGCGAGCTTTTATATCGACACCAACGGCTTTCCGATCCGGCCAGCGCTGATCGGCACGGTGCAGCCACATACGGTCAACGCGTATTATTTGGGCTGGACCGGCGACGGCCATTTTGGCGGCTTCAATGTCAATCACGCTTTTTATCAAGTGCTCGGCAATGACAGCTTCAATCAACTGGCGAATCGCCGCATTCAACTTAATGCGCAGATGGCGGCGCTGGAGCTTTCCATTGACAAAGATTGGAAACGGTATCGCACCGCGGTGTTTTATGCTTCCGGCGATCCGAATCCGCAGGACAATGTCGGGCAAGGCTTCGACACCATCATCGATCAAACCGCTTTTGCCGGCGGTCCGTTCAGCTTTTGGAATTTGCAAGGCATCAGATTGATGGGCGTCAATCTCGTCAACAAAACCAGTCTGTTGCCGAGCTTGCGGAGCAGCAAGGCGGAAGGCCAGCCCAACTTTGTCAATCCCGGCTTGCTGCTGTTCAATTTCGCATTCGATGCCGAATTGACGCCAAAATTGAAGGCGGTGTTGAACGGCAATTATTTGCGTTTCGTCAACACGATTTCGCTGCAGCAGTTTTTGAATCAGCCGGCAATCAGCAATCACCTCGGCATTGATTATGGCCTCGGCCTGATCTATCGGCCTTTTCTGAACAACAACGCCATCTTTACGTTGTCGGCCACCGCCTTATCGCCGCTGGCGGGATTCACCAGCATCTATCAATCAAAGCAGACGCTGTTTTCGGTTTTTACGTCACTCGTTTTTACTTACTGATTTAAGAAATTAGGATGAGGCAAAATTTTTTTAGGATGAAAAAAATGAGGCTTGCCAACTGCTGCCAACGGCTGGTAGTCCCACCTCGGGTGGAACAACAGATGATGGATTTTATTCGTTGTATCGTTTCCATTTGGTGGATGATTCTTTTCGTGATTGGGCTCGTATTCAGCAATCCGCGCATCAGCATCGCCCAGGAAAACAAACTTATTCGCCAAACGCAGGAAGAGGCCGACCGCAAGAGCAAAGGTTGTTTGCAATGTCATGCCGGGGTCGAGAGTATGCACAAATCGCCGGCAGTGAAGCTGGGCTGCACGGATTGCCACGGCGGCAATGCGCAAGCGCGAACGCAGGGCGAAGCGCACGTCAAGCCGCGCCACGAAGAACGCTGGCCGACGGCGGCGAATCCGGCGCGCACGTTTACGCTGTTGAATGAGGAAAAACCCGAATTCATTCGCTTCATCAATCCCGGGGATCTCCGCGTGGCGGATCAAACTTGCGCCCCCTGCCACGCCCAGGAAGTGTTGAATGTCAAGAAGAGCATGATGACGACGACAACGCTGCTGTGGGGCGGCGCCGCCTACAACAACGGCATCGTTTCCACCAAGAATTATGTCTTGGGGGAAAGTTACAGCCGCGACGGCCAACCGCAAATGGTTAACACGGTGCCGCCGCCCACGTTGGATGATTTGCGCAAAGGCGTGCTGCCGTTTATCTTGCCGTTGCCGCGTTGGGAGATTTCGCAGCCAGGCGATTATTTTCGAAGCTTCGAACGCGGCGGCCGTATTCCGCGCATTAATCCTTCGGAGATCGGCATTCCGAATATTTTGGATGAACCCGGCCGTCCCGACAACAAGCTCAGTGATCGCGGCCTGGGCACGCAACTGCTCATCAGCTCGCCGGTGTTGAATATTCAAAAAACGCGGCTCAATGACCCGCATCTTTCGTTTTTAGGGACGAACGATCATCCCGGCGATTATCGCTCCAGCGGCTGCACGGCCTGTCACGTTATTTATGCGAATGACCGCTCGCCGGTGCATTCCGGGCCCTACGCAAAATTCGGCAATCGCGGTTTGGCGCAGACCGCTGATGCGGCAATTTCCAAAAAAGAATCCGGGCACCCGATCGTGCATCAATTCACCAAAGCGATTCCGTCAAGCCAGTGCATGGTTTGCCACATGCACCAACCGAACGGTTTCATCAATACCTATTTTGGTTTTCAAATGTGGGATTATGAAACCGACGGCAAATGGATGTATCCGAAAAAGCAAAAGTATCTTTCAGCCGCGGCAGCGTTTGAAAAGTTGGATGCCAATCCGGAAGAAGCAGTCTTGCGCGGCAATTGGGATGATCCGAATTTCCTGCGCACCGTGACGAAGCTCAATCCCCAGCTCAAACGCACGCAGTTTGCGGATTATCACGGCCACGGCTGGATTTTCCGCGCGGTGTTTAAAAAGGATCGCAAGGGCAATTTGCTGGACAAGGACGGCAAAATCATTCCGCCGGAGGCGCCGCACCAATTTCATGGCGTCGTGCCGCTTGAGGACGGGGACAAGGCGATGGAAGATGAAGCCTGCCGCAACGCGCAGAAGGCCGTGCATTTGAAAGACATTCACGCCGAGAAGGGCATGCACTGCACCGATTGCCATTTCGAGCAGGATAATCACGGCAACGGCAAGCTGTATGGCGAGTTTCACAATGCGATTGAAATTCAATGCAGCGATTGTCACGGCTCGGCCACGGAGCGCGCGCCGCTGCGTACCACCGGTCTCGCCGCGCCCACCGGCGGCACGAATTTGTTGGAGCGCTTCACGCCGTTCGGCGAAAAACAATTTACCAAAAGAGGCAACCGTGTTTTTCAACGTTCGATGGTCAACGATACCTTACAGTGGGAAGTGCCGCAAGTTGTCGACATCATCGATCCGAGTTCAAAAAATTTTAATCCGAAGGCGCGGGCGGCGAAGCTGGTGACTAAAGGCGGCGGCGAATGGGCGACGCCCCTGAACAAATCGCAGTTGGCGCATTCGACGGAAAAAATGGAATGCTACTCGTGCCATTCGTCGTGGGTGACGAATTGCTTCGGTTGTCATTTGCCGCAACAGGCGAATTGGAAAAAGGGCTCGAATCATTACGAAGGCGAGACTTCCCGCAACTGGACGACTTACAATCCACAAGTGCTGCGTGATGATGGTTACATGCTGTGCGTCAATGGCACGACGAAAGGCAACAAAGTCGCGCCGGCGCGCTCATCCAGCGCCTTGATTCTGAGTTCACGCAACGCCAATCGCGAACAAATTTATAATCAACAGCCGCCGATTTCGACGCCGGGGTACAGCAGCCAGGCGTTCAATCCGCATGTTCCGCATACGGTGCGAAAAACCGAAACCAAAACCTGCGGGGATTGCCATCTTTCAGAAAAAAATGACAACAACGCGTGGATGGCGCAAATCCTCTTGCAAGGGACGAACTTTGTCAACTTCATGGGAAAATACGCGTATGTCGGCAATGGCAAAGATGGATTTGAAGCCGTGCAAGTCACCGAGCAGGACGAGCCGCAAGCGGTCATCGGGAGCTATTTGCAGAAGCTGGCATATCCGGATTATTACAAGAAACATTTGCTGAGCGGCAGAAAATTGGAATCGGCTTATCATCACGGCGGCGAGGATATTCAGAGCTTGCAATTGCGCGGCGAATATCTTTACACCGCGAACGGCGCCGATGGCTTTCGGGTTTATGATGTCGCGAATGTCGACAACAAAGGTTTCTCTGAGCGCGTTGTTTCGGCGCCGGTGTCGCCGTTCGGGCAAGACACCCAGGTGAAAACGAAATTCGCAACGGCGGTGGCGCTGCCGACGAACATGCCGATCGACACCAAGCGCGAGCATATTCCGGAGAATCAGGAACAGTGGCCGATTCATCCGCTTTACAGTTATGCCTACCTCACCGACAAATACGAAGGCTTGATTCTTGTCGACGTGATGACGCTGGTGGACAACAACCCGCGCAATAATTTTTTAAAACGCGCGCTGACGTTCAACCCCAAAGGGATTTTGGATGGCGCGGTCAATTTGACCCTTGCTGGCAATTACGCTTATATTTGCTGCGACGCCGGTTTGGTGATTGTGAGTCTGGCGGACCCGCTGAAGCCGCGCGTTGTTGGCGGCATCGGCGCACCCAAGCTTAAAAACCCCAAAGCGGTGGCGGTGCAATTCCGCTATGCTTTTGTGTGTGATGCCGAAGGCGTGAAAGTCATCGACCTCACCTGGCCGGAAAAACCGAAATTCGTCGACAACA
>JAJVHT010000203.1:0-19927 GCA_022072515.1 bacterium
GCTGAGGTCGAAGCCATTTCCGGCTCTTTCATGGCGGTGCGCCGCGAGGCGCTGGCGCAAGTCGGCTGGCTGGACGAAGATTTTTTTCTTTATGGTGAGGATCTCGATTGGTGCTTTCGCCTGCGCCAAGCCGGCTGGAAAATCCATTATTTCCCCGGCACGCAGATCGTTCATTTCAAAGGCGAAAGCGCCAAACAAAGCGACCTGGATAATCTACGGCTGTTTTATCAGGCGATGGGCCAATTCGTGCGCAAACATTTCCGCCCCGACTCGCCTTCCAATTTTTACAAAGGAAAATCATGGTGGCGGGTGGCGTATTGGCTCTTGCACCTGGCCATTTGGATTCGTGCCTTATTGGCGTTTGCGGAATCGCTTAGCCGCAAGCTGGCGGCGCCGCTGCTTGATCTCACTCTCATGCAGCTCAGCATGGCTGTTGCCGTCTGGCTGCGTTTTGAGAGTTGGGAGGTGTTGCCGCGCTTTCTCATTGTCGATGCCGTTTACTCATTCATCTGGCTGAGCTGTTTGGCGCTGTTCGGCTGTTATCGCCAATCGCGTTATTCGTTCTACCAAGCTTTTGCGGCGGTGGCCTTCGGTTTCTTTATCAACGCCAGTTTAACGTATTTTTTCAAGCAGTACGCCTTCTCGCGCGCGGTGGTTTTGGTGGCCGGGGTCATGAATATGCTCCTGCTCGCCAGTTGGCGTTTTTTGGTGAAAGTATCCAGTTCACCCTTTATTTTTTCCAAAGGAAAACCCCGGCGCACGGTGGTGGTGGGTGATTTCGCCGCCGATGAAACGCTGCTCGAAAAATTGAAAAATCGTCGTGATGATAATTATGAGCTGGTCGGGTTGGTCAGCTTGAATCATAACGAAATTGGAAAATACTATGCCGGTTTGCCGGTGTTGACGAGCCTGGATCACCTTGAGGAATGGCTCGCCACGGCCCATTCGGCTTGGACGGTGGGAGAGAATCAATCGTCCCAACTTTCCTTTAAAAAAAGTAAGGAAAAATCGGGAATCCAGCAGGTGATTTTTTCGACGCCGCGCATACCGTTTGGCCGCATGCTGGAGGTGATGTCGCTTGCGGGAGGTGCCGAATTGCTAAGTTTCAAATTAGCGCCGAGCCATGTCGACGTGATCATTGGCATGCCGCGGCGGTGGAACGGCCTCGATCAAGTGGCCGAGGTGCCGCTGCTCGAAATTGAAAATCGGCTGGCGCAGTTTTGGCCGGCACTCGGCAAAAGAGTTTTGGATGTGACGCTGGCCGGAATTTTTTTGCTGCTCGGCGCGCCGTTTTTTCTGCTGCTCTGGCTGTTGCGCGGCAAGCTGCACGCGCTGGATATTCACGCAGGTCCTGCTGTAACCAACAACCAAACAAAATCGCCCCAGCTTGGGTTTACCACAGCGCGAGGAAAATCCAGATTGCGGCTTTGGCAGTTGTCCCATAATTCTTTCGAAAGAAACAAGGGACTATCCGGATTGGCGAAATGGCCCTGGCTCTTCGCCATTCTCGCCGGCAAACTGAGTTGGGTCGGCGTGGCGATTCCCAGCGCCGGCTTTTCTTTAAAGGAACAGGCGGGAAAACCAGGGCAAGCGCCAAGCAAAAAAGATGAATATGGCGATGCTCGCCCTTTGCCCTTGGCGCTGCCACCGGCTGTAACCGATTTGGCTAAAATCAGCCGCCGTGGACAACTCTCGCCGGAGGAAAAAGACAAACTGTATCTTTATTATGTTACACATTACACCCCGCTGCTGGATATGGAAATTTTGTTGCGGACAATCTTTCGGATAAAATAAGCATTCACCTTGTTATTAATCTAATCGAACAAAGTCAAGCTAAGCCAGGGAAGGAGAAAATGGCCGGATTTGCATTAGATTTTGAAAAACCCATTATTGAGTTAGACAATCAGATCAAAGCGCTGCGCGAAAACGCGGAGAAGGAAAACAAGGATGTGCGCAGCGAATTGGCGAAATTGGAAGAAAAATCCCGGCGCCTGCGCGAGGAAATTTATTCGCGTTTGACGCGTTGGCAGCGAGTACAGTTGGCGCGGCATCCGCAACGGCCATATACGATGGATTATATCGAACGGATGATGGAGGATTTTATCGAGCTGCATGGCGATCGCGCGTTTGGCGATGATCCGGCGATTATTGCCGGCGTGGGGCGGCTGGGACCGCAAAAAATCATCTTGCTCGGCCAGCAAAAAGGCCGCGACACCAAGCAAAAACTCTATCGTAATTTTGGCATGCCCAATCCGGAAGGTTACCGCAAAGCGCTGCGGGTGATGAAACTGGCGGCAAAATTCAAACGCCCAATCGTTTGTTTGGTCGATACACCCGGAGCGTATCCGGGCATTGGCGCGGAAGAGCGCGGCCAGGCCGAGGCGATTGCGCGCAACTTGTTTGAAATGTCGCATCTGCCGGTGCCGATTGTGGTGGTCATCATCGGCGAAGGCGCCAGCGGCGGCGCGCTGGGCATCGCGGTCGGTGACCGCGTGCTGATGATGGAAAATACCTGGTACTCGGTGATTTCGCCGGAAGGCTGCGCGGCGATTCTATGGCATGACAGCACCAAAGCCGAGCAAGCCGCAGAAGCGATGAAGCTCACCGCGAACGATCTGTTGCAATTACGGGTGATCGACGGCATTATTCAAGAACCCCTGGGCGGCGCACATCGCGATCACGACGCGGTGGCGCAAATTCTCAAAACACGCCTGCTGCAAGAGATCAATGACCTGGAAAAAATTCCGGCGGACCGGCTGGTCGCGCAACGCATCGAAAAATACGGCCAAATGGGGTTTTTTGAATATGCTCGTTAACACCACTCATGTACGCGTGCGTTACGCCGATACCGACAAGATGGGCATTACGTATCACAGCAAGTATTTCGAATGGTTCGAAGTCGGGCGCACGGAAATGCTGCGCGATATCGGTTTTCCGTATACACAATTGGAGCAGGAAGGTTTTGGCCTGCCGGTGCTCGAAGCGTATTGCCACTATCATCACGCGGCGACGTATGACCAGCTTTTGCGCATTGTCAGCACCGTCGCCAATTTGCCGCGCGTGACGATTCGCATTGATTATAAGATTTTCAACGCCGATCAGGAGTTGCTCGTGGAAGGCTATACGACGCATCCTTTTATCGGCAAGAACGGGAAACCGGTGCGGCCGCCGAAATCGTTGCTTGCGGCGCTGCTGCCTTATTTTAAAAACACTGATCTCGATCTGCCCAGCCCCGGTGGGAATGGCAAGAACGGCAAAAAGGAATAAACACGTCATCCCGTTTGCCGGTTACTGTTTTAGAAACGCCGAACCGGCAAACGGGCCAACCAGCTAAACTCGAAATTATTTTCGGAGACCTCCCATGCTTGACCAGGAAATTCTTCAAATCATTGCTTGCCCGAAATGCAAAGGCAAATTGGAATATCACGCCGGCGCCCAAACCGGCCAGGAGCAAGAACAAAATCTCATTTGCCCCAATTGCCGTTTGAAATATGAAGTCAAAGACGATATTCCCATTCTGTTGATTGATGAAGCGCAGCCGTTATAACAGTTTCTTAATCTGTGTTTCATTTTGGGCTAATGTTTGGGGGCTATTTTGCAGAGAGCGAGGCACAAGGCGTATGGCGCATAGCGACAACTCGATTCGCGTGCGGCCCGCCGCGCAAAAAAATTTCTCTTGCCAAATTACTCAGAATTGCTTAATATTACAGTCGAGTCATTTCTTGGGATGGAGGATGATCTCAAAAACGAACTGTAATGTGATGCAAAAGTGTGACGGCATAAAAAATTGTAACGACAAAATCTTAAAAGCGTCCAAGGAACGATGCGAGTGACGCTTTTTTTTATGCCGGCTCAGATTTCAGGAATAGATCAGCAGGGAAGCTACTTTTAACAACTCATCCAACACTTGAATTTCAGTGTTGACCTTCAATTACTTACTTCCAATCGGAGGAGGATTTATGCAGAAGGTTTTACGAGGTTCATTGCTGTTGACTTGCCTGCTGTTGCTCCCGGCGCTGTTGCTGGCGCAGGGTGTCACCACCGCTGCCTTGAATGGCACCGTGGTGGACAATAAAGGGCAAGCCCTACCTGGCGCTAACATCGTGGCCGTACACACCCCCAGCGGTTCGGTTTTCGGAGCGGCCTCGCGCACCGATGGCCGCTTTAACATTCCGGGCATGCGCGTTGGCGGCCCGTACACCGTCACCGCCTCTTTTATCGGCTATAAAGCACAAACACGGGAAAACGTCTATCTGACGTTGGGGCAAGATCTGAAGATCGCGTTTGTGTTGCCCGAAGAAGCGGTTGAGATTGGCTCAGTTCAGGTTGTTGCCGAACGCGATGCAATCCTGAGCGCTTCGCGAACCGGCGCGGCAACTTCTGTGAGTCAAGAAGCGATTGCAGCGCTGCCGACCATTAACAGAAGAATTGAAGACATTGCCCGCTTGACTCCCCAGTACAATCCTTCCGGTTTTGGTTTCTCCTTTGCAGGCCAGGATAATCGTCTGAATAACGTGACTGTTGATGGTTCTTATTTCAACAACTCGTTTGGCTTGGCCGGCCAGCCCGGCGATAGAACCGGGGTTGCGCCGATTTCCCTGGATGCGGTTGAACAGCTACAGATCAATATCGCTCCTTACGATGTCCGCCAGGGTAATTTTGTTGGCGCTGGCATCAATACTGTCACGAAAAGCGGCACCAACGAATTCTCCGGCTCTGTCTATACCCAATTTCGCGACGAGAGCCTGGTGGGGACGGAAGCGAAAGATTTGCCATTTAATCCGGGCACATTTAAATACAACCAAATCGGTGTCCGTTTGGGCGGTCCGATCGTAAAAAACAAACTATTTTTCTTCGCCGACTTTGAAAGTGACAAGATTACCCAACCGGGAACAACGTTCCTGGCCAATACCGGCGGCCAGACCGTCGCCGGCAGTGTCACCAGAGTGTTGGCTTCCGATCTGAACAGCCTCAGCAGTTTTTTGAAGACAAATTTTGGATACGAAACCGGTGGTTATCAGGGCTATGACTTTAAGACCCCAGCGAAACGGTTCATTGCGAAGTTGGATTATAATCTTAACGACCGCAACAAACTGAGTCTCCGTTACAACCATCTGGATTCGGACACGGATGTGTTGTTGTCAAATTCGTCGTCATTGGGTTTTGGCACGAGAAGAACGGTTTCAACGGGTCTGAACTTCGAGAATTCGAACTACATCATTCTTGAAAACATTCGCTCATTGGTTGGCGAGTGGAACTCCACGTTTGGCACCAACAAGGCCAACAATCTCATCGTTGGCTATTCCCACAGCGATGAAAGCCGCGAATCGAAAGGGACGTTCTTCCCCTTTGTCGATATTCTGAACGGCAGTTCGGTCTATACGTCTTTTGGTTTTGAGCCTTTCACCCCGAACAACGAACTGCGTTACAGCAGTTTCCAGGTTCAAAACAATTTTACGATCTATGGACCGAAACACAGTTGGACGTTCGGCTTAAGCGCAGAACGATATGAGTCCGAAAACGTGTTCTTCCCTGGTTCACAAAGCGCTTATGTCTACAATTCTCTGGCCGATTTTTACACCGACGCCAACGATTATCTGGCAAATCCGAACCGGACAACTTCTCCGGTTACGTTGCGCCGCTTCCAAGTCCGTTGGTCAAATATTCCTGGGCAGGAAAAGCCAGTGCAACCCCTGGAAGTATTTTATGCCGGCATTTATGGCCAGGATGAATGGCAAGTCAGCAAGGATTTGCGCGTAACAGCGGGTTTGAGAATTGATGCACCATTCTTTGGCGATACCGGTTACACAAATGCCAACGCCGATGCGCTGACATTCAGAGATGAAAACGGAAACTCGGTTAAATATAAATCCGGTGAGCTTCCTGATCCCAAGCCCCTCTTTTCGCCACGGGTTGGTTTCAACTGGGACGTCAAGGGCGACCGCAGCACGCAAGTTCGAGGCGGTACGGGAATCTTTACCGGCCGTCCGGCTTATGTCTGGATTTCCAATCAGATCGGCAACACGGGCGTCCTTACCGGCTTTGAATCAAGGGATAACGTCACCGATAGGCCGTTCCACCCCGATCCCGATCATTACAAGCCAACCAATGTAACCGGCGCGCCGGCTTCGAGCTATGAATTGGCTTTAACCGATCCGAATTTTAAGTTTCCGCAATTGTGGAGAAGTAATATTGGCATTGACCACCAACTCCCCTGGTTCGGATTGATTGGCACCGCCGAATTTCTTTACAATCGCGATGTCAACGGCATTTACTACATCAATGCCAATCTGCCGGCGGCCCAAGCAAGATTCAATGGCGCGGATAGCCGTCAACGCTATACCAGCAACAGAATCAACAACACGACCGGGAATCAGGTCCAGAATGCCATTGTGCTGAAGAACCAAAATGAAGGCTATTCTTGGAACTTCACGGCGGCATTGGAAAAACCCTTCAGTAAAGGTTTTTATGCCAAAGTCGCCTATAGCAATGGCGAGGCTAAAAATACGGTTGATCCCGGATCAATCGCCTTTGGTTCATGGAATGGCAATCCTCATCCGGGCGATCCGAACAATCCCGGTGTGGGATTCGCGAGCACTTCTGCCGGGGCGAGAGTTTTGGCTGCCCTCTCCTATCGCAAGGAATACTTTAGTTTTGGTGCCACGACTTTGTCACTCTTCTGGGACGGGAGTTCTCTCGGTAGAGCAAGCTATGTCTTCAGTGGCGATTTAAACGGCGATGGCGGCACCGCCAATGACCTGATCTATATTCCTCGGGACGTTTCTGAAATGAATTTCCAGGAGTTCACGCAGTCCGGCGTAACCTACACCGCAGCGCAACAAGCTGCGGCTTGGGACGCGTATATCAAGCAAGACAAGTATCTAAGCGAGAACCGGGGAAAATACGCCAAGCGCGGCGGCGTCAGGCTTCCGATGGTTTACCGCGTGGACTTGAGCATCTCGCAGGATCTGTTTACCAATATCAGTGGCACACGTAACGGCCTGCAGTTCAGAGTTGATTTCCTGAATTTTGGTAACCTGCTGAACAAGAACTGGGGTGTGGGCCAACGTCTGGTCGGGATGAACTCCACGGCGCCTTTCTTTACAACGCCGCTGAGTGTGCCGACTGCTGCTCAAGGTGGCGCTGTCGATGCGCAGGGCAGAGCCCAGTACAGATTGCGAGTCGTCGATGGTAAATTGCTCAGCAAATCTCTGGAGCAGACGACTTTCCTTACGGATGTTTTCAGAATTCAGTTTGGTTTGAGATATAACTTCAACTAAGCTGTTCGCCAATCTGCTTTAACCAAAAGCCGATCCGTTTAAAACGGATCGGCTTTTTAATTTTTGGAAAATAGCCGGCCAGATTGCAATATCAAGATCTTGCACATTAAAAGCAAAAAGCTCCGTCATTGGCATGACGGAGCTTTTCATTAAATTGAATTGTGTCTGGTATCCTTGGCCGGGCCAGACGAGCCGTCTGCGTTACTTCATCATCGTGCGACTCTGCTCACGCATGAACTGCTGCACATAATACGGCCCGCAGGCGCCTTTGCCGGTGCTCCCACTCCCCTTCCAGCCGCAGAACGAGTTCACCCCGGGCCACGCGCCGGTCGTGGCACCGCTGCGACGATTCGCATAGGTAACGCCGGCCTCGATATGATTAAAGAAATAATCCAACTCCTTTTTATTCTTCGTATAAATTCCCGCCGTGAGGCCATATTCCGCTTTGTTCGAAAGCTTGACCGCTTCTTCGAGAGAATCAACTGCTGCCACCGGCAGGATGGGCAAAAAAAGTTCTTCATAGAACAAACGATGATGGCGCGGCAACCCCTCGACAATCGTCGGTTGCACAAAGAAGCCGTTCGCAAATTCTTCGCCCGTCATTTGCTCGCCGCCGGCAACGATGCTGCCGTTGCCGTCCTTGGCTTCGCTCACAATCGCCGCAAATTTATCGTAGGCGCTGCGATTGATGAGCGGCCCCAGATAGACGTCACGCTGGCTCGGATCGCCAATTTTGATTTTCGCGGTCTTCGCCAAAAGTAAATCCATGAATTTGTTTTTGACTTTTTTGTGCACATAAACCCGCGAGCAAGCGCTGCACTTTTGGCCTTGCAAGCCGAACGCCGATTTCATCACACCTTCGGCGGCGGCATCGAGATCAGCAGTCGGCATCACCAATGCCGGGTTTTTGCCGCCCAACTCAATAATCGTGGGGCGAATGAAATTTTCGCTGAACTCATGAAAAATGTGCATGCCCACGGTTTTCGAGCCGGTGAACACGATGCCGTTGAGCTTCGGATGTTGCACCAATTGTTCGCCGATCTTGCGGTCGCCGGCGATAAAATTAAACACGCCCGCGGGCAGTCCGGCTTGCAGATAAATTTCAGCCATGCGGTAGCCAATCCACGGCGTGCTGTGCGAAGGCTTGAACACAACGGTGTTGCCGGCAATCAAGGCCCCCGCGCTCATGCCGACGGAAAGCGCCAGCGGAAAATTAAACGGCGCAATCACGCCCCATACGCCATAGGCCCGCAACACGCTGCGAGTGTCTTCGTTCGGTGAAAGCTTGGCCAGCGGCATTGAAAAACCGTTGGCGTCGATGATTTGCTGGCAATAATAATCAATCAAATCCGCCGCCTCTTCGGCGTCGCCCATGGCCTCGAGGCGATTCTTGCCGGCTTCCAAACTCATAATGGCCGCCAGCTCGAATTTGTGTTTGCGAATCAGCGCCGCCGCCTTGCGCATAATGGCCACCCGCTTGCGATAGTCCATTTCGCTCCATTTCGGGAATGCCAGCCGCGCCGCTTCCACGGCGGCGTGCATTTCTTCTTCCGTCGCCTGCCGAAAATTGGCCAACACCTGGCGCGTATCTGCCGGGTTGGTGCTCGCGTAAACATCGCCGCGGCCACGAATCGAGCGGTTGTTGATCAAATGCGGATAAGTCTTTCCCTCTTTCTTTTTGACGGCGGTCACCGCTTTGTCATACTCGCGATGAAACGCCTCCATATTGGCGCCGAGGGTGGTGTAAGTGATTTTGAATTGTTTGGGCATGAACGCCTCCATCTCCTGGTGATAAATTCAAAATTGACAATTGAAAATTTACAATTTTCAATTGGGTCGGTTAACATGAAAAATATCCATAACAATATCTTCAAAATTCATCGCCGTAGCGGTGTTCCGGCGAAACGCCGCATGCAACTGCAGCGAAACCTGCGCCAAATAAACATGCCTGGCATCGGCACGATTAAATGGCGGCAACGCGAGCTGCGCCACGACTTTTTTCGATAACCCGCGCTTGCTTTTGCCGCTGCGCGCACTCAAGAAGGTACGAACCAAATTCGAGTTTAGCAAGGCACAAACGAAATGCGCCGTGTCGCGGTCGGCAAAGGGCATGTAATAAATTGTGCCGTCGGGAATCAGGCTTTTGTTGCCAAGAATCGCCTCCGCTCTTTCTTCCGCCACCATGAATTTCGGCTGAAACCCCAATCCGACCCAGCAAACTTTATAGGGCGCAAAAGTATACTTTCCCAACCCGAACAGCCCATAGAAAGGCTTGTGGAGAAACACGCGTGATCGCCGTTCGGCAAAACGGGCCGCAAAGCGCTTGAGAAAAGCGTACGTCAAAGGAAAATTATCGCGCAACTCCGCTTCATTATCTTCGCCGGCTTTATGTTGTGGCAGCACAAAATAAGCGCAATCATTATTTCCCCACGGCTGCAAATGCCGCGGTTGCAAAAATGGAAAAACCCAATTCGACTCGATTTCATAAATTTCCGCCGTCGCGTCCTCCCGTCTTTTAATTCGCAACGTCTCGTTGTTTTTCTCAACCACATCGACAATCAGAATATCAGCCGCGTCGTGTTTGAGGCCGTGCCGAATTTCATACGGATTATCGCCTTCCAGAAATTTTGTCGCCGCCCAACTGTCATTCACGATGATCCAAGGCGACGACATATCATCGCCATAAGCCGGCTGGGCGCGTTCAATTTTGATTTCAATGTGGCCGTTGTTGCGCGACCAAATTTCATAAGCGACGGGATATATTGTCGGCGCGCCTTTTTCCAAAACGAGAATCGCGGTTTCGTTGGCGATAGCAAACGGATCAAGAGCACGCAAATCGGCAGCTTTGACCACGCGCAACGGAATGGTTTCATCACGATGGCGAATCGAAAAATGGCGAAAGGTTTTTCCGGAAACGTTCGTCAGCAGCGGCTGCTTGATGAGAAAGCTGCAAAGGCCCGATTGGCGCAAATAGCGATGCACGGTGATTAAAGTGAACGTCGACAAATAATCATCGTTGCTGTGGCCCAGCCGCGCCGCTTGGCCATGAAAATCAAACAAAACATATTGCGGCAGCAACTCGCTTTCAAGTTTTTGCCGATAAGCCGGCGGCAAGCAATTCCAACTGATCCATGGTGGATTGCCTACCAAATAATCACAGCCGGCAGCCAACTTTTGTTGAAAAGCTTCCGCCGTGGTGTTACCCAGCGGCGTTTGAAAAACCGAATCATGATGCAAAATCGGCAACTCGACTTCGGGCAATGGCAGGGTAAAATGTTTGGAGAGCAGCACGAGAAAATTTAACCGGGCCGCAAGCACACTAAGCGGATTGAGATCGCAGCCGCAAACCGACTGCAGGAGAACCGGCCATGACGCGCCATTCGCAATTTTCTTGGCCGCGGCGGCCAACAAAAAACTGCCCGAGCCGCAACCGGGATCAAAAACCGTTTTATCAATTTGGCCATTGAATCCCGCCAGCGCCATCGTCTTTTCCGCCAACCAATCCGGAGTAAAAAATTCGCCGAGATCGTGCCGAATGTTGCCGGGAATGACGGCTTGATACAAAGCCGTCAGAATATTTTGCCAATCCGGAGCGCCGAGAGCATCCGCAATCCCGCCAGAAAATTCCAATAATTTAGTGAACGGCGCTACCGAAGACATGGCGATGCTTTCATCATCCCAAAGTTCGGGCAGAAAATTGTGCAGGCCAAATTCACGGTGGTAAAATCCATTATCGGCGAGAGCGCAAATAAGTTCGGCGTTGGAATGGGAATTTTTTCTGTATTGGGGAAAAAAATATTGGATGACGAGGGCGCGGGCAAGCAGGCCGTAAGTGGTGTGCAACGCAAAAACCAATTCGCTGGCCGTCGCGGTGACGCGCAAACGTTTGGCATATTCGGCGCCATGGGCGCGCATGCGGGAGCGCCCAAAGACCTCGCCATAAAGCGCAGCCACCCGAGTTTGCCATTGCGCAAAGGCATTCTCCCCTGCTGAAGATGCTAAAGTCGCGACTAAAAATTCGACGGCGTCATGCAAAACCGCAAGGAGTTGCGAGCGACGCCAAAGCCGCTTGGGTTGACCGGAAGGAAAAGCAAAGAATGTGGGTTGAGCGGTATGCACAAAAGAGATTAAACTTTTCAGATCAAACGTGTGTCCAGCCGCGCTTATGCTGAATCTCATCGACGACGATATCCACCACGCGCGCCAGCGTATTGACGATTTCTTGAATTTGCTCGGCCGTGACGATAAACGGCGGCGCGAGCAAGATCAGATCGCCATCTTTGCCATCAACGTGTCCGACATTTGACCATACCACCAAGCCGTGCGCCAGCGCCGTCGCAGTAATCAATTCCACGATGTGCCACGACCGTGGAAACGGTTGGCGCGTTGAGCGGTTCTGGACAAATTCTATTCCTGCCAATAAACCGCGGCCGCGAATATCGCCGACCAACGGATGATTCGCCAGCCGCGCGCGCAGTTCTTGATGCAACAGCGCGCCCATTGCTTGGCAGCGGGCGAGCAACTCGTGCTGTTGCAAAAATCGAATGGTTGCCAGGCCGGCCGCGCACGCGAGCGGGTGATTCGCAAAAGTTTGGGCATGCAAAAACTCGCTGCCGCTTTCGCGAATCGTCGTGACAATTTCTTCGCGGGTTAGCATCGCGGAAAGTGCGGCATAACCGCCAGTAAGCCCTTTGCCCACGAGCAAAACATCCGGCGTGACGCCGTAACTGGAAATGGCGAACCAATCACCGGTGCGGCCCATACCGCAAAGAATTTCGTCGGCAATAAACAGGATGTCGTATTTGCGGCAAATCTCCATGATGCGGGGATAATATTCCTCGGGCGGGACAGTCGCGCCGCCGGTGGAACCGAGCACCGGTTCGGCGATAAATGCAGCTACGGTTTCAGGAGCGGCTTTTTGAATCGCCAGTTCCAATTCCTGCGCGCATTCATAATCACATTGCGGAAAAATTTTCTCCCACGCGCAGCGATAACAAACCGGCGGCGGAATTTTGGGATGATCGATATACAGCGGCTCAAAAACGGTGCGATAATGCTGCCGGCCGCTTACGCCCATCGCGCCCAACGTGTTGCCGTGATAACTCGGCATACGGCTGATGACCTTGTATTTTGTCGTTTGATTTTTCGCCACCCAATATTGCCGCGCCAATTTCATCGCCGCTTCGGTCGCTTCCGTGCCGCCAGAAAGAAAAAATGCCTTGTTCAATCCCGCCGGCGCAAGGGCACAAAGCTCACGCGCGAGTTCTTCAACCGGCTCATGCGTAAATTGGATACCGCTGACGTAAGCCAGCTTCGCCGCTTGTTCGCCGAGGGCGTGGGCCACTTCGGCATTACCGTGGCCGGCATTCACAACCATCGCGCCGCCGGAGGCATCGAGGTAACGGCGTTCTTCGTTGTCAAAAAGATAAACGCCTTCACCTCGAACAATACACGGAAATTGATAACGCAATTTGCGATACAAAACGTTGCCGTGGGGATAGGCAAATTTTTTGTGTGCGCTTAGCATAGGCGGCCATATTCTTTCAAGCTGTACACGGGGCAGAGTTTTAGGACGATATTGGACTGCGCAAAATCATTGTTGTAAAGATAAGTTCTTCCGCCACAAAATCAAGTCTTTTATTGATCTTCGAAAATAAAAACGCCACCGGCAAATTTGCCGATGGCGTCCAGTCTAGTGGAGACGGCGGGAATCGAACCCGCGTCCGAAGGCCAGTCAAAGAGAACATCTACATACATAGTCGTTTGATCGCTCTCGCGGCGGCGACCTCACTCGACAAGGGTCGTCCGCCGCCAGCCTGTAAATCTCGCCCCGGGCATCCAGGCGGTGCTCGCGGCCAGCCACCAGAGCTGACGCTTACTCCCGCGTGGGTGGCGCAGTTGGGGTAAGCGGGTCACCTAAGTGTTAATTAGGCAGCCAAAGCATACGCATAATTGTCTGCGTTTAAATTGTTTGCCCAGCTTATTAACGAGGGGCCAGACAACCTCGGTATGCCGTTCTCGATTCCTCGACCCCCGTCGAAACCATGTCGTCCCCGTTAGCATTTTTACTAACGACTACAATGTAAGAAAGTTTCTCTAAATTGTCAAGCCCTCTCCTCCGCTCTACCTTAGGAGGAGCGACGTTGAACACAGTTCGAAATATTTATTTTTGGGCAGCAACCGGCGCCGTCGCCATCGGCAACAAGGCAATTTCGATGCGCCGGTTTTGGCTGCGGCCGGCTACCGTTTCATTGCTGGCGAGGGGATGATATTCCGAAAGCCCAACGGCTTGCAAACGGCTGGGATCCATGCCCACTTTTTCTTGCAGAAAACGCACGACGTTGTTGGCCCGCGCCGTTGACAATTCCCAATTGGTGGGAAATTGCTTCTGCAAACGCGGATGGATGGGCACATTGTCGGTATGGCCTTCGACGCGAATGATTTTGTCCTGCACATTCTTAATAATGTTGCCGACGCGCCCTAAAATTTTTAGCCCGGCAGGCGAGATATCAGCCTCGCCCGAGGGAAACAGAATTTTGTCAACCATGCTGACGGAGAGCCGGTCGGCAAGCTGAGTAATCTGGATTTCTTTGTTGTCAATTTCGGCTTGCAGTTCCTGCACCAGTGCTTCGTGCGCGCTGTTGAGCCGCTGAATCTCCGCCTCTTTTTCTTGCGATGAACGCGCCAAAGTATCCGCAAGCTGCTTGGAAAGTTCGGCCACGTTGGCGGTGAGAGATTGTACCCGGGCCGTGAGCTCGATTTTCTCATTATTGAGCGCGGTTAATTCCTGTCGCGCCAGACGGGAAAGATAAAAAAAATACCCGGCCACCGCGGCCGAAATGAGTGCAAAAATAGCAAGAATAACGACGCCAGCTTTCTTCATCACCATCCTCCTTGGAAAATAAATCAGGTACAGTTCATTTTAAGACGACAAAAAATTGTCCACAGAATTTGATCACCTATCGCCGCGCATTCAAAATTTTCTAACAGTGGAATCATTGTTTCGTCTCATCGAACCAAACTCATTTTTATTGTTCGCACAAATTTAGCTCCCGCCGCCGTTGCCGCCGACATCCGCAGAAAGTATTCTCCGCTGACCACGGGCACGCCCACATCATTCAAGCCATCCCACTGCTGCTGCTGAAATCCCGCTTCCAGCCAAACCGCCGGCCAGTTGCGGACGCGTTGGCCGAGCAGGTTAAAAATTTCCAATTGCACGCGCGACCGCTGCGGCAAGCCAAAGCGTAAGATCGTGGTTGGATTCCCCGCCAAGCGGGATGCTGTTGCGCTCGAAAATGGATTGGGATAATTCGGTAGTAACATAAATTCTGCCGGCACACCTTCACTTGGCGCATTGGCCGCGACTGCGGTTGTGCTCAAGAAGAATTCGAGCACGCGGCGCATCACTTCCTGCCGCGCGGCCGCTCCGGCAATGGTCTCAAAGGCAAAACCCAGATAAACCAATTTGCCCGGGCGCACGCCGTTGGGAAAAGTACCGGCGAATTGCACGCCGGCATTCAAGCCGTTGCCGTAACGCAAACAAATGGCACCGCCGCCAAAAGCGTTGATGGCATCGGGATAATCCTCGGGATAGGGTGAAGTGCCATAGGCAAAATTCAAGCCGGCGAAAATGCTACCGGCGACGCCGCTCACCGACAAGTTATTGGCATCATCGGCGACATAATCGGCTTTCAAATAATCATGCAGAAAAGCCTCATCCAACGATGAGCCCTGCGCCTGCGTGTCCAAATCCCATGCGACTTCCGAGCCGGAGACAAACAGATTGCCGCCGTTTTGCAAATAGGCGCGAACCCGGGTTTGTTCGGCGGCGCTAAACGTCTCATCCGTCGTCGACTCATCACCGAGCAGCCAGAAAACGGCTTGATAATCCACCAAACTCACGGCGCCGGAAATGATCGCCTCATTCGCACACGTTTCAAATGAAAAACCGTTGGCGGCAATCGCGTGTCCATAGTGAAACGCAAAATCATGCCAGGATTTTTGCCAGCTTCCCGAGCCGCCGAAACGGTCGAAGCCATCGACGATGAGAATGCGCTCGCGACGACTTGCCGCCGCGAAACCATACACATCCGAGTTGGGGCTTTCATTTGGCGGCGCGACCGTATCCACGGCGGTGAGCCGAAAATATTTTTCTCCAGTCAAAACGCCGAAATCGGCCGAGGTCTGGCTTTTGGATAATTGCGTCTCGGTCAACGCCGGCGACCAGGAGACATTGTCCGGCGAACTGTATAGCCGGTAGCCGAGCAAATCCGTTTCGGTATTCGCCAGCCATTTCACGATCATCGTACTCGGCTGGGTGATTGAAAACAATGTGGGCTGGGCCGGCGCCAATTGGTCCCGGCGCGTCACGCGCACCGGCACATAAACTGTGTCTGCATTGCGATGCGTATCTTCGGTAAAAACCATGGCGGTGTAATCGCCTTCCGGCAAGGTCGCACTGTCCCAAAAAGTTTTGCTCGTCGCGGTGTTGGTCACATAATAAACATGCGTGCTCGTGTTGGACAGCGCCGGATGAAACGTATTGTGAACGTCCGCGGCGGGTTTGCGATCGAACTGATAACGCAGGCCATTATTCGGCGGCGCATAGGCAACGGTTTGGCGATCCGCCAAGAAAATTTTATAGCCCAGCTTGTACGTGCCGTTATTTAAAACCGAGGCAGAACTTCCCGGCGGAGCATTGCGCTCGGAGACGTGGGACACGATATCGACGCGACCGCTGACCGCATTGTTGGTAAACTGCACGCCCGTGCCGTTTTGATAAAAGCGGACATAATTCATCACCGGCGGCCAGGTGTCGAGATAAGGCGTCAAGCCAGTATTTTCACGCAACGCATTGACTTCGCTGCCGACCTGGCCTTCGGTCAAATGCACATGGCCCAATCCACTTAAAATCGTGCCGAGCACCGTCACCGATTTGAAAACCGAATCACCGACACTCAGGGCCGGATTCGGCATGATGTGAACATAAGCAAAGCGCTGGACCCGCACGAAGGCGTCACCGCCGTTGGGATCCAGGGAAGTAATGACACCGTCGACAACCGGGTAAACCGGCGAACCATCGGCTTTGGGAATATCCGTGCCGTTGTGATAGTGCGGCGAAGGGGCGGTATCGCGATACTCGCAAAACGTGCCGGTGATGGTTTGGGTTTGATTGAATGGCGTTACCGGCCAGGGAAATTGGGCTTTGACGGCAAAAGGCAAAAAACAAAAGGCAAAAAACAAAATCACTTGCGGCGGTGCCCAATCGACACCGGCACAAGTAAAATTGGACATCAAATTTTTTCGCGTCGTATGCATAAAATTAATTCGCTCACTTCGAGATAGTGAAATCCTGCAAAAAACCTTCGGCGGCGAGGGTGAGCCGTTGCCCGTTATTGGCAATGGCCAGCTTGGGCAAACTCAACACGGTTTTGATAGGCATATCAACTTGTTGCTTGCCGTTTTCATTGAATCCTAAAATCCGCGCTTGCTCAAAGACAAAACGGTTGTCTTGGAAAACACTGGCGCCGACTAAGGCAAACACCTGCGTGAGTTCGACGTCAGCCGCAATATCGGCAAACATATCCGAGCGCGACGAGAGATTGATTTCCCATAACAGTTCACCCGGCGGCAGGCTCAGCATGCGCAACTGGCGGCGATCCATCAACAACAAGCGGCGGCCATCATTTGCAAAAATGGCGCGACGAAACTGGCCGTTCACATTGCTCCGTGATTCGCCATCGCGAGTAAAAACAGAAATGGTTGACTCAACCTGGGTTCCATTGACAAAATAACGGCTGGCGGCGATCCAATTGCCGTCAGCGGAAATCGCCAGATTGCCGGCAGTGCCTCCTGCCAGCTCGCGGCGCCAGCGTTCTTCTCCAAAGAGTGAAAAACAAATCAGCACCGGCGCGACAAGGTTGCCGGTGGTCGACACGGTGGGCTGGCTCAACACGACAAACACGTCGTTGGCGGCAGCAGGAAAGAGCGGTCGCTCATTGAGATACGGCACCTCACCAAACAGGCCCACTTCATGGAGAACCTGGCCGTTGGCATTCAGCCAAATCAAGCGCGCCGTGGCTGCATTCGCCATGAGAAGCTGCGAACCGGCGGCGTTGAAAATGAGCTGCGGCAACGGATCATCTTCATGTTGTGAGAGACGATAACTGCAAAGTTGCCGCCCATCGCGATTTAACCAACGCACCGCCAGCGTTCTCAGCTCCTCGCCGTCTTTGGGATTGCTCATTTTTTCAAGGACGGCAATGGCGTTCCCATCGAAACTGGCGGTGTGTTTTAAAAACGTGCCCTTGATTTCAGCAGCGCGTTTGTTATCCTGATCGGACCATTGCAGACTAGTCGGGCTGCACCAGGCGAGGCGTTCACCGGCGTGGTTGAGAATAGGCAATTTGCCGGGTTGCAGCACAGGCTGCAGCAGCGTCAGACGCGATCCGGATTGCGCTTGTGCCCCACCACCTCCTGCCGAGAGCATAAAAAGGAAAACACCAACATACAAAGGCAATTTGTTTTGACGACAAAAAACAAAGCGAACAGGCGTCATAAGATCACTCCAAAATTGGTTAACACCGCGCAATATGGTGCAGGCGGTTGCCATATTTTCCTCTTGCATTTCCCCACCTCGCGCTTTATACTATAGCCACAACTTAAAACGCAAATTATGGAATCATCCACGACGACAGATCGGCTGTGGGAACTGGAACGGCAAGTTTTTCAGTTCCGCATTTTGTTTGAAGTGGCGCAGACGCTGGCGACCTGCCGCGATAGCGAGAGCACGTACGCCAACGTTTTGGCCATTCTCGCCGGCACCTTCGGCATCGAACGCGCCGCCGTTTGCGCGCGCGATCCGGAAAGCCAGCGCTGGCGTTGCGTGGTCAGTCGCGGCGATCATACCGTTGCCGCCATCAACGCCGGCCTCCAGGAAAACGCCTTCCATAATTTAGAACAGATCAGACAACATCTCCAAGAACTTTTTGGCATTCCACGTAAAAATCTTTTGACGGCGGTATCTCTGCAGATACAGGATCAAAGCGCCGGCGTTTTTCTTTTGGGACCAAAGCTTTCCGGTGAACCGTACAGCGACAGCGATTTGGAATTGCTCAACGCCGTGGCGAGCTACACCGCGGAAGCGCTGGAGAATCTTCAGCTCTACGAGGCGCTGCGCGAGGCGCAGGAAAAGCTGCGTCTGGAAAATCTGGCGCTGCGTGAGGCCGTCAAAAAAGACTTGGCGGCCACCGCCATTCTCGGGCAAAGCCCGGCGATCCAAAAAGTTTTAAATCAAGTCCGCAATTTTGCCAAAAGCGAAGCGAATGTTTTGATTTATGGCGAAACCGGCACGGGCAAAGAGCTGGTCGCGCGCGCGATTCATTACAATTCCAAACGCGCCGACGGCCCGTTTCTCGGCATCAACTGCACGGCGATTCCGGAAAATCTGGTGGAAGCCGAATTTTTCGGCATCGAGCCGGGGACTGCGACGGGCGTCAAAAAACGCCTCGGGCTTTTCGAGCAGGCCAATGGCGGCACGTTGTTCATCGACGAAGTGGGCGACATGCCGGTGAACATGCAGGCCAAATTATTGCGCGCGTTGCAGGAGCATTCGGTGCGGCGCGTTGGCGGCGACCGCGAAATTATGGTGGATGTGCGCGTCGTGGCCGCGACCAACAAAAGCCTGGGTAATGCCATTCGCGAAAATCGCTTCCGTGAAGATTTGTATTATCGCCTCGCCGTGCTGGAATTGCACATTCCGCCACTGCGCGAACGTCACGAAGATGTCACGTTATTGGCGAAAAGTTTTCTCGCGCAATTTGAAAAGCGCGTCGGGCGGCAAATTGCCGGACTCGCGCCGGAGCTGCTGCGGGCGCTCGAAGCTTATGATTGGCCGGGCAATGTGCGCGAGTTGGAAAACGAGATGGAGCGTCTCGTGACCTTTGCCGAAGACGGTCAAATTTTGCAACCCGAACATTTATCCGCCAAATTTTTTCGCCCGCGCACAACCAAAACGGCCGAAGCCAAACCAGCCTTTACGAAATTGCGCGACGCGATCGAAGCTTTGGAGCGACAAATGCTCACCGAGGCTGTGGAAAAATATCACGGCAACAAAAGCCAAATGGCGCGGGTGCTCGGCCTCAGCCGCCTGGGTTTGCAACGCAAAATGGAACGCCTCGGCCTTTCCGGAAAAACAGCCGTCATATGACTCTGCGCGCCAAATTAGTCTTGATGGGATTGCTGGAAATTGTCCTGACGATTTCGATTGTCGGCGTGGTGATTTATCACGAATCGCGCAAGGAGATCGAAAGCCTTGCGCTGGATTTGCTGCAGGCGCGCACGGATTTCGCTTATGCGCTGTGCGAGCGCTACGACGAACTGGATCATCAACCCACGCCGGAATTGAAAGATGAAATCCGCCGCGTGCGTATTGCCACCGACGGCTATATCGCCGTCCTGCAAAATGAACCGGCGGACAAAAAAGGTGAACTGGTCATTCATCCGATCGACGAAGGCAGAAACCTGAATACGCCGGAATTTCCGCACATTCAGGAGATCATCAGAAATATCGATGCCGCCGGCCAACAGGACGGCTATTCCGGCTATAAAAATTTCGCGCAACAAACCGAAGCCCGCGGCCGGCAAGG
>JAJVHT010000203.1:20027-21522 GCA_022072515.1 bacterium
TGGTGTTTTATACCGACGGCATCGTCGACATGGTGAATGGCGCCGTTGAGCCTTTCGGCTTCGACCGTTTGCAGGCCGCGATTAAACAACATGCGTCAGCAGCACTCCACCAATTGCCGCAACATCTCGTCAGCGCTGCCGAGGCCTTCACCGGCGCGCACGAACATATTGATGATCTCACCTTGATGGTGGTGCGGGTTGGAGAATTGAGCGCGCCGGCAAAAACCGCATCGTTGGCCAGCGGCGGCCCGGCCGTGCAGCCGTGTGAAACCCCTGGCGAAATCCGTCTCTCGTTGCCGTCGTATCTCGGCTACGAGCGCATGGCCATGGACGCCGCCGCGGCGATGGCGAGGATGATGGGATTGGCGCCGGCGCGCGTCGAGGATTTGCGCACCGCCGTTTCGGAAACCTGCATCAATGCCATCGAGCATGGCAACAAATTGAACGCCGCCAACCGCGTCGACGTGCTCATTCGTGCCGAAGCGCAAACGTTAACCGTCCAAGTTTGCGACAACGGCGTTGGCTTCACCAGCACCGCGCCGCCGCATTTGGATAAAAAGATCCGCGGCGAGGAAGACCCGCGCGGCTGGGGATTGTTTCTAATGGAAAAGCTCGTCGATCAGGTCGAATTCAAAACCATGCCGGAGCTCGGCCATGTCACGACGTTGACGATGAAATTGCCCGGGGATAAATCCTCGGGCTGAGAGCAGAAGTCGCCTCCAGGCGACTATTCTTAATCAGTCGTCTTCAAACGACTTCAACATTGAGTCCTATCGCGAGAGGAAAAAGTGGAAGACATCCAAGTCAATCTGCGTCTTGAAGACAAGCTGGCCGTCGTCGATTTATCCGGCGACGTGACCAGCGTGGCCGAAAAAAAATTATTCGCCGCGTATGACAAAGCGGCCGGGCAAAAAATCAAATGCCTTATTTTTAATTTCAGCAGCGTGAATTATATTAATTCTGCCGGCATGTCGGTCATGATCGCGCTATTGACGCGCTCGCAAAACCAAGGGGTCAATCTCCGCACGTTTGGCCTCTCGACGCATTTTCAAAAAATTTTCGACATGGTGGGCCTGTTGAAATATATTCCGCATTTTGCCAACGAAACTGCCGCCCGGGAAAGCTGCGGCGATAAATGATCTGATATTTACTCATACTCTTACTCTTTCTCGCTATTTAAAGAGTTGAGTATGAGTGAGAGCACGAGATACAGTTTGTAAATCACAACGCAGGACAAGCCACAACCAAACAAGAAAAAGCATTTGGCAAGATGATTGTGGCAAGATCATTTAAAAGCTTTAAATCATTGTGCCACAATTATCTTGCCAAGTCATGCATTGCTTAATTAATTTGCTTCGTGTTGATTAAACGTTCTATACAATTTTGAGTTCTGTAGTCGCTAAATTATAACTACAAAATTTAAACAGTTGAAGCCGCGGAAAAATCATTCAAAATCATCGTAAACAAAGGGTGAAATGCTATTCAAGAAAAAAAT
>JAJVHT010000090.1:0-6681 GCA_022072515.1 bacterium
GGAAATTGCGCAATGGCCCAATTATAAAAATCACGTTCATACATCAAGCAGCATTTCAGACGGCCGCAGACCCCGGCGAGCTTGTTGGGATTGAGCGGCAGATTTTGTTCTTTGGCGGCCTGTGTGGTGATCGGCCCAAATTCCTGAATCCATGTTGAGCAGCAGAGGCGGCGGCCGCAGACGCCGTAGCCGTCCAAGCGCTTGGCTTCGTCACGCACACCGATTTGGCGCAACTCGATGCGCGTGTGATAAACACCGGCCAAATCTTTGACCAGCTCGCGAAAGTCAACACGCTTTTCGGCCGTGAAATAAAACGTGATCTTGTTGCCGTCGAGCTGAAATTCACAATCCGCGACTTTCATTTGCAGATTGTGCACCACCACCTTTTGCCGGCAGATTTCGAGCGCTTTTTGCTCGGCCACCTTGTTGCTCTGATGGCGAATCACCTCACTTTCACCGGCTTTGCGCAGCGCTTTTTTCAAACCGTTATCCGGTGCCACCATCACCCGGGCCGGCAAATTCACTTGATTGACCCGCCCCAAATCTTCGCCCTTTTCGGCCTCGACGATGATCAGCTCACCAAGCCGGAAGGGAAATTGTTGCGGATTGGCATACCAGCTTTTGCGTTCACCTTTGAATTTCACTTCGAGAAAATCCGGCACAAGGCCTCCTGTATCGTAACGCAGACTGCCCGTCTGCAATTATTTTCTGCTACCTGACAATTGTTGAATGCGATGCAACAACACCATTAACACCAACCACGGCTGCACATAGCGATCAAGGCATTCGATGGAAAATTCCAACTCGACGATGACGCCGGGAAAATCAAACTCCGGGAGATTTTTGATCAAATCGGCTAATTGCCGTTCTTGATCCGTGTTGATAATAGCCGCCACCGCCAGCGGCGATGCGGACATGGCCTTTAAAACATAGCCATCCCGAACCCATAACAGGCAGAACTCTAAAAGCTGGCGGAGCTCGCGGCGGTCATGCTCGCGAACGAGGGCGTTGAGAAAATCCATTTGCTCGACCGGCTTGTTGAAACGAAAGGCCATGCGCAAAAAGGCGACAGCTTGTTGGCGCCGGGTGTCGACATCATTATCCAGCAAGTCCAACGCGCGGCGAAAATTGCCGTTGGCCAGCTTGGCAATGAACTGCGCCCGCTCGGCGGACACGCCATATTTATTTTGCAGCGTCGCGTTGATTTGCGCGCGCGTCAAAATCAGCAAGCGCACGGGCTGGCAGCGCGAAACGATGGTCGGCAATATGCCATCCAACGAGGTCGCGGTGAGAATCATCAGCGTTTGCGCCGGCGGCTCTTCCAAAATTTTGAGCAACGCATTCGCCGCTTCGGCCTTCATACGGTCGGCTTCCAAAATCAGCGCCGCGATGCCGTGGCCTTCGTAGCTCGTCATGCCGAGCTCGCGCTTGAGCGTGCGAATATCGTCGATGAGAATCGTCGGGTTTTCCCACGGCTTTAAGCGCCGATAGGGATTGGACGCCAAGCTCCGCAAAACTTCGGTGCGTTCATCTTCCCCCGCCGAGGCCGTACGTGGAAAAATCACCCGCACATCCGGATGCGTCATTTCTGCAATGCGCCGGCACGCCGAGCAGCTTCCACATGCCAATGCTGTGCCGGCCATCGGGGCCGCCACGGGTTGCGCAACCGGCTCATCAAACAATGAAATTGTCGCTGCTTGCGGTGCCGCAATCGGCGCATGCCATTTTTCACAAAAAAAACTTTGCGTGGCGAGCAGCGCCAGGGCTTCTTTGCCCGCGCCTTCCGGCCCGTGAAATAAGTAGGCGTGGGCCACACGCTCATTTTGCCGGGCGCGGCGCAAAAACTCTTGCGCGCTTTCTTGGGCGATAATTTCGATCATCATTGTTTTGTCAAAACCAAAACCGCGTCGTGCTGATGACGGATCACGGCAAGGCCGCTATGGGCGCAGCCACTCTTCCGGATTCAGCGCTTCTTCGCGATTCCACATTTGAAAATGCAAGGTGGTTCCTGGCAGCGAGCCGGTTTCGCCGACCGTGCCAATCTCCTGTTCGGCAGCAACATCATCATGCAAAGCGACATTTATGTCCGCAAGATGGGTATAAACGGTGTAATAACCATCAGAATGGCTGATAATGACGAGATTGCCATAACCACGTTGCCAGGTGAGCGCGGTGACACGCCCATTGGCCACACTGCGTACCGGCGTGCCGGCAGGGGCGGCGATGTCAATGCCTAAATTCATGGTCACGGTATTGAGCATGGGGTGGCGATAGGTGCCGTAATGTGAAACGACGCGTCCGGCAACCGGCCAGGGCATGACTTTACGCAAATTTTGAAACGGGCCGTTTGCCGCCACCCGGCTCGGCTCGCGCGCCGGCGCTTTCGCCTCCGCCAAAGCAATCAACTGTTTGATGCGCGCAATGGCCTTCTGGGTCTCGGCAAGCTGCGATTGATAAAAATTTTTATCTTTGCGCACTTTTTTCAGCACGTCCTGGCGTTGACTGCGGCGTTTTTTAAGTGTTTCCTCTTCACGCTGTTTTTCGCTCAAGGCGCGCTGATGGGCTTGCAATTCGGTGGCCAGCAGCGTTTTTTGCTGGCCGATCTCTTCCTGCTTCTGGTTAATGCCGTTCAGAATACGCCGGTCATTGTCGGAAAGCTGCTGATGATATTTTGCCCACAGCAGCATCTGGTTCAGAGAACGCGAGGTGAGCAGAATTTCGGCATCCTGCAAGCGGCCATATTTATAAAAAAGGACAGCACGCTGCGCGGCTAGTTGCTTCAAACGCACCAATTCTGCTTGCGTTCGTTGCCGCGCTTTTTCGGTGTTATCGATTTTGGCGCGCTTGTCGCGTTCCTGTTTTTGCAGTTGCCCGACCAACCGGTGGGTCAAATCAATTTGTTCATCGAGCGCGCGCAAAAATTCCAGAGTGGAGGTTTCGCTTTTTTCCTGCGCGGCAATTTGTTCCTGCAAACGGGCAATTTTCTGCCGCAATTCATCCCACTGCTTGTGCTGGTCTTGCGCGCCAACCAACGCCGGTATGAATAAGATAAGGCCCAAGAGGCGAAGCGGTAACATATCAAAACTTAATTGATTTGCGAGAGAAAAGCAATGAAAAATTCGCCTTGATTCATGCCGCCGCGTTTCATATATTTATTCTTGCTGTAAATGCCGTTAGCCGGTTGGCCAGTTGGCCGGTTAACCGGTCAACGAAACAACTGGCTAACCGGTCAACGCTGTTTTCATTAATGAGCACCAACAACAACCGTCCAGCAAAATCCAGCAGCCCGCTGTGGGGCAATGTTTTTAAAAAGAAAAATGACGACGACGAGGGCATTCTTACCACGCTGCGTTTAGTGCCGCTGTTTGCCGATATGAGCGACGGCGAATTGCGCGAATTTGAAAAACTTATTCACCGCCGCACGTTTAAAGCCAATGAAACGATTTTTTGGGAGGGCGAGCCCGGGGTGGGAATGTATGTGATTCAACGCGGCGTCGTGGCGATTTTTAAACATGCGCCGGGCGAGGGCCGTGAAGAATTGGCGACGCTGCGCAACGGTGAATTTTTCGGCGAGCTGGCGCTGCTTGACGAGTCGCCGCGCTCCGCCACCGCCGTGGCCAAAGAATCTTCCGATATTATCGGCTTGTTTCGGCCGGATTTATTCGAGCTGCTCGAGCGCAAGCCGCGCGTCGGCAATAAATTCCTTTTTCAATTGGCTTCGATCGTCGGCGAGCGCCTCAAAAATACCAACTCCGAGATGCAGGCGCTGCGGGCACAAATGGACAAATCAGGAATCATCGTTTAAAAAGCAAAACCCCTGAGGCAATCAGCCTCAGGGGTTTTGCTTTTCCAATAGCCGGCTTAGCCTTTCTTACTGGTTTTCTCTTTCTTGGCCTTGCGCAGCAGCGTGGTCGTGCCGCTCATTTCCTTGCCGTCCATCCCGGTGCCCTTGAAAGTCATCACCATTTTGTCGTCGGACACTTTTTCAATCGTGCGGGTCTCTGGTCCGGCGCCCCCTTCCAACGTCAGGGTGATTTTGTTGCCCGTGCGCGTGCCTTTGCCTGTCGCAATGTCGCGAAACGAGCCGAACCAATAAACAATAAATTCCTTGGTTTGCGGATTCACCGTCATCATGCCGCGGCCTTTGTAGGCCATCGCCGTCGTGCCCTCGCCCATTTTTTGCTTGTAATGGAAATCCAAAAATTGATGCTCCAAATCCCAATCGACTTCCATCTCGTCGTTGCTTTTTCCCATGGTGTATTCGGTGGTGCCTTCCCATTTGCCGACCATCCAATCGCCCAGGTCATCTTGTAACGGTTCCGGCGGCGCTTGCGCGAAAAGCGGAAGTGCCACAAGCATCAACATCACCGCACCAGCTATTGCCATTGCTCTTTTCATCAGCGTTCCTCCGTGAGTTGGTTCGTCATCGTTATATTGTTAAAAATGGATTCGAATACAAATATAACGGAAATCGCTTTGAAAAACAAGCAGAGAAAAGGGTCTTAGTGGGCGTTTGCCGTAAAAATATTTTTAAACCAATAGGGAAAGGCGCGTACACATGCCGCTGCTGCCAGTAGGGGGCCGAAGATCCAATTCAGTATTTTCTGCCGCCTTGTGTTTTCATGTTTCCGTAGATACCGCCAAAAGGAAAGATGCGAGCTCCAAATGGCGGCGGCGCGCACTTGCCGTACGCTGATGCCTTGCGCATGAACGATTTGCACGGACGGTTCGAAACGAATCTGCCAGCCCTTTTCCCACACGCGTTTGCACCAGTCGACATCGCTGAAAAAAATCGGAAAGCGTTCGTCCCACCAACCCACCTGTTGCACCACTTCTGGTTTTGCCAGCAGGCACGCGCCCTGCGGCTGCTCGACGGCCGCAGAATGTTGATGATCGAAAGCCGCCATCTTCCAGCGGTTCAAAATGGGCGAATTGGGAAACAACCGCGACAAGCCGGATAATTCACAAAATAAATCCCACTGGGTTGGGAACCGGCGACAAGAAGCTTGAATGCGCCCGTCCGGATGAATGAGCTGCGGCGCGATAACGCCGGCCTCGGTAAAAGCGTACAATTTTTCCATCAGCGCGGCGAGACTGTGCGGAGGCAAAATTGTGTCTGGATTTAAAAACATGACCGGCATGGCTTCGCCCCGCTTGCGCTGGGCGAAATAACGTTCCAGGCCTTGGTTGACGGCGCGCGTGAAACCAACATTGGCGGCATTCGCAATCACGTCAATGTGAAAGCGCGCTGGCGGCAATTCCGCGCTGGCTGCGGTGATGGCTTGCCGCGTCGCATCGGTTGAGGCATTGTCAATCAAAAAAAGTTGCACCTGCCATTGCGGCGCGGCCGCGACGAGTGAACGGAGGCAAGCGGCGATTTCACCGGCATTTTGGAAGGTGACGATAATGATGGCTACAGCCGGGGGAGGAGAAATTGGAGAAAAATTTGATGTCGAATGCATGTAAAATTTTAAATTGAAAATTTACAATTTAAAATTTTCAATAATTTTCGAATTGCAGTAGTTGAAAAACTGTCATTCCACCACGAACAAGTCGCGCGCCATCGGCGTCAACACTTCGTTGCCGGTGGCCGTGACGAGCAAATCGTCTTCGAGGCGCACGCCGCCAAGCTCCGGAAAGTACACGCCCGGCTCGATGGTGATAACGGCATTCGCCGGAATGACATCTTTGCTCTCCGGCCCCAGGCGCGGCAGCGAATGCACGTCGAGGCCGAGACCGTGGCCGAGCGAGTGACTGAATTGCTCCTTGAAGCCGCAGGATTCCAAATACTGGCGCGCAGTTTGATCGAGCTGCATGCCTTCCATGCCCGGGCGCGCAGCTTCGCACGCCAGCCGGCAAGCTTCCTTCACCGCGAAATATGCCTGCCGCAGTTTAGCCGGCGGTTCGCCGACCGCAATCGTGCGCGTGACATCCGAAGCATAACCATCGACGACACAGCCGTAATCGATCACGACGAAATCGCCGGCTTGCAAACGGCGACTCGTGCTGCGGCCGTGCGGCAATGCCGAGCGCGGCCCGCTGGCGACAATCGGATCGAACGGTTCGATTTCTGAACCCAACTTGCGGCTGCGATAAATAATCTCCGCGGCGAGATCGGACTCGGCGACACCGGGATGAATACAAGGCAGAAGCTGATCCCACACCGCACAGGCCATGGCGCCGGCCTGGCGGAGGCTCGCAATCTCACTCGGCGATTTGGGAATGGCGATCTTCTCGATGAAATGTTCGGTGGAAATGAATTTGATTTTTTCGAAGTTCTTTTGCAGTTGCGCGAATAAACGAAAATTCAGGTGCTGGGCTTCAAAGCCGAGGCGGCAACCATCCGGCAAAATTTTTTTCTCTTTCAGCGCGGCGAGCAAATCACGATAGACGATCAAAATTTCGGCGTGACGGACTTCAGCCTGCGCTTGATCGCGATAGCGCCAATCGGTTACAAAAAAGCAAAGGTCTGAGGTGATCAGACCCAAGCCATTCGAACCGGTGAAACCGAAAAGATAGCGGAGATGGGGCAGCGCGGTGACGAGGAACGCGCTCACATCCGCCTGCCGCATTTGCGCGCGCACCCGGTTGATTCTATCCAGCATTTTGTGTCTCTTGCAGACGCTTCTTCAAGTAGTCGATTTTTTCGCGATAGTGCCGATTGTTCGGCTCTTTTTTGCT
>JAJVHT010000090.1:6781-12598 GCA_022072515.1 bacterium
CGACGCCATCGGTATGGTCATCGAACGGCTGATCGATATCATCATCACGCCACGCGGCTTGGTTCGTCTCGCGGCGCACCTCCGGCGTTTCCGGGAATTTGATTTTTTCTGGCACGCTCGTTTGATTATCGGAGCGGGCTTCGGGCGGGAAAAGGGCCGGTTTGTTCGCCGGTGGCATCGGAGTTTTCGCGGCCGGCGGCGGGGCGGCGGGTTTCTCGTCTAAAACTTCATCTTGGAAAATGTCATCGAGAATGTAAGCCACGCGTTCTTCATCTTCCTCGGGCGGTGGCGGCGTCACAGAAACGGGCGGCGCAGACACCGGCGAGGTAAAATCGGCAAATGCCAGATCATCCGCAGCCATCGCCGGTTGATAGCGCAACAGATCGTTGTCACCGGTGTCGACGGTGGAGAAAAAATCATCCTGCGGCACCGGCGGGATAACGGATGGGACGGATACAACCGGTTTCGGCAAGGGTGGGGGCACGGGTATCGGTAGCGGAGGAGGTTCGACCGCGGGCTTGCTCTCCGGGCGGATCGGCGCGGATTCCGGCTTTTCCGTTTTGCCTCTTTGCGCCAACTCCTCAATGACGGCGCGCACACCTTTGTCGAGCGGATCGATATGCAAAATTTTGCGGTAACTCATTTCACACGTGTTATCCCACCCGATCTCACGCATCAAGTCGCCGTAATGTTTGTGCGCCGCCAGATATTTGGGATCGAACAACAAGACACGCTTGAATTCCTTCTCGGCCTGATCAAAAAGTTTCTTTTTGAGATAACACTTGCCGAGCACCATGTGGCCGGTAACATAACCCGGATGCCGACGCAGACCGTCTTCACAAATTTGAATCGCCTCGTCGCTGCGTCCCAGCTTCAGCAGGGCTTCGGCTACTCGTCCGAAAGTCAACGAATTGGGGTTCTGCTGCAGTAAAACCTGCAATGATTCCAAGCCCCCGAAGTCTTCTGATACCATAACCCGAACTCACTACAATAAAGAGGTTCTTTTATCACCCCTCACGCAAGTGAGGGAAACGATTGTTGCACCCTGATTTTACATGCTCTACGACCCTTGTGGCCAACGGGCTCTTGGGTGGCCGCAGCCAAAGGAAACTACCGTTTGCATTTTGTAGATGCAAAATCAAGGTTGCAAAAATTTTTAAGCGCTTCCCAGCCTCGCCGGAGTCGCCTCCGCCGGCAATTTACGGAAACGCATTTTATTCAGCAACACCCGGCTGCTAAACGGCCAGAAGTGTTGCTTGAGGGACATATACGCAATAAAACCATATCCCCCAAAGTACAAGCTTTGGAACGGGATGGCGGCGACTTCGCCATAATAAATGGCGACGGCAATGCCAAACAGGCAATAAAGCGCGAGCAGAGCTTCTGGAATGCCGTTGTACATGCTGCGACGCCAAAACTCCCGTGGTGAAAAATACTGCTTGTCCTGAAACTGATCGGTCGCGTTTTCGAGGCGATATTTAGGGGTGCGCAAAAATTCGCCGCGATACTTGAACAAACCTTGCAAGATGGCGCGCGTATTGTTAGCCGAAAGTCCCATGCTGCCGGCCATAAACAATGGGAAATAAAGCAAACGTCTGCGCCAATCCGGATAACTCTCGCGCAAGGACGTCATGTACATCAAAAACGAGCCGAAAAACGCCAGCACAAAAATCGAAATCACCGCAAAGAAAAGCGTGTGATCATGGGCGCTTTCATTTTTAATGATCACGAGCGGCAAGTTCAGCAGGCCGACGATCAAAATAAACGGAAACACGAGATTGTTGGTCAAATGCACGGTGGATTGCAATTTGACGCGCAGCGGCAGCGCCGATTTCCATACGCGCGGCAGATTCTTTTTCGCGGTTTGAATCGCACCTTTGGTCCACCGGAATTGCTGCGATTTCACGCCGCCGATTTCTGCCGGCAATTCGGCTTGGCAGATCGTATCCGGCAGGAAGACGAATTTCCAGCCACGCAACTGGGCGCGATAGCTCAGATCGAGATCTTCCGTCAAGGTATCATCGGTCCAATTGCCGGCGTCTAAAATGCATTGCCGCCGCCACACGCCGGCCGTGCCGTTGAAATTGATAAAGTAACCGGCGCGATTGCGCGCCGTTTGCTCGACCACGAAATGGCCATCGAGGCCGATGGCCTGGCTGCGGGTGAGCAGCGAATAATCAAAATTCAAATGGCCCCACCGCGTTTGCACCACGCCCACTTTGGCGTCGGCAAAATGCGGCAGCGTGCGTTTCAAAAAGTCCGGCGGCGGCACAAAATCGGCGTCAAAAATTGCAATAAACTCGCCGCCCGCCACCGCCAAGCCTTCACGCAAGGCGCCGGCTTTGTAACCCTGCCGGTTGTCGCGATGCAACAGGTTGATCGTATAGCCCTGGCGTTGATGGTGCTCGACCCACTGTTGCGCAATTCGCGTCGTCTCGTCGGTGGAATCATCCAGAACCTGAATCTCCAGCATTCTCCGGGGATAATCGAGTGCGCAGACCGCGCGAATCAAGCGCTCTACGACATACATTTCATTGAAAACCGGCAACTGGATCGTGACTTTCGGAAAATCAGACAATGGTGCCGGCGCCTTCCCGGCCCGGCCGCGAAACTTATTATACCAATATACCATCACATAGCCATGCGAGCCGAACACAAAAAGAATCGCCAGTGAAACAAAATAGACTGCAAGTATGCTTGTTTCTAAAATATTTTCCATTGCAGGTGACAACCAACTCCTCTCCCGGCGTAACTGCCAAATTTTAAAATAGAAAAAACACCCGTAAAGTGCAACATCTTTCTTTTAGCTTAAATTTCTGTAACAACTGTAAAAAACAAAGTTTGCCTCTTTCACCGGCAGCAATGGAATTCTGCGGAATTAAATTTCAACTTTTTCCGGCATGGATTGTTTTTTGTTGCCTTGCTTTAAAATTTCACCAATCCGACACCGTCTTGTTGCGCACTTCGTTGGCGATTTTTTGAATCGCTTCATCAATCGCCGCCTGCCGGGAGGATGAGGCGGAGCTTGGCGAATAGCTGCCGAATTGCGACAATTGCGTTTCCCACAGGGTTTTGCGTTTTTTTACATCTTCATATTTGAGCTGCACGGTCACCGTGACGCGAACCTCCTGAACGCTCTCCTGCTGATTGTAAACGCCGGCGCTTTCCTGCACGCTGAGCAACGCGCCGAGCAAAACCGAATCGGCGACGCGGCGGTCCGCAATTTTCAGCGTGTTGTCGCGCGTAAACTCCTCGACGATGGCGGTGCTCAGCCGTTCTTTGACGCCAAACTCCGCAGTGCGATCTTCAAACACCGGCACTGCGATGGTTTTGATGTGCGTGCTGGCTGAGCCGGAAAACGAGTATGGGCCGCAGCCCACCAGGGCAAAAGCCGCGCCGAACCAGAAAAATGTACGCAAAGTGGCGGAAGCGCAAAGTTGGTGCAAATAAATTCTTGAGGTGAAGTTTTGCATTTGCTCGACAAAGAATTGACTCATACAACTCTAAAATGGTAGGTTATATTCCTTGATTTTGCGGTACAACGTGCGCTCACTGATTTTGAGCAGCGTGGCGGCTTTGCGCTTGTTGCCATTGGTCCGTTCGAGCGCTTCCGCAATCAGGCGCTTTTCCATATTTTCAATGGACTCAAATTCGCCCGGCTCGCCCGATTTTTCATTTGCTTCCGCGGCCGCCAGGTCACTGCCGAACTCATGAATCACGGGCGTTTCCGGAAAGCCGGGTTTGAGGCGGCGCGGCGGCGCAATGTAATGGCCCAACAGCAGCTCGCGCAGTTGGGCGATCTCATTTTTGAGGTCGACAAGCGCGCGATAGATGAATTCGCGCTCAACTTCATCGCTGCTGCGATTGACCGGTACCGGCAGGCGGCGATCCATTTCGGCGCTGCGCGGCAAATGGCGCTGCAAAACCATTTCGTCGATGCGGCGGCCGCGCTCGATCACAATCAGGCTCTCGACGAAATTTTTCAATTCACGAATATTGCCGGGCCACGCATGTTCTTTCAACAGGCGCATCCCGCCGTCGGAGAAACCCTCGAAGGCGATGTTGTTTTGGCTGCAAAAATCGGTGACAAACTTTTTGACCAACAACGGAATATCCTCGCGGCGTTCGCGCAAGCTCGGCACGCGAATATTGACCGCATTGAGCCGGTAAAACAAATCGGGGCGAAATTCGCCGTCGCGCACGGCGGTTTCGAGATCGCGATTGGTGGCCGCGATGACGCGCACGTCGGCTTGTTTCGGGCTGCTGCCGCCGACGCGAATGAACTCTTTGCCTTCCAAAAGGCGCAACAGTTTCACTTGCGTGTTGAGCGGCATCTCGCCAATCTCATCGAGAAAAATCGTGCCGGTGTCCGCCTGCTCGAAATAACCCTTGCGCGCCCCGACCGCACCGGTGAACGCCCCTTTTTCGTGGCCGAACAATTCGGACTCGATGATGCCTTCTGGAATTGCGCCGGCATTGACGACGACAAACGGCTTGTCGTGCCGGTTGCCGAGCTGATGAATCGCTTGCGCGATCAGCTCCTTGCCGGTGCCGCTCTCGCCGATGATGAGCACGGAAATATCCGTGGGCGCCACCTGTTCGATGGTTTCGAGAATCTGCCAGATAGCCGGCGATTCGCCGACCAAGCCGATCTCGTGGCGCAAAGTATTGATGCTGCGATCCGGTGGACCGGATTTGAGTAGAGGTGTTGTCATGCCAAAACGGAATTCGGAGTTTAGTAAAGCAGTTTTTGCAACGAAGAATTTGGCTCTTTTTCCACTTCAACCAGGCTCATTGACCGGTCGCACGATTTTATGAAAACACCTTTGCGACCGGTCAAAAAATTTATTCAATCTCAATCCGTGAATTGCGGGCTTTACTTGACATGATCGCGAAACCAGTCGAGGGTTTGCTTGAGTCCTTCATTAACTGCCACCGTCGGCTGCCAATCAAGCAGACGGCGCGCTTTCTCGTTGGACAGCACGCTGCGCAACTGCTCGCCTTCTTTCGCGGGGCCGTGATTTTCCTGCTTGCCGGCGCCGGCGGCTTCGTTGAGGCGGTTAAAAACGGCGTTCACATCGGTTTCGCTGCCGGTGCCGATATTAAAATAATCGCTTTGGGGGTAATTCAAAGCCAGAAGATTCGCGCGCACGACGTCGCCGACAAAAACATAGTCGCGCGTCTGCTTGCCGTCGCCGTTGATCGTCGGCTGCTCGCCGCGCAACAGACGCGTGGAAAAAATAGCGACCACGCCGGCCTCGCCGTGCGGATTTTGGCGCGGGCCATACACGTTGGCATAACGCAAGAACGCGTATTTCATGCCGGAACTTTGCGCGAAGAAATGAATGTATTTCTCGCACGACAGCTTGCTGATGCCATACGGCGACGCCGGCCAGGTCGGATGCTCTTCGTCCGCCGGAAACCGCACTTGTTCGCCGTAAATCGCGCCACCCGTCGAAGCAAAGAGGAATTTTTTGACGCCGGTGGCTTTGCAATTTTGCAGCAGATTCAGCGTGCCGAGAATATTGACTTCCGCATCGTAGCGCGGGTCAGCCACCGAGCGCCGCACATCCATCTGCGCCGCTTGATGGCAAACCGCGTCAAACTGGCCCTCCTGGAAAATTTTTGCAACACGATCATCACAGATGTCCATTTGGTGAAACGTCGCCTGGGCGTTGATATTCTCGCGTTTCCCTGTCACCAGATTGTCCAGGATGGTCACCTGGTGTCCGTGCGCGATGAAAGCATCAGCGATGTGGGAACCGATAAATCCCGCACCGCCAGTGACCAGAATTTTCATGAGATTGTCCTTTCGAA
>JAJVHT010000090.1:12698-20065 GCA_022072515.1 bacterium
CGCATCGCTTTCATACCAATATCTTTGCGATAATGCATGCCCTCGAACTGGATTTTTCCCACCGCACAGTAGGCTTTTTCCTGCGCCGCTAAAAAATTCTCAGCGACCCCCGTTACCGCCAGCACGCGGCCGCCGTTGGTCAAAATATTGCCATTGTGATCGAAGACGGTGCCGGCATGAAAAACCATCACTTCGTTATCATGAATACGTTCGAGGCCATTGATTAACTTGCCTTTTTCAAATTTTCCCGGATAGCCGCCGGAAGCGAGCACAACACTCACGGCCCAACGCGGCGAGATTTTTAGCTCATAGTTTTGCAAATCACCGTTGGCGACGCGCCACATGGCGTCAGCCAAATCCGAATCGATCAGCGGGAGAATGGCCTGCGTTTCCGGATCGCCAAAGCGGCAGTTGAACTCGACGACCTTCGGGCCCTCTGGCGTGAGCATCAAACCGGCATACAACACGCCGCGATACGGGCGATTTTCTTGCGCCATCGCCGTGAGCGTTGGCCGCAGAATTTCATGTTCGACGCGCGCCATCAGCTCGGCCGTCATGAACGGCGCCGGCGCATACGCGCCCATGCCGCCGGTGTTCGGGCCTTCGTCGTTGTCAAAAATTGTTTTGTGATCCTGCGCCGCCGGCAGCACGCAAACATTCTTGCCGTCGGTGAGACAAAGAACCGAGACTTCCTGTCCCTCCATCAACTCTTCGATCACGATACGATTGCCGGCCTCGCCAAATTCGCGCTCTTGCATGATGCGCTGAATGGCCGTAAGCGCCGAGTCTTGACTGCGCGCGATGATCACCCCCTTGCCGGCGGCGAGGCCATCCGCCTTGATCACGAACGGCGCCGGCGCTCGCTCAATATAAGCCCGCGCATCTGGAAAATTTGAAAAAATTTTCGCTGTCGCCGTCGGAATCGAATATTTCCGCATCAATTCTTTCGCAAAAACCTTGCTGCCTTCGAGCCTGGCGGCTTGCTGTGACGGCCCGAAGATGCGCAGACCCTCGGCCTCAAACGCATCCACGATCCCGTCAACCAATGGCGCTTCCGGGCCGACGACGGTGAGATCAATGTGTGTCTCTTTGGCAAACCGCCGGAGTGCGCCCATATCAGAAACTGCAATATCGACACACGCGGCAATCTGCGCAATGCCAGGATTGCCGGGGGCACAATAAATTTTCTCAACAAGCGGACTCTGCGCCAGTTTCCACACCAGCGCATGCTCGCGCCCGCCGCCGCCGAGGACGAAGACTTTCATCAGTTATCTTGCCATTAAAATTTATGCAGCAACGGTCTCGAATGCAACCCGCAAATTTTCAGGTTGGGGAATTAAAAAATTCAGTTTTTCAAATCCGATGACACGTCCAGATTTATCTTTCATCAAGATCGCTTTTTCACCGGTTTCTTCGCTGACATATTTATCCTGCGGATTGCCAAACCAAACTGTCAGTGTATTTGCCGGTTTGATCGTAAAAAACTTTTACTTGGGCCATATTTAAACGCCGTAGGCGTGACATGTTGACGAGCACGTAATCAACTGCCATGTCACCCCGATGGGGTTTATGAATGTGAGGAGATTCACGGACTATAAACATGGCACTCCTAACGGAGTTTTTACAGCGCTTTCTGCTGGCAGGAATAGCTTGTTATTTCTAGTTGTGCAACAGCGTTTCCAATTTGTGATGATTGATTTCATTTCCAATTCGAGCACATGCCGAGACATGAATAAAATTAGCGTGCGCGACTGCTTGAATCTCGGCGATCTTCGGCAAAATAATCGCTCACCGCAGCAACTGGCGCAGGGCGGCATAATCCACGTTCCGCATGGCCTGGCCTAAATCATCCCACAGGGACTCGTCATTGGCAAATGGTTTCACTACGATGAGCTGAATGCGTCGCGTTGGTTTCTCGCCCTGGCGCAAGGCGGGATTCAGGCGGACAATGGCGCCGCGATCCTGCGTTCCGCCCTGCGCCAAGCCAAAACGGCCATCTCCCAAATGCGTCTGGGCATTCCGCTCTGCCGGCGACAGCGCGGATTTAAAAGCGCCAAGCGCGGACAATTCCTGGCGCTGTTCCTGGAGCAGCTTCTGATATTGCTTCTCGACTTCAGGCTTCTCCTTTTCCCACCGCGCGCGTTCATTTTCCATGGTTTTCTGCATTTGTGCGGCCAGCGCGGGATCAGTTTTTTTCAATTCGGCAATTCCGGCCATAGATTCTTTTAATCTCTCGCCAGTCTCCAAGACTTCAGCCAATGTCTTTTCCAAATCCGCCAGTTTTTTCTGCTCTTCGCGTTCTTTGAATTGGAGGTATTCCTCCACCGTCACCGGAATCCACGGTGGAAGCTGGTTCGGGGTTAAGACCACAATCCAGAGTTTTTTGTGATTGTAGAGAGTCTCTTCACCAACGCGAGCTGCGGCCTGCGGCTCAAAATATGCTTCGAGATCACGGACGGCATATGCTTGATGCTCGAAAATAAGTCTGGGATCATTAAAAGAGATGTCCAGATGGCCGCTGTTAAAAAAATCGGGGCCTTTTCTTAGACCGCATTCTCCTTCGGCCCAGGCTACCGGCGGGTACAGCATGGCCATGACGTGGGCGAAATGGCCAAACCCGTCTATCCGGATGCCGATAAACATCCGATTGCGCAGCCGTGTTTGTGGAATGCGTTGGAGCGTGCGATTATTTTTAAGAACAGCGCCGGCAATCGCGAAATCCTTTTTCCATTCCTCCACCGGCGTTGCGCGGGCAATCGCCGGTTCCACTGGCTGCATGTAATCAGGCGCCCAGCAATTCGCCTGCTGTGCCGGCGCGGGAGAAATGAACCATTCGCATGATCCGACTGTCAATAGGGCAACGGCAAGCCGGCGAGAAATTGTGTGTGTAAGCATATACTGAAAGTTGCCAGGCTATGTTTTTTTCGCAAATTGATATTTCACGCGGCCCTTCTTCTTGCCGCTCTTCAACCGTTCGATTTCGTCGCGCAGCTCCGCGGCGCGCTCGAAGTCCAATTTTTTGGAGGCGTCGAGCATTTCTTTTTCGAGACGATCGAGCATTTCTTCGCGCGCGAACGGCGTCATTTTGCTCCACTCGGCGTCGGAAATTTTCAATGTGTCGTCGCTGCGTTTTTCGGCGCCGTACTTGTCGGCTTTCGCATCGGCGACGCGCGTCGAGCTCATGATTTCCTCGGCGCTCTTATAAATCGTGCGCGGCGTGATGCCGTGCGCTTCGTTGTACTTCCGTTGAATCTCGCGGCGGCGCGTGGTCTCATCGATCATCTTTCTCATCGAGCCGGTGACGGTGTCGGCGTACATGATGACTTTGCCGTCGACATTTCGCGCGGCGCGGCCGGCGGTTTGCATCAGCGAGCGCTCGCTGCGCAAATAGCCTTCTTTGTCGGCGTCCAGAATGGCGACGAGTGAAACTTCCGGCAGATCGAGGCCTTCACGCAACAGGTTGATGCCGACGAGCACATCAAATTCCGCCAAGCGCAAATCGCGCAGAATTTCAACGCGATCCAGTGCTTGAATTTCCGAATGCAGATAACGCACGCGAATGTCCATTTCCGCGAGATAGTCGGTCAAGTCTTCGGCCATTCTCTTGGTCAAGGTGGTCACGAGCACGCGCTGGCCCTTGGCCACGCATTGGCGGATTTCGCCGATGAGATCGTCGATTTGATTTTTCACCGGCCGCACGTCGATTTCCGGATCCATCAAGCCCGTCGGCCGAATCACTTGCTCGACCACGACGCCGTTGCTCTTCTCCAGTTCAATTTCCGCCGGCGTCGCCGAGACGAAAACCACTTGATTCAGCATGCTCTCGAACTCGTCAAACTGCAACGGCCGGTTATCCAACGCCGAGGGCAGGCGAAAACCGTATTCGACCAGGGTTTCTTTGCGCGAGCGGTCGCCGAAATACATGCCGCGAATCTGCGGGACGGTGGCGTGCGACTCGTCGATAATCATCAGATAATCTTTGGGAAAATAATCGAGCAACGTGTACGGCCGCTGTCCTGGCGCGCGGCCGGAGAGATGGCGCGAGTAATTTTCAATGCCGTGGCAGGCGCCCAGTTCCTGCAGCATTTCGAGATCGAAATTGGTGCGCATCTCCAAACGCTGCGCTTCGAGCAATTTGCCTTTTTCGCGAAACCACGCGAGCCGTTCCGCCAATTCTTCCCGGATCGCCTCGATGGCACGTTTCATTTTGTGTTGGGGCGTAACGAAGTGCTTGGCTGGAAAGATCGCCATGGTGTCCACTTCGCCCAAAATTTCACCGGAGGTGACATTGACTTGCGAAAGCGATTCGATTTCATTGCCGAACATTTCAATGCGATAAGCCTCGCGCTCGTAAGCCGGCACGACCTCGACGACATCGCCGCGCACGCGAAAAGTGCCGCGGGTGAAATCGAAATCATTGCGGGTGTAAAACATGTCCACCAGTTGGCCGAGAATCTTGTTGCGCTCAATGCGCTGGCCACGATGCAGAATGAGCAACTCGGCGGCATAATCTTCCGGATCGCCGATGCCGTAAATGCACGAGACCGAGGCCACGATAATCACGTCTTTTCGCGAGAGCAGCGAACTGGTGGCTTTCAAACGCAGCCGGTCGATTTCGTCATTGATCGAGCTGTCTTTTTCGATATACGTGTCGCTCGACGGCACGTAAGCTTCCGGCTGATAGTAGTCGTAGTAACTGATAAAGTATTCCACCGCATTATGCGGGAAAAAGCTCTTTAACTCGCCGAAGAGTTGCGCCGCCAGCGTTTTGTTGTGCGAAAAAACCAGCGCCGGCTTGTTGACGTTGGCGATCACATTCGCCATCGTAAACGTTTTGCCACTCCCGGTGACGCCAAGAAGAGTTTGATATTTATCGCCGCGCAAGACCCCCTCGGTCAGCTCCTGAATGGCGCGCGGCTGGTCGCCGGTCGGCTGATAGTCAGAAATGAGTTTGAATTTGTCCATGGCAAAATAATTTTGTCAATTTGCAAAAGGAAACCAATGAAATATACGGCCAGATTGTCAAATTGTCAAGCTGGGAAATGGCAGGCTTTAATCCGTATAGAAGGGCAAAAATTCCTTGCATCTCATAACATAGTCCTTTATATTCTAAATTTAGCAATATTTCACTTGAATGTAAAATCTTTTTTTGCGCCCAATGCAGTCTTGCCCAATTTTCGATTTTAGGGCTGAACGAAGTTTGAATTTTTTAACCGGCATTTACCTTCAGTAGGAGTTCGTCGTATGGCAATGATGACCAAAATGCGTGAGCAAACGCATATCGTTCTTGGTATTTTATTGATCGCGTTTCTGGCGTTGATCGTCGTCGAGTGGGGCTCGGAATCGACCATTTTTCGGCCCAAACAACAAACCGGTGTGATTGCGAGCATCAACGGCCAGGATATTCATTACGAACAATTTGCCCGGGCTTACGAGCAGCAGATCGAGCAATACAAACAGCAAGCCGGCGCGGAGCCGAACGAAAACCAGTACGAATATTTGCGCAATCAGGTGTGGGAAAATCTCGTGCGCGAAGTGTTGGTGACGCAGGAAATCGAGAAACGCGGCATCAGCGTAACCAATAGCGAGATCCGGCATTATATTTTTAAAGAGCCGCCCGAGCTGATCAAACAGAATCCTTCGTTTAAAAATGATCAGGGCGAATTTGACAACGCCAAATATCAAGCTGCGCTGAATGACGCCAATGCCGGCGAGTTTTGGCGGCAGGTGGAAACGTATTTGCGGGCTTCTTTGCCTTATCAGAAATTCCAGGACGAGTTTGAGGCCACGGCTTTGGTGACGGATGCGGAAGTGCGGGATGATTATGTGAAGCGCAACCAAAAGGCGACGGTGAAATACGTGTTTTTCAACCCCGAGAAGTATCGGGCCCGGGCCGGCGCCGCCAACAACGGGCAAATCCCCGTGGAAAAAAGCGCGGTGGAAAAATATTTCAAAGAGCACGAGCAAGAGTTCAAAGATCCCGAGAAACGCAAAATCGATTACATTATTTTTTCCAACAAAGCGACGCGCGCCGATTCGGATAGCGTGCGGGTGCTGGCCGGACAGATTCTGCAGCGCGCCAGGAGCGGCGAGGATTTCGCCGCGTTAGCCCAAGACTATTCAGAAGACGAATCCAACCGCGACAAGGGGGGTGATCTCGGCTTTTTCAAACGCGGCCAGATGGTGAAACCGTTTGAAGATGCGGCATTCGCCGCCAACCCGGGCGATATCATCGGGCCGGTGCAAACCACGTTCGGCCTTCACATCATCAAAGTTGTTGCCAAAAAATTTGAAGAGCCGGAAGGGGAGAGCAAAGATAAAAAGCCAAAAGGCAAAGAAGCGGCGAAAGGCGAGGAGATGGTGCAAGCGAGCCACGTGCTGCTGAAATTCGAGGCGTCGCGCCGCACTATCGACGCGGCGCGGGATAGCGCGAGTTATTTTTCCACCGCCGCCAAAGAGGCCGGGTGGGAAACGACGCTGCAAAACGAAAAACTGCCGGGACAAACCAGTCCGCTGTTTGCAAAAGGCAGCGGTTTTGTTCCAGGCGTCGGCATGAAACCGAGCGTATCGAATTTCGTCTTCCGCAGCGAAACCGGCACGATCAGCGAGATGTTCGAAGTGCCGCAGGGTTTTATAGTGCTGCGCGTCGCAGAAATTCAAAAAGAACGCATCCGGCCGTTGGAAGAAGTGCAGGCGCAGATCGAGAATATTTTGCGGACCGAAAAGCTGAAGGACATGGCCCTGGAAGCGGCCAAAGCGGCGCGCGCCAAACTGAACGGCAGCATGACCATGGAAGATCTCGCGGCGCAAGATTCGCTTGAAATTAAAACCGCCGAACCTTTTGCCCGCACCGGTTACATCAGCGGCCTCGGGCGCGATCCCGCTTTTATCGGTACGGCGTTTTCATTGCAGCCCAATCAAATTTCGCCGGCGGTGAAAGGCAATCGCGGCGCGTATTTGCTGCAACTGGTGAGCGTCGATCCGATCAATGAAGCGGATTTGCAAAGCCAGAAAGAAACCATTCGTGGGCAATTGCTGGAACGCGCCAAGCAGAACGCCTTCTCGCTATGGTATACGGACTTGAAAGAGAAAGCGAAAATCCAGGATTTTCGCGATCTGTATTTTTAGCATTAAACTTTTTGCTGATACAAACGCAAAACCCCGCTTTTGCCTGATCACAACGAGGCGAAGGCGGGGTTTTGTATTTTTCAAACCGGCCAGTACATGAATTTCAAATTGTCCACGAACGCCGCGCCGAGGCGTTCGTAAAAATCCAGCGCCAGTTTGTTGTTGTGATAAACCGCCCAGAATAATCCATGCCCACCGGCATCGCGGCAAATCGTTGCCGCCGCTTGCATCAACGCGCG
>JAJVHT010000090.1:20165-21514 GCA_022072515.1 bacterium
GTCGCGCCGCGCAAAGTTTTGACCGGAAAAATTCCCAGCGGGTCGACAAAAGTTGAATCGCCAAGCTGGCCTTGATCATTGCGCCCCCACGCCCACACGCGTCCGTCATCCGTCAGCGCCAGGCTGTGATTCATGCCCGCGGCGACCGCGACAATTTTTCCGGTAGGACCTTGCAGTAATTGTGGAAAAGCGATCGGCGTGCCGTCTGGGCCAATCGCGCCTAAACCGCCACCGCCGCCAATACCGGACGCTTCCGCAAACTTGTCGCTTCCCCAAAACCAAACACTATTCTGCTGCGTCAGCGCGAAATTGTGATCGCCGCCCGCGGCAATGGCGGAAACATTGCTGATGAAGGACGGTGGCGTCACCGGCAAGCCTACCGGCACCTGCACCGGGGTGAGACTTGGCGAATTTCCACCGTCACCCAATTGCAAATGCCGGCGGTCGCCCCACGCCCAAACCGCGCCATCATTCTTCAGCGCCGTGCTGTGATTTGCGCCGGCAGCAACTTGAACGATGCCGCTGAGATGTTTGACTTTGACCGGCGTCGAACTATTCGCAACGGTGCTGTCACCCAATTGCCCAAAATCATTTTGACCCCAGGCCCACACCTCGCCGTTGCCATCCACGGCGAGGCTGTGGTTGCCGCCGGCGGCAATGGCCACCGCACGCACGAGAAAAAAGGCCTTCACCTGCACAGGGCTGGCGTTGTCGTTGTTGGTGCCATCACCAAGTTGCCCGGCATTGTTTTGGCCCCAGGCCCACACCGTCCCGTCTTTTTTTAATGCCAGGCTGTGGTTGCCGCCGGCCGCGACGGCGATGACGTTGTTAATCTGCGTGGTGTAAGGCGTATTCGCGTTGTTGTTGGTGCCAATGCCGAGTTGTCCCTTGCCATTTTCGCCCCACGCCCACACGGTGCCGTCAGTCCGCAGCGCCAACACGTGACCGTCTCCGGCGGCGAGGGCATTCCATTTTCCATCAATGTTAACGGCGCCCACCGTGGCGCGTTTGGCCATCGAACTGCCATCACCCAATTGCCCACTGCGATTGTCGCCCCACACCACAATGCCTTGCCCGACCACCGGTAAGCTGAGTGGCGGCGGTGGTGTAGTTTTGCAAGCCACCAACCAAGTTAGAGTCAATGCAGCAATGAGATAAAACGTTGTGAAAAAATTGCGGCGTAGCATGATATTCTCCTGTGGCATCTAAAAAGTAAGTCCTGTACAAAAATTCGCTTTATCCGCTCAAGCCGTTTACTGTCTTGTGTATACGGATTAAGCTGATCGAGCTGATAAAAACTATTCGCAAAAGTTTTTTGATTATTGGGCTATTCAGCGAACGGTGAATTT
>JAJVHT010000116.1 GCA_022072515.1 bacterium
ACGGCATGTAGCCAAATGCCAGGGCGCTTGCCGGACAACGTCCCAAGAATTTTTAAAATTTCGAAATCCAAACCGGTTTCTTCTTTTACCTCGCGCCGCGCCGCCGCTTCCGCCGTTTCTCCCTGCTTGATGTGGCCGCCGGGCAGGCCCCACCCGTTGCCGTCGCGGCGCTCGACCATCAAAATTTTTTCACCGTCACGAATCACCGCCACGACGCAGGCAAACGGCGCCCATTCGCCAAAAGTCAGAATGTATAAGAGCCGCTGCATAAGCGCCAGCAGAAAACGCAACGCCAGCAGAAAAAATTTCATCATTTATTCTTCGCGCTCCGGTGCCGCTGTTTTTTTAAAATTAATGATGCCTTCCAATAACGCCGGCAAGTCGCGTTCAACGGGCATCGGCGTGCGGCATTTGATCGTCACTTCCAGCGCGGTTTTGTTGGTCAAATTCACTTCCGGCACGGCCGTATTCTGTTTTAAAGCCGCGCGCGCCTTCGGCAAGCGCATGAACGCGGTGTTGATCGCGGCGGCAATCTGCTCGGCGGCGCGATTGGCCGGATAGATCGTGCTTTGCACCAGCAGCGAATCATTATTGCCGCGGCGATAATTGATTTTGAGATACCAGCCTTCGGCAAGCTTGTTGACCTTTTCGATTCTTGCCGGCACTGGCATGCCGTTTTCATCATCCCGCACCAGCATCACATTGGCGCCGGCCCAGCGCAGCGTATCAGCGAGGCGAGTTGCCAGCGCAAAATTTGCGTTGGCGGTAGTAATGCCGGGGCTGAAAATATCGCCGCCTTCATTGCCGCCCAGCGCGGCGTCGAGAATAATTGGCTCGTTATGCAAGAGGCCCGCCAAATTCGCGCGCAAGCGCACCGGCGCCACCGCACTGCGGCCGGCCTCAATTGTGATGATTCTGCTTTCACGCGCATAGCCTCTTGCCGTCACCGCGAGTTGGTGCGGACCGGGGGAAATATTTTCAACAAAAAAGCCGCCATTGCCATCGAGCAGCGCCTGCAGCGAATCATCGATGGTCACGGTGGCGGTTGATAATCTGACTTTGCTCGAATCATCAACGACCAGGCCGCTTAGCACTTGCTGCGCGCCGGGTGGCGTAAGCGCGAGCGTCAGGGTGTCGCTGTAGTCGTCCGCGGTCGCGATGATTTGCGCCGGGCCGATTTCGGCAGCGGCTTGATAATACGCCACGGCGCGGTTGTTCTTTAATTGCTGCGTTGCCGGCGCAATCACACCGCGGTTGGTTTGTAAATGCACTGTCGTGCCTTCCCACACCGGCTGCTGCGCGGCGTCGAAAAGTTGCAGGCGAATCGGCATCATCGTCACGCCGTCGGCGGGCAAACGCGGTGTCGGGGTGTCCCACACGATGGCAGCTGTTGGCGCGGCAATGATCAGCGTATCGACGCGCGGCAGGTTGTGATTTTTAAAAAGATTTTGCACGCTGGCTTGCAAAAGATGCGGCCCGTTCGCCAGCGCCGAATCGGGACGAAACTTTAATCTGCGATTTAGCAGATCAATTTGCGCTGGAACGATTTGGCCGTCGATTTTCAAAACCGTTGATTCCGAGTAAATCAACAACTGCCGTGCGCCGCGGCCGCCGCGGTCGGTGATGCCGTCGGTAATTTCATAAACGATCTCCGGCTGTTGGTCGCGGGAGATGGTGCTGGGTTGCACAAGCTCGGCGCGCGGAATGCCGCCGGCCGCCCACCGCGCCAAGCCGAGAAAAATGCCGTACGCCTCGCGGCGATTGTACGATAATTTCGTCAAGCGTTTTTCTTCCGCCGGATTGGAAAAAAAGGAAGATTCCAGCAACACCGCCGGGAGTTTGGAAGTCCGCAGCAGTCCAAAGCCGTCGGGATAAATCAATTTGTCGGTGAGCAGGCCGTCGTTGGCCACTTGCGGCAGGCGCAGCGCTTCAACCAGGCCGAAATAAATGTTACGCGCCAAATCCATACTGGCCGGCGAATAGTCGGGATGTAAATGGTAGTAAACGGCGGCGTAATTCACTTGGGCATTATCGGCGGCGTTGTGATGCAGGGAAATCATAAAATCGCAGCCGGCGGCGCTGGCGATCTCGTTGCGCTCGCGCAGCGACACGAAACGATCATCGCGGCGGGTCAACACCACTTGCGCGCCGGCTTTTTCGAGAAACGTTTTGAGAAACAGCGCCACGTTGAGATTCATCGCGGCCTCTTCTTTCCCGGTCGGGCCGCGTTTGTAGCCGGGCAGATGCGACATGCCGCCGTGGCCGGGATCGAGCGCGATTTTAAAGGGCGCCAGATATTTTGCGAACGGCGGAATGGTGTACTGTTCTTTGGGCAGTTCGGTCCAGTCGTGGAGTTTCGCCTTGTTGCCGGCGCAACCGCAAATGAGCAGCAGCAGCGGCAACCAACCGCGCCAGGATTTGGCAAGCATAAATAAACCCTCAAGCCGTTTTAAAATTTTATTTTGTTTTTTTAATATACAACCTAATTTTTGCACATACAACAGCCAAACGCGGGTACAGAATTTCTTTGTCATTTTCATTGCCATTGCTTATTTTTTTAAATGGCCGCCTGATTAAAACGAGGACTTTGATGACAAACAGACGTTCTAATGATTCCACCCGTGAGTTCCCCGTCTTTTGGCGCCGCCACCGGCTCATGATCGGCTTGGTGACGGCAACTCTGGTGTTATGCGGATTGCTGACGCTTTTTTCGCGTTTCCCGCAACTCGCGGAAAAGCTGTACACGCGTTTTTTTTATGCCGGATTGGCCCGGGTGCTCTCGCCACTCTCGGCGCAGTTCCCGTTTTCACTTTCTGAAGTTGCGATTTATGTCGCCATTTTGCTTTTGCTGTTTCGACTCGTTCTCAATTTTAAACGGCGACGTTTCGGCAAAGCCGCGCTGGAATTGCTGGGCGGGGTGGCGGTCATCGTGCTGTGGTTCTATTTTGCCTGGGGGTTCAATTATCTGCGTCCGCCCATTGAACAGCAGCTTGATTTTGCCGCCGCCGCGCCGGACAGTGCCGCTCTGCGTGAAAATTTTTTGTGGTGCATCAACGAAGCCAACCGGCGCTGGCAAGTGGTTGCGTCGTGGGATTTATCCACGCTCGACAATGAGATCGAAAAAGATTATTCCTCCGTTTTTTCCACGCTGAATTTGCCGGCGATCGCCGGGCGGTGGCCGCCGAAATTTCCGCTGTTTCCGGGGTTGTTGGATTACACGCTTACCTCCGGCATCTTCGGGCCGTTCTTTCACGAGGTGCATCTCAACGCGCATTTGCTGCCGGTGGAGATGCCGTTTGTGTTGGCGCACGAAAAGGCGCACGGCCGCGGTTTCGCGCGCGAATCGGAGGCGAGTTTCATTGCATTGCTGGTTTGCTTGCGCAGCCCCAATACCGCCATTCAGTATTCGGCTTATTTTTCCCTGCTGGGGCACTGCAAACAGCGTTATCGCCCCTATGCTGATTATGATTCGTTAAAACAAATAATTCGCCCGGAGATCACGGCAGATTTTGCCGCGGTGTGGAGCCGGGTCGAAAAATATATGGGACCGGTGGCGGAATTTTCGCACAAAGGCTATGATGTTTATCTGCGCGCCAATCAAGTCGAAGGCGGGGCGGCGAATTATGCGGACGTGGTGGATTTGGTGGCGGGCTGGCGGAAGGCGCACAAGATCGAATAATGGAATATTGGGGTGTGGATTATTGGGGGTGATAGCTTTGGGAATTTGTTCTCCTAAAGCAAACGTCGTTGTATCGCCTCCATAACTGCTTCGACACTCGCCGGAATTTCCACCGGCGCGTTTTTATGTTTTGCGATCACCTCATTTAATTTTTCCTGATGATAGCGGATTTTGAACTCCGGGAATTTGAGGCCATTCGCGGTGGAAATCACAACGATGCGCTCGGATTTTTTGATTTCGCCGCGCGCGACGAGCTTGAGCAAGGCGGCGAGGGCGACGCCGGTGTGCGGACAATTGAAAAGGCCGGCTTGGTCGCCAAGGGCAGCGGCGTTGGCCAGCTCGTCTTCGCTGGCCTGCTCGACGATGCCGTTAAATTCTTTGAGCAGCGCAATCGCTTTTTTGACGCTCACGGGATGGCCGATTTGAATGGCGCTGGCGGCGGTCGGCTCGGCAAGTTTCGGATGAAATTCGCGGAAGCCGATTTTATAACTTTCATACAACGGATTCGCCTTCTCCGCTTGCGCGCAAACCAGCCGCGGCAGGCGGTCGCTCAAGCCGAGGTCGCGCAGCATGAGAAAGCCGCGGCCAATGGCGGAGACGTTGCCGAGATTGCCGCCGGGCACGATCACCCAATCCGGAATTTGCCAGCCGAGTTGCTGCGTGATTTCGATGGCAATCGTTTTCTGCCCTTCCAGCCGCAGCGAGTTCATCGAGTTGGCAAGATAAATATCCGGTCGTTTGGCCAGCTCTTTCACAATCGCCATGCAGCCGTCGAAATCGGTGTCGAGCGCCAGCGTCAGCGCACCGTTGGCAATGGGCTGAATGAGTTGCGCGGCGCTGATTTTATTTTGGGGCAACAAAACCGCGGCGGGAATTCCCGCCGCGGCGCCATAAGCTGCGAGTGAAGCTGAGGTGTCGCCGGTCGAAGCGCAAACCACGGCACGAATCGTTTGGCCGTTGGCGATGATTTGCTGCACCTGTGAAACCAGCACCGTCATCCCCAAATCTTTGAACGAGCCGGAGTGGCTGTTGCCGCATTGTTTCACCCATAGATTTTCCAAGCCGATCCTGTTGCCCAAACGCGCGGCGCGCAAGAGGTGCGTCGCGCCCTCACCAAGCGAGACGATGTTCTTGTCGTCAATATGCGGATTCACCCATTCCTTTTTGCCCCAAATGCCGGAATCATACGGCCATTCCGTGGCTCTGTACCGCCGCGCAAAAATTTCTTTCCACTCGGCGGCGGATTTTTGTTTTAAAGCGTCGAGATCGTGGCGCACTTCCAGCAGATCGCCGCATTGGGGGCAATTGTAGATGATCGTGTCGAGGCGGTAATCGCCGGGACAGTTGTTGTGGCAATGGTATTGGGCTGAAAACATATTTCATTCACCGTCATAAAGGCACGAAATAAATTTCATGCCTCAAAGCTCTTTGATTAAATTCATTTTAAAAAAGATACGCTTCACGCCGAGAAAAGTCAAGCCGGAATTATAGAGTGCATCGGTTCCCAGGGCGCTGCCCGTGGGTTGTTATATATGACCCCGTTGGGGTCGAGTGGGGCTCTTTTTGAAAAGACGATGTGAACTTGGCGTCGTCGCTTCATTTTGCCACAATCATCTTGCAAAAAAGGAGCGGAGCGATTATTTTAAAAAACCGAGCACAATTTAAATTTAGAAAGGAAAAGAGCATGGACCGCATGAACATTTCATCCGGTACGCCATGGGAGCCGATTGTCGGGTATTCGCGCGCGGTGCGGGTCGGGTCGTTCGTGCACGTCTCCGGCACCACCGCCACCGGGCCGGATGGCAAAATCGTCGGCATTGGCGATGCATACGCGCAGACGATTCAAACGCTGAAAAATATCGAGTCCGCGCTCGCCAAAGCCGGGGCCGGCTTGCGGGACGTGGTGCGCACGCGGATGTATGTGACGAACATTCAAGCCGATTGGGAAAAGGTGGGCAAGGCGCACGGCGAATTTTTCGGCGCGATTCGTCCCGCCACCAGCATGGTGGAGGTGAGCCGTTTGATCACGCCGGAAATGCTGGTGGAAATCGAGGCCGAGGCGATGATAGAATAAAAGCAAAGAAATTCCACACGGATTTATCAGCGTGGTTTTTTAATCCGTGCGGAATCTGTTTGGTTGCGGCTGATTGGAGCAAAAAGATGCGCCCCCAGAACCGGCCATTGCCAACCTGCGGCCCGGCGCCAACTTGCAACTCAATTGAAGACGGCCATTTTGAGCAGCGCGATGGTGGCCGTGCTGAAGCCGTTGGCAAGCGCAATCTGAATGGCCTGATCGCGGCAGGTCTGGGCTTCGCTGGCGTTGCCTTGGGCTTCACGCAACGTCGCTTTGGTCAGCAGACACTGCATATTCCGGCGCGGTGAATCCAGATCTTGCAGCCGCGCTTCGGCGCTGTCCAACGCGGTTTGCGCCGCGGCCAATTCATTTTTGGCCATTCTGGCCTCGGCCAAAACCAGGTAGTAATGGCACCAGCGGTCGGCATTGAGAAAGTCTTCCAACGCCTCGCCATGGATCAGCGCTTGTTGCACGTTCGCCAGCGCGGCGTCCGGCTTCCTGCGCAGCGTGCAAACCCAGCCGAGGCTGAGATAAGCGTTCCACACATGATAAAATTCCTTCGGCGTGCTGTCTTCGCCTTGGGCAAATTGGCGGGCCTCCTCGAATCTTTGTTCCGCGGTTTCATGCGTGCCGGCGCGCATGGCGAGACACCCTTTCTCGAGGCGATGCAGAGCGTGCTCGCGCGGCTGGCGGGAATAAAACTCATACCTGGCCAGCGCCTCGGCACCTCTTTGCTCCTCGCCACGGTTGAGATAGGCGCACGCCAGGCGTTCCAGCCCGTTGATTTGATAGTACGGCATATCCCGCACCGATCCATAATCATTGCACAATTGTTGGGCTTGTTCCAGCACCGCAATCGCTTCGGCATTTTTGCCGGTGAGCAAAAGCTGATTGCCGAGATTGTGACGCATGCCGGCGGCGCGCAAATAATGCCCGGCCACTAAACTTTCTTTGACCACCCAGTAGCCCAGCGCGAGCGCGACGCAATAATACGCGTCACCCTCGGCAATGGCATTTTCCAGGCGGCTGCACAAGTCGAGATACAGCCGGTGATCGGCAATGCCGGCCAGACGTTGCAAACCGTACAGGGCAAATCTTTTCGCCCGAGAAAATTTGCTCTCACCGATGGCGGCGCGAGCTTTTTGCTGGGCGATGACGGCGCTGCGCCATTGCCGCCATTGGCCGGGCGTGGCATTGCGGAGAAAATCAAACAAGGGCGTCCAATAGGTGTATTGCCGCCAGGTATCGACTTTCTGGCAAATCATCCGGGCGCGCGCCAGAAGATTGAGCGCGGCTGCCGGATCCGGAAAAGTTTGGAGACGAAAAATAGAGGGGAAAAAATCCGCCAATTGGGCTTCGAGATGGGCGCAAAGAACATCGTTTAATTGCAGGTCACCTTCCGGCAAAGGCGTGGCTTCGCCGGGTGCAGCGTTCGCTTCTTGCTCGAGCGCGAGGGCAATCTCGTCTTCGCTCTCTTGGTCAGGCGCCGTGTTTTGCAATAAGAAGTTGAGCGCCTCCAACGCAATCTGCTCGCGCTGGGTTTTGTCCGTTGTTTGTTGACAAGCGCGTTCGTAATCTAATAGAATGGGCATATCCGCTCCCCTGGAGAATGGAAATAAGAAACCGAATAAGTGAATAACACGATCTTACGGCTGCAACGATTGCCGCGTATGAAACGGCGCGGCAATGGTCACGGGCATGATGGTTACGGACCATCGTTGTTAGAGCCACCGCCGTCGGCGTCCGGCATTGCCGGTGCTGAAAAGATGAACATGGCATTCCTCCATAAATAAGTGATTGCGGTTCTCTCGACATTTACCGCGACGCGCGAGCGGCAGAAGAACTCGCCGCCGCGGCTGCTCTCATCCCGGTCAAATTATAAGCGCCCCAGTAGCGTGGATGCGGATAATTTAGATAGGGATTGTTTTTGAGTTTGGTTATCGCCAGTTGCTGCATTTTTTGCAATGCCAACGCCGCGTCGCCGGAACGATCCCACTCCTCGAAAAAGTCAGGCATTTGCGAGGTGACGTGGGCGGCATCGACTTTCCAAAAAGTCGCCAGCACTTGTTTGACGCCCGCGCCTAAAAAGCTGCGTTGCAATCCGGAAAGTCCGGCGCCGCCATAAATCCGGTTGCCGGCCGTTTCACAACCGGCGAGGATGACTAACCCGGCGCGTTGCCAGGCGATGGAATCGACATCAGCATAAGTCAGCTTTCCGGGCGGCTGCGGCGGTTGCAGGGGAATTTGAATGTACGATCGCCACGGGTCTTCCCAATTGGCCTCGGCGTGGGCATAAAAAAAGTAGGTTTGAAAGCCTTGGGCACAATAGTTTGCAATGGCGGCATGATTTTCCCATTGCGTTCTGATGGTGACCTTGGTGTTTTGCAGACGGCGCAGTTGGGCGCAAATTTTATCCGCGCCGGGCAACGTTGAATCTATTGAAGCTAAAACTGCCGGCAGCGGCGCGGCCGCCGCTTTGCTGCTCGTGTTCGCAATCGCGAGCAGCGACGCCGCGGGCAGGTACATCACCGCAAAACGATTGATCAAAAATTCCGGCGCCAAGCTGTCTTGCCGGGCCAGGGTGTTGAACGGCAGCAGATGCAAAAATTCGTCAGGAACGATATAGAGCCGCTTGCTTTTTGCCAGCGGCGCGGCGATTTCATTTATAAGCTTGGTATAGAGCCGATGGGAAAGCTGGATCGCGGTGAGGAAATTTTTTTGCTGCTGTTGCGCCTCCGGCGCGTTCTGGCGGCGCTCCGCCGGCGCCAATTCGACGAGATAATCCTGCACGAGGGCGCGCAACTCCTGCCGGGTGACAGCGACCGGGAAAACTTCCAACTGCGCGGCCGTTAACACAAACGCATACAGCGTGTCGCCGGTGACCATGTAATCGACAATCGCTTCATCCGTCTGCAATTGTTGTTGGATGTTGGCAATGACCGCGTAAGATGAATGAGGCCGCCCACCGTTGAGTCGCCGCTGCAACGCCCGGGATTTGAGGTAATCGAATTTCACCCAGGCCGAATCTTTCTTTCCCAGGCGGAGATCCAAACCAATCGCGGCTTTGACGTCCTCGTAAATACTGTGTTGAAAAAAAATCAGCCGTTTCTCTTGCTCATATAAACGGCTTAAAATCTCGGTTTCTTGCAACAGCCAGTTGGCGTATTGTTGGGCTTGATCGTAGCGTCCGGCGCGGCTGGCGCTTTCGACCGCGAGGGCGAGCAAATGGACCAGCTGCTGCCGGCCGCCGGATTTATTCACCCACGCGATCAAATTTTCCAACTCGGCGGCCTGGTTGTCCAACGGCGAGGCCGGTTGCGGCGTTTGAAAAGACAAGGCCATTTGCTGGAGAATCGCGTTGATTTCGTGAATCGTCATGCCATATTTTTGGCAGAGGGCGCGCGCTTCCTGCAGGCGGCCGGCCGCTTCCTGCAGTTGCCCCAGGCTTTCATAAACGCGCGCGGCGCTAAAATAACTTTTAACGCGCAACACCGGTGAATCGATGAATTCCCTCTCCGCGTCGGTCAGCGCCTTTTGCGCCGCTGGCATATCCGTTTTTTGCACATAGGCTCTGGCCAAATACAGCCAATATTCACTCAGCCTCGCGCCGGTCAAAAAATTGGCGATCGTGTCGGCATAAGCTTTCGCCGCTTGAAAATGCTGCAGGGCTTCAGCGGGCAAGTTGTATTCTAAATACAGCTCGCCAAGCTGGAGATACGCATACCACACATTCAGATGATCTTTGGTATTGCCGTGCTTGATGGCTGTTTTAAACTCATCTTCGGCTTGGGTAAAATCGCCAATGAGCCGCGCGGCCAGCCCGTGGTTGAGATGCGCAAGCGTGGTCGAGCGCGTGTCGTGCGCTAATTCGCTGTAGCGGCGCGAATACTTCATCATTCCTTCGTAATCCCCCAATTCCCACAAAGTCGCGGTAATTCTCTCCAAAACTTGCGTGTCATACCAGGAGACGTAGGCAAAATGCCGCCATTGCTTGGTGTGCGCCTCAACCTTTTTAAATTTTTCCAAGGCATCGTCAAAGTGTCCCAACAGATAAAGCTGATTGCCGCAATTGAATTCCGCGCTCACGACGCGCAAAAAATATCCGGTGCGCCGGCTCTCGCGACTGATCCAATCCGCCAAAGCAAAGCCGAGGTTGAACACCGACTCGCTTCCTTCCACCAGCGCATTTTGCAAACGCAAATACAACTCCAGCTTTTGCCGGCCATCCGGCACCTCGTGGCCGCGTTGCAAACCATAGATGGCCGCGAGCCGGGCCAAATCAAACTTGCTGTCGACCAAGTAGCCTCTTGAAATGCTTGCGGCGACGGCGGCGGTCCGCCAATTACGCCAGGCGGCCCCGTCCGCGTGCTCCCCATAAGTGATGAGCGGTGTCCAGTAGGAGAAATTCAGGAAGGTGTCGAGTTGCGCCGCCACTTGTTTAGCGGAAGCAAGATTTTCTCCATCCACGCTGTCGGGGTGATGGCGCCGCCTCCAAAAAAGTTTGGGCAGATTTTCCGCCAACAGGCCATCGTACCATCCGGCCAGGGAATCATTGAGAACGGCGGGAAGGTTTGGAAATAGCCGGACGCCGGCGGGCAAGCTGAGATTTTCCTTGTCGGCGAGGCTGTCGATTTGACGGGAAAGGGAAGGGGGAATAGCGGTGTTGATCAGAAAAGCGACGGCGTTTAGAGCAATTTTTTCTTTCTCTTCCGGGTCGGTCGCCTCACGGCATTGCTGCTCGTAATGGCGCAAGCTTTGTGGCCGCTCGCAGACCGCAGAGAAAAATGCCATGAGAAGGCCGCCCACCAGTAACGAAGTTCTTCTCACTCGTAGTCGGGGTGATGCGCGCATGGCGACGTTCTTACATTTTCCTCCAGCGCTGAGAACCAAGCGTGAGGGGCAATGATTTCGATGCGAGGGCGTTGGCCGCAATGCAACACCCTGATTTTTTATTCAAGCTCTTGCAGTTGTGCGGCAACGGCCTTTTTCCATTCGCGTTTGGCATGTTCGAGAGTCAAATATTTTTCCCAACTCTTTTTAGCCGCGCCCGTATCGCCGAGATGAATTTGCGCCAGCGCCAAATTGTACAGCGCTTCGTCCAGGCGGGAATTCAACGTAAAAGCGCGTTGAAAAGCGGCAGCGGCGGCGGCGAATTCCTGCCGGCGATAAAGCCAAATGCCGCGATCGTTGCTTAAAGCCGCATCATCCGGCGCGGCGGCCTCTAAAATTTTCAACAATGAGTCTGCCGCCGCATAACGCCGAGTCAACAAATAATATTGCGCCAGTTTCCGGCGGGCGGTCTCGCCCTCGCGTTTATAAGTCAGCGCCTGCTTTAGCATGGTCTCAATCGTCCGTTCCTCTTGCGCCGGTGCCAATAAGGTCGTTTGCTCGGTCGATGGATAATCGCCGGCCGGTCGCGGTTCGTCACGATACGCAATCGCGTGTTCCTGTTTCAACAGCGCTTCGCTTTTGCCGACGAAATGACTATACTGCCACGCCGGCCACAGCCACCATTTACCGGCCAAACCTAAAAACAGGATAGCCGCAAACTTAAACGCCGGATGGCGAATGCCGTCTTTGAGAAAGGACCATGACCGCCGGGGTTTCGGTTGAGGCGCCATCACGCCAGAATCGTTTGTGGCCTGCATTTGTCGCTTGATTTCTTCCACTTGTTGGGTAACGTCAAAGGGGGGCAACGCTTCCAGTGTTTTTTGTTCTTCTTCACTGACCGGCTCGAGGCCAATCTGGGAAATTTGGGCGAGTTGATGCTGGCATGGCTCACACCAAGCTAAATGACTCTCGGCCTCGAGGTTTTCCGTGGCAGTAAGTTTTTGATTGAGATATTTAACAATAACCTCAAAAGTGAGGCAAGACGTTGTCGGAACGACAGAGGTGCCGGTGGAGGCCGGTGGGGCTTTCAGCGCTGGCGCGGGTTGCACCAACCAAGCCAGATTTTTTGTACAAAAGCTGCAATTATCGAGATGCGTTTGAATAGCGGCTTTTTCAGCGATGCGTAACTGGCCCTGACGAAAGGCCACCAATTTTTTTAACGGGAGATGTTCCATTTTAGGCATTTCCTTCTTATCCTTGTTTTTCTGTTTATCCTCCTCGTGCTAAAATTAAACACCCTCATCACAGGGTGGCCCCTTACTTATATAGACAAGGCATAGCCCAACTCACTCACGCACTTTTTTTTAAATTGCATAACTATCCTATGCCGCCCGGGCGCTTCGTTTTCTGAACGAAAATAATTTTGTAAGATTGAGCAAATTTCGAAAAAAAATGAACGCCGGACGGTGAAATAGCTGAATTGTTACCAAATTTCCTTGTTTTTTCTGAGGCATTTCCGCAGTTTGCGTCGAATGCGGGTGACCTGTTGTTCAATGGCATGCGTCGACATCGCCGCAAACACGGGTATCTCGGCAATATCCTGTGGTGAAAGTCCTTCATAAATGGCCAACTTGAAAATGAGCATATTGCGCTCTCTGTTCTGGCCGTTAATAATTTTTTCCAGGCAATCATCAATGGTTTTGCGCAATAGCAGATATTGCTCACTCAACGTCTCCGGGTCTTCAATCGTGTCTCCGAGACGGACTAAATTCGTATTGAGCTGTTCCAATGAGATCTGCGGCTTTTCTTTTAGCAATGCTGTGAGCGCGACATTCCGGGCAATCCGGCGCAAATAGGCGCGTGCCGCCGTGTCGGTTTTGCCGCGAAAGGAGAGCAGGGCCTGACGCCCATTCGCGAGTAATCGCAGCCGGAAGGCCTGCAAAACATCATCAAAGAGATGAGCATGGTGACCATGGGGCGGCATGCCAATGACCCGATAGATCGCCATACGAATATCGACTTGATAGCGGAGGAAGAATTCCTGCCAAGTCGCTTCGTCCGGCGGGGTCCGGGCGCAACGCTGAAAAAGCTCAACCACCGCCAGCGCGGCCAAGACAAAAGCAAAAATTAGAAAAAAGGCCGGATACGAATGGAAGGAAGATCCCGCAAAGAAATCACCCCCGCTGGCGATAACGAGCATCGCCGGCAGATGAGGCTTTCGCGCTGTTTCCACACCCCCCCACCTTGTAAACGCAGTGGGTTTCATCATCATTTCAGTCCGCAGAGTTCGAGTGTCGTTTGCAGCGCCAGAGTCGGTGGGGCCGCGTTCACAACGGCCTCGTTGCTGAATTGGTGAAAACTGGAGTTCCGGGAAACCTCCAAAAACACAATGTAAGAATATAATGACATCTGTATAAACTGTCAAGACCTTTTTATATACATATTTTTTAATATGCACAAATTCACGGCCCGGGTTAACTTGACAAACTGCTTGCTTATTAAAGTGATTTTGCGTATTCTATGGGCTAAATCAACCCTTATCGTGTAGGCGCGAGTTGGTGATGCAAAGAATCTCAACAGCCGTTTGGCCTCAACGTTTTTTCCGGGTGGTGCTGGCGGCAATGTTGTGCCCGCTGGCAGGTGCCGGGTCGCCGGTTTGGGGCGTGGCAGTAGTTTTAGCGCAAGGGAGTAGTGGCCAGTTGCGCGGACGCGTCGAGCTAAAAACTCCGATGGTCGATGACAGCCGGATTATCAGCAAGGAAATCAGCGCGCTCTATCAAAAGAATGCGCCGTTGGCGCCGTCAACGTATGAGCCATTGAGTTTTGTGATTTATCTCGAAAACGCGCCCGGCGCGCCCAACGGCCAACTTTGGACGCCGCCCGCCAAAATTGCCCATGAGGTTTCCCCGCCTGCCGCCCAACCCCGCCTGGTGATGGACCAAAAATCGTTGACCTTTGTGCCGCATGTGCTGCCGATTTTAGTCGGTTCCACCGTCGAATTTCCCAACAGCGACCCGGTTTATCACAATGTTTTTTCATTCAGCCCGGCCAAAACCTTCGACCTCGGCCGCTATCCCGCCGGCCGCGCCAAAGCAATTACCTTTGACAAGCCGGGCTTGGTGAAAGTCTATTGCGACATGCATTCGCAAATGAATGCTTTTATTCTCGTGTTGGTGAATCCTTATTTTACGCTCACCGACGAGAATGGCAATTATACGCTGCGCGACATTCCCGCCGGCACCTACAAAGCGAAAGCATGGTTTGCGCGTCTACCGGAAAAAACCGTGACCGTCACCATCCGGCCCGGCGAAACGACGGCGCTGGATTTCGTATTTCCATAGCTTGAAACTCCAACGGCTGATGAAAATGAAAAAATTTTTTTGCGGTGGCGCCAATTCTTTTGCAAGATCTCTTTTCGGGGTGATCGTTTTTTTAGGCGTTGGCGGCGCCTTGGGGCAAACCCAGGTTGATGTCGGCGGCATTATGACGGCCAATTATGTTGACGGCGGCGACGGCAACAGCCCGCTGCAGTATAATTATGGCCTGCCGGGCTTCGAGCTGATCGGCGATTTGTTTATGAACGTGCGTATCAGCGACGAAGCCTCAGTCTTGCTGGAATTGGAAACCTGGCACGGCTGGGAAGTGCGCTTGTACAGCGGTTCATTCACGTATAAAGTTTCCGGTGAGCGCCTGAAAATCGAAGCCGGCAAGTTCGCCGCACCGTTTGGGAATTTTTTGCCGCGCCGTTTTGCTCCGCAAAATTTTGTCTACAGCTATCCTTTATATTATGAGCAGCGCACCGGCTTGACGACAACCCGTGTTCCCACAACGCCGGAAGAATTACTGAACATCAGAGGAAGCGGCGGCTACGACAACGGTATTCCGCTCATCTCCCGGCAAGCGTACCTCACTGGCGTCCAATTTTTTGGCAAGCTCGGCAAGTGGGGTTATCATTTCGGCCTCGCCAACGGCGCGCTGTCCAACCCGACCAACATGAACGAGAGCAAACGGCCGCTGTTGGTGGGGCGTCTGAATGTGCAGCCGGCCATCGGGCTTGTCATTGGCGTCTCGGCAGCCAACGGTGGTTATTTAAAAGACGCCAGCGTTAAAAGCCAAAACGCGACGGTAAAACCGGACAAACAAACGCAAACCCTCGCCGGCGCCGATCTGGAGTATAGCCGCGGCTATTTCGTTTTTTGGGGCGAAAGCGTTTGGAGCCGCTGGCAAAGTCCCTTCATTCACGAGCATCTGGACGCCCGCGCTTTCTCGGCGGAGCTGCGCTACAAAATTCGGCCGCGGCTTTTTGTCGCCGGCCGTTACGGCCGCACGGAATTTTCAAAGATTGCCGACACGCAGGATGTTGACGCCGACCTCGAACGCTCCGAGCCGTGGGAGTATCCGGTTTGGCGCTTTGAATCTGCGGTGGGCTACAATCTTTCGCGGCACACGCTGGTCAAAGCCGTTTGGCAAATCAATCGCACCGATGTGCAAAATCCTCGTCACCGCGATCCGGCGGATAATCTGCTGGCCTTGCAAATGACGATGTTTTATTGAACCGTGGTGTTGCACGTATCAAAAATCGACCCCTGATTTTCCTAAACCTCTCAGCAGTCGTATTCGGCCGTAGAATACAAAATCGGGGCTGACACGCAAGCTATTCGACGCACACATGACCGGATTGGGCAAATTTTTAAAAGGCTATCGCGGCGTGAAAGGGAAATTCTTTCTCGCCCTGGCTGTGACCGTCTGCAGCGTAATCGTCGCCATTTTCATCGTGCTCAGTTATTCGCTGCGCCGCCAGGTGTTGCGCACGCTCGATTACGAAGTCCGCCGCGCCGAAAAGCTTTTTGTCGTGCTTCATCAACGCGAGCGCGTGCAGCAGCTTTTGGAGCGCAGCCGCGTGTTGGCGCGCGCGCCGTACCTCAAAGCCGCGCTGGATACGGGTGATCAACCGACAGTGCAGGATGTACTGGAAAAATTTTTTCCTGATGTTGCCGCCGGCGAGCAGGAAAGCCTGGCGCCGGTTGAGCGGGTGACGAACGGTTTCAACGCCGCGGCCGCGGTGGAGCGGTTCGATGAAATTTGCGCCGTGTTCGATCGTGATGACAAAATCTGGGCGCTGACGGCGCGTTTTGCGGAAACGCACAAGCAACCGCGCGAAGCCACGCCGCATTTCAGTTTGCCGGATTCCGTGCGGATTTTAACACTGCAAGGGCGTGAACCCTTCACCATTTGGCGGCATCAAGGCGACGTGTGGTGGGGTGTCGGTGTGCCGATTTGGGCGGAAGGCTCGCCGCTCGGCCCGGCGATCATCGGCGGGTTGGTTTTGGGCATGCGCCTGGACGATGCCTTCGCGTTGCGCCTGAAAGAATTGGTCGGCGCCGAAGTCGCTTTTTTTGTGCAGCAGCAACTCGTCGCCGCATCGATTAAGAAAGAAGAACGCGCCCCATTTGCCGCCGTGGCAACGGAAACCATGCCGGCGCTTTTATCCGCCGCTCCGACGAAACTGGCAACCCGAAACGAAAATTTTTTGGCCGTCGGTTTGCCCTGGCTGGAAAAAAACTCCCAGGCGCAGGTGATCTTGTTTCGCTCCATCGACCGCTCGATTCAGCCGTTGTTGCAGCCGGTGCAGCGCACGTTGTTCATCGTCGGTCTCGGCGCTTTTCTCGCGGCGCTGGCGCTCAGCTTGATCATTTCTCGCAATATCACCCAACCCATCGCCAAATTGGTAGACGCCGCTCACGCCGCCAGCGCCGGCCTGCTCGATCAGCCGATTCGCATCGTTTCGCGCGACGAAATCGGCTATCTCGCCCGCCGCTTCGAAGCCATGCGCCAGTCGATCAAACAGCAAATGGAGAAGTTGACCGAGTTGAACACGAGCCTGGTTGAGCGCAACGCCGATCTAGAAAACGCGCTGGCCCAGCTTCGCCGCGCCCAGGAAGAATTGGTCAAATCCGAAAAACTCGCCGCCGCCGGCAAGCTGACGGCGCAGCTTTCACACGAAATCAATAACCCCATTCACAATATTCGCAGTTGCCTGGAAACCGCGCTCAAAAAAATGCCGGACGAGCTGGCGAGCCGCCAATTCGTTCAGCTTGCGCATGACGAAATTCTCCGCATCGGCAAGCTCGTGCGGCAGATGCTGGATTTCTATCGGTTTGGACAAATCGAATTGCAGGCCGTCGATCTCAATGCGACGCTTGTCGAAGTGTTGGAAAGCTCGCAGCGCCGTTTGGAAGAGCGGCACATCACGGTCGAGCGCCATCTCGCGCCGCAATTGCCGGCGGTGCGGGCCTCGCGCGATCAAATGAAGCAGGTCTTTCTCAATCTCATTCTTAACGCCGTCGAAGCCATGCCGGCCGGCGGCAAATTGGAAATGCGCAGCGGGCGGGAAAACGGCGTGGCGCAAATCGAAATTCGCGACAGCGGCTGCGGCATTCCGCCGGAAAATTTGTCCAAGATATTCGACACATTTTTTACGACCAAGCGCGCCGTGCACGGCGTCGGCCTCGGCTTATCGGTGTGCTACAATATCGTGCACCAGCACGGCGGCACGATTGCAGTGGAAAGTGAGGTGGGAAAGGGAAGTGTGTTTACAGTAAAACTGCCGCTGGCGGAGAAGGCGGGATAACGGCGTGGTTATTTTGCCGGCTTTTTTCGCGAAGAAGTCTGACCGGGTTTTGTGGCTGCTTTGGACTTATATTCGACACGCTGCTTTTTCGATTGGGGCTCAGGTTTACTAGAAGCGGCACGGTCTTCACGGACGAGCTGAAGTTCACGCGCGGCCGCGGATTCGTTGTAGTTATCGTAGCTTTTGTGTTTGGCCGGCTTTGATGGCTGAGAAGAAAAATTTTGAACAATAGATTGCCTTTGAACCTTTGGTGTTTTAGATTTGACGTTGTTTTTGGACTGGGACTTGACTTCATACATGAAAATGCGGCCGTTGCGTTTGATCATACGAAAGCCATCCGCAGCAAGGGATTTGCGAAAATCTTTTTCTGTCGCTTGCAGCCATTCCAGAATGGATAAACCGCTTTCTTCTTGTTGGCGCGCTAATTCCTCGCGGATTTGGTGCAATTCCCGCATGGTCGAGTCTTCGGCGAAATCTTCACGACTGGTCATATTCAATCTCACAATTCAAGTGGGCTCAAAATATTGATTGTCGGATACCCGTTCTGTAAATTAGTCTCGTTGATTTTTTGTCTGTTGTCATCATTAACGATATGGACAAAATCCCAACTCAACAACTTTTCACAGCCAAATACTGTCGCCATTGCAATATGCCATGCGTCATATTTAGGCATGGATAGGATGCGTAAATAGTCATCCGCTAAATTCGCACACGCCGGGTCAGCAATGAGTATGTCAAAGTGATGAACAAGCCGCTCAAGCTTTTTTCTTTTCTGAGAGTTTTTAGTGGCGTGGAGTTCTCTTTGCGTTATGTTAGAAATTACCACGTGATAATTTGGCAGCTTCTCATGCCAGATGTGCTGTGTAAGCAGTAGCCTTTCCCGTTGCCGATCATTATAATAGGCGCTGGGAATGGAAGTATCCAGATATGACCGCGGCAGTGAAGTTGCCATCCCATATTCTCGCATTCTAATTAACCGGATAAAGAGAACTGCCGTCCCAAATTAAGCAGCCGTTTTTAGAAAATCAAGCAAAAGTTGGCATAAACCTCGCGTGAACTTAACTTTTCAAGCATGATGAAACCCTCCATTCTCGTTGTTGATGACGACGCCGCCTTTCGGGCGGTGACCTCGGCGCTGTTGGAAGATGAAGGTTACGCCGTCACCTGCGCCGGCGACGGCAGCGCCGCGATCGCGCTGCTGCGCGAGCGCCATTTCGATCTCGTGCTCTCCGATTTGGTCATGGCCGACGTGAGCGGCTTGCAGGTGTTGGAAACCGCCAAAACCCTCAGCAGCCGCACCCTCGTGATCATGGTCACCGGTTTTGCTTCGGTCGAATCGGCAGTCGAAGCGATCAAGCGTGGCGCGGAAGATTACCTCACCAAACCGTGCGGCAATGCCGAGCTATTACTGAAGGTCGAGCGCGCGCTGGCGCAGCGGCTGAAAGATGAAGAATTGGCGCGCCTGCGGGACGTCGTCGCGCAAAGCCACAGCTTCGGCAATCTCATCGGCAAAAGCGCCCGCATGCAACAGGTCTTTCGCCTAGCGCAGCAAGTGGCTGCCTCGGATGCGACGGTGTTGCTGCTCGGCGAAACCGGCACGGGCAAAGAACTGCTGGCGCGCGCGCTGCATTTCAACAGCCCGCGGCGCAACGGCCCCTTTGTCGCCGTTAACTGCGCCGCCATGGCGGAGACGCTTTTGGAAAGCGAATTGTTCGGCCACGAAAAAGGCGCGTTCACCGGCGCTATTCGCCAGAAACCGGGACGTTTTGAGATGGCCGAAAAAGGCACGCTCTTTCTCGACGAAGTCGGCGATATTCCGCTGGTGACGCAAATTAAGCTGCTGCGCGTGCTGCAGGAACGCGAGTTCGAGCGCGTCGGCGGCAGCGAAACCATCAAATGTGACATCCGGCTCGTCTCCGCCACCAACCACAATCTCGAACAGTTGATTCAGGAGAAAAAATTCCGTGAGGATTTGTATTATCGCTTGAATGTCGTGCCGGTCAAGGTGCCGGCGCTGCGCGAGCGCCCCGAGGACATTCCGCTGCTGGCGCAGCATTTTCTGAAAAAATACGTGCAAGCGCTCAATAAACCGATCGGCAAAATTTCCGAGGCGGCGATGAATTTGCTTCTGCAGCACAAATGGCCAGGCAACGTGCGCGAGCTGGAAAATCTCATCGAACGCGCCGTCGTTTTGTGCACCGGGGACGTCGTCGATGTCGAGCACTTGCTGTTGTTGCAGGAGCGCCCGGAAGCCGATCTGTTGGCGCAAGCGCGCAGCCAACAATTGACCGAGCGCCAACTCACCCAGCTTTACGCCCGCATGATTCTTGACCTGGTTGGTGGCAACAAAAAAGAAGCCTGTCGTGTGCTCGATCTCAATTTTCGCACGCTGCAAAATCGCCTCGAGGGTCTGTCGCCGGAAACGGCAGGGGAGACGGAATAAATTTCGAATACTGACCAGTCACGACGAGTGCGCGGTTAATTTTTTGAGAAAGCAGTTGCGGTTAAACGAAAGAAGTCGTAATTTTTATTGTGTCTCGCTGGCAAATCGCCATTAATTTGAAGTTTCTGGACTTTCGGCTGTAAAAGTTTTTCCGCTGCAACGTACTTTCTCAGGGAGCAACAATTCATGGATGATGTGCTATCTCTGCTGCGAGAGATTTTGGGGCTGCTCTCCGTTCCGCTTTTAGTTTTACTAAACAGTTTTTTTGTCGCCGCAGAATTTTCCCTCGTCGCCGTTAGAAAAACCAAAATTGAGGAGATGATTCGCAAGAAACGCGCCGGCGCTGAGGCCGTCAAACGCGCGGTTTCGCACCTGGATGGCGCCATTGCCGCGACGCAGCTCGGCATCACATTGGCCAGTTTAGCGCTGGGCTGGGTGGGCGAGCCGGCCATTGCCCACTTGATAAAACCCTTGCTCGAGTTGCTGCCGATGCAATGGATTGATGCGGCCAGCCACTCGCTTTCCGCGATTATCGCTTTCACGGCCATTACTTTTCTGCATGTTATCATCGGCGAGTTGGCGCCGAAAGCGCTGGCCTTGCAGCGGCCCGACGAAATTTCGCTGCTCGTGGCCGCGCCACTTTTGATTTTTGCCAAAATTGCCCGTCCGGTCATCACGGTCATGAATGGCGTCGGCAATTGGGTCGTGCGGCTCCTGGGGTTTAAACCAGTCTCTGGCCATCAAATGGTTCATTCCGTTGATGAGCTTGGTTTGCTGGTGGAAGAGACGCGCAAGGCCGGCGTGCTTCCGGCGGATCAAGCCGAATATCTGCGCAACGTTTTTCGGCTTTCCACCAAATGTGTGTGCGATATCGTCGTGCCGCGCGAAAAGGTGGCGGCGCTGGAAATTCATACCTCCGAAGAAAAAATTCTCGAAGCCGTCCGCGAGGGCGCCCACACCCGCATGCCGGTTTATGATCACGACCCCAATAACGTCGTCGGCATCGTCAACACTAAGGATTTGTTTTATTTGTTCAGCTTGCGCGGGGTGGTGGTGTTGCATGACGCCCTTTATCAACCTCTCTATTTTCCTGCCCACATGTCGGTTGCCGTCGCTTTGCGGGAATTCAAACGCCAAAAAAAACAAATGGCCGTGGTCAAAGATAACAGCGGCCAGGTTTTGGGCATTGTCACGCTCGAAGATATTGTTGAGGAGATTGTCGGCGACATCGAAGATGAACACGATGCGGCGCGCAATGGCCGTCCCGGACAGCAAAAAATGCAACCGCAAATTTCATAATCGTTTCTGTAAATGCAAGATTCCCCTGAGGTATGGATTTTTTTAAGTTCAGCGACGCCCTCCTTCCGCATTTAAATATTTATGATTTAACAGCTTGAAAAAGTGGGCTTCATGCACGGCATGGAATTCGCTTATGTAAAATCTAAGTGACAATTTCTCACGTAAATATTATTGGGCATTTGTTCACTATAAAATTATCACAACCGCCTGGCACTGATTTGCGCCAATCAACAAGCGCTTTGCGGTGCGGGGAAAGGTCTTGCTTTTTTGTCTTTTTGTCGTCATATTGAGTGGCATATGAATCAAGCAAGCCTCAATTCTACCCCCGCCCCAAGCTC
>JAJVHT010000144.1:0-13517 GCA_022072515.1 bacterium
GGCGCGGTTTGACAAAATTTTAGAACCGGAGAAATGAAATGAGAACTTACATGAGATTTTTGTGCATTATCCTGCTCGGCGTTTTTGCCTGCGCGAAATCGGAAAAGGAAAAATCGCAACCGAAAATTTTGGTGAGCCCCAAAGGTCTTGTCCATAATTTTTGGGTAACGGTTAAAGCCGGCGCGGATTCGGCGGGAAAAGAATTTGGCGCGGAAGTGATTTGGAAAGGGCCGGCACAAGAGACTGACATCGCCGGCCAAATCGCCATCGTGGAAGATTACCTCAACAAAAAGGTCGACGCCATCGTGCTGGCGGCGTGCGATACCAAGGCGCTCAACGGCCTCATCGGTCGCGCGCTGGACAACGGCATTCCCCTCGTCACCATTGACTCCGGCGTTGATGATGACCGGCCGCTTTCCTTCATCGCCACGGACAATGTCAAAGCCGCGGAACTGGCAGCGGATGAGCTGGCGCGCTTGATCGGCTACAAAGGCGAAGTGGCGCTGATGCCGCACGTGCCCGGCGCGGCCACGACGATTATGCGCGAGGAAGGCTTTAAACAGGGCATCGCCAAATACCAGGATATCAATTTGGTCGCCGTGCAATATTCCAACAGTGACGTGGCAACGGCAATGAGTGTGATGGAAAATATTTTGTCGGCGCACCCCAAGCTCGCCGGAATTTTTCCCACCAATGAAGCCGGCGTGTTGGGCACAGTGCAAGCGTTAACGGCGCGAGGAAAAAGCGGGCAAATCAAAGTTGTCGGTTTCGACGCCGCCGATGATGAAATCAAAGCGCTCGCCAATGGCGGCGTGCAGGCGCTGATCGTGCAAGATCCCTTCAAAATGGGCTATCTCGGCGTCAAAACCGTGCTGGAGGCGCTGGCGAAAAAGCCGATTGAAAAACGCATCGACACCGGCGTGTACGTGATTACGCCGGAAAATATGGCCACGCCGGAGATGCAGCGGGTTTTGCATCCGGTGCCATAGGCTACCAAAACCGTTTTAGGTCAATTATGGAAATTAGACGCGGACAGATTTCGTTGTTGCTTTTTATGAAATAATTCTCCTATATTTAAAGTACGGATGATGGCTCAACATGAATTTCAACTTTCAAGAATAATTTGAGAGAAGTTTCTATGGCAAATTCTGTATTTGCTCCTAAGATAGATGGGAATGATCATAATGCCAAAGCAATCGTGCGCGGTATTCTAAATGAGCTGCCGGACGATTGCACTCTTGAAGATGTGATGTTGGAGCTATATGTTCGAGCGAATATACTCGCCAGTCGCAAGCAAATCCAAGAAGGGAAAGGCTTGTCGCTGGCGGAGGCGAGGAAGGAGCTTAACACGTGGTTCCGTTCACGTTCTCTCCTAAATTCATCTCCCAGTTGAAGGAGATCTGCGAGTACCTTTGGGAAAATCGCTCGGCACAAGTTGCGCTCGAATTTGAGGAGAAAGTGTTTGCCGCAATAGAGAAACTGGAACACTCTCCGCAACGATGGCAACGGATAGAAATTCCAAATGTCGATGGTGAATTTCGCCGTATTCTAATCGGGGTCTATCAAATTTTTTATGAACTTGAAGGAGAATATGTTATCGTTCATTCTATCGTAGACGGACGCCGGCGCCCACCCCTTTTTTATCCAAATTGATAGTCTATTTTCCCTTGCTTTTCGTTGTCAACTCACCCGCTTATGAAACTTCAGCGCACTGACTGTAAGAATCGCCACGCCAAATACCCCTAAAGGCACGATCTCATTCCACAGGAATTTTAGCGGCGTCGCTTTGAGGAAAATCTCGCGCAGCAAGTTGACGTAATAACGCAGCGGATTGAGGTAAGTCACTTTTTGCCATGCTGGCGGCATGTTGGCAATGGGCGACAGAAAGCCGGACATCAAAATCAGAAAGATCATGAAGAACCATGCAATGAACATGGCTTGCTGCTGCGTCTCGGCCAGGGTGGAGATGAAAATGCCGAGACCCAGCGTGGTCAGAAAATACAGCAACGAGGCGCCCAAGAGCAGAAAGTAGTTTCCGGCCATGGTGAGATCGAACACCAGAAAAGCCAGCGCCAACATGATATTGATTTCCACAAATCCAATGAGCACAAACGGCAACACCTTGCCAGTGATCAGCTCGAGGGGCCGAATGGGGGTCACCATGAGTTGCTCGAGTGTGCCGATCTCTTTTTCGCGCACCAATCCCATCGAGGTCAGTAACATTGTAACGACCGTAACCAGCAAGCCGATCAGGCCGGGCACCGTGAAGAGCTTGCTTTCCAAATTCAAATTATACCACATTCTGGTTTCGCTGACCACCGGCAGGCCGCGATTGTCTGCGACGAGCCGCGGTTGAGCGGCCATGAGATCTAAGGCATACGTTGTGAGAATGCCCTGGGCATAACCCAACGCGATGCCGGCGGTATTGCCATCCAGGCCGTCGGCAGTCATCTGCAGGGCGGGCTGCAATCCCCGCTCGAGATCGCGGCCAAAATGGGGTGAAATCAATACGCCGATCTGCGCTTGCCAGTTGTCGAGCGCCATACGAATGGCCTGCGGACTTTCTGCATAGCCGGCAAATTTGAAATATGGGCTGTTGATAAAACGCCGGCACAGCTCGCGGCTCGCAAAACTGTTATCCGCATCGTAGATCGTCACTTTGACGTTTTTGACGTCGGTGGTGATGGCGTAGCCGAGCACGAACATCTGCACGACCGGCACAAACAGAATGATGCGCAGCATCTGGCGATCGCGAAACACCTGGCGGAATTCTTTTTGAAGCAAATAGATTATACGTTGCATATAATTCTGTTACTGAATACTGGTAACTGATGACTGGCTACAACGTCGTCTTAAATTTTTTGGTGCTAATGATCGTCAAAATTATGCCCATGCCCAGAAGCACCAACAGCGGCGTCCCAATTTGTGCCAATGTGTTGCCCTTCAACATGATGCCGCGGACGATGAGAAGAAAATATTTTGCCGGCACGACATACGTGATCCATTGCAAGACTTTCGGCATGCTGGCAACCGGAAAAAAGAAGCCGGAGAGCATAATGGACGGCAGCATCGAGATGATCAAAGCCGCCATCATCGCCACTTGTTGGGTATGCGCCAGGGTGGAAATAAACAAGCCCAGCGCCAGCGCCACAAAAACATAAACCAAGGCGGCGCCCAAAATCAGGGCGACGCTGCCGATGATCGGCACTTTAAACCAGAAATGCGCCACCAGCAAAACGATCACACCATCCATAAATGCCAGCAGGATGTAGGGCACCACTTTGCCGATGATAATCTCCCGCGCGCGCACCGGCGAGACCAAAATCTGCTCCATCGTGCCGGTCTCTTTCTCCCGCGCAATGGCCACGCTGGTGAGCAAAGCCGAAATCATGATCAGAATCAGCGCCACCAAGCCCGGCACGAAAAAGTAGGTGCTCTTGAACGTCGGGTTGTATTGAATCGTCGTCTGCACCTCGAACGGCGCCGCCAGGCCGCGGCCGGCATTGTACGTTTGCAAAATGGCGTCGGCGTAGTTCCGAATCGCCTGCGCGGCATTGGAATCGCTGGCGTCGATCAGCGCTTGCACTTTCGTCGCCACCGGGCGCGCGATGGTCGCCGCAAAATCTTGCGGAATGATCAGCACGATTCTCGCCTGGCGATTTTGAAACAGTGCGCCCACGCGTGATTCGCCGCCGTCGAAATGTCGAACAGTAAAAAACTTGCTGCCTGCAAATGCCCGAATCAAATCACGGCTCGCCGGCGATTCGGAATGATCGATGACGGCCAGCGTGATGTTTTGAATTTCCATGTTGATCGCATAGCCGAACATCAATAACTGCGCCACCGGCATGATGAAAATGATGATCAGCGTGCGAAAGTCGCGCCGGATATGGATGAATTCTTTGCGAATGATGGGGATGATGCGGTTCATTTTGTATGGCTATGGGATACTGGCTTTTACCGGTCCACTAAATGAATAAACACCTCCTGCATGGAGGCTTTACCGAATTTTTGCTTCAGCTCTTGCGGCGAGCCGAGCGCGATGATCTCGCCTTGATACATGATGGAGACGCGATTGCAATATTCTGCCTCGTCCATGTAATGCGTGGTCACGAAAATGGTTTTGCCCTGCTGCGCCATGTGATAGATCAAATCCCAAAAATTGCGGCGCGCTTCGGGATCGACGCCGCCGGTCGGCTCGTCGAGAAAAACAATTTTGGGATCGTGCAGCAGCGCGCAACTCAGCGCCAGGCGCTGCTTGTATCCCAGGGGCAACGAACGTGTGGTCATATCGGCCAGCTCGGTCAGTCCCAGCTCCTCTAAAAGGTCACTGCGCTTTTGCAGCAAGGTTTGCCGTTGCAAGCCGTAAACGCCGCCGTAAAACTCGATATTTTCCGCCGGCGTCAAATCGTCATACAGCGAAAACTTTTGGCTCATGTAGCCGATGTGCTGCTTGATTTGCTCGCTCTGCTTGTAAATGTCGAATCCTGCCACTTGCCCATTTCCGGAGGAGGGCAGCAGCAGGCCGCAGAGCATGCGAATAGCGGTGGTCTTGCCGGCGCCGTTGGCGCCGAGAAAGCCGAAAATCTCACCGGCGTGGACCGCGAGATTGAGATTCTTCACCGCTTCAAATTTGCCGAAGCGCTTGCCGAGATTTGCGGTTTGTACGGCGTAGGGGGCCATCATGTTTATGAACTCTTACCCTAAAAAAACGTCACCAGTGTGAAAATTTTTTGCTAATCGCCAATAAATGCCAGGGCGCGTCCATTTTTTATTCGTGTTGATTCGCGGTTGACAGCTTGCGCTGCAGCAACTCGCCGCGCCGTGAGATTAGCTGACAAACCGGATACACAAAGGATAGCGATATTTGACGCCGTCATTGGCATTGATCGCGGCGATGACGGTGACGATCAAATCAAAAATTCCCAACCCGATCAGCAACGGAATTCCAACCAGCAGGAGGATGAGTATGACCGCCACAATGACATAAATCGTCATGCTGATTTGAAAATTCAAGGCCTCCTTCCCTTGATCTTCCACCAGCGGAAACTCATCTTTTTTGATCGTCCACATCACCAGCGGGCCGACAATATTGCCAAAGGGGATGACAAAGCCGGCCAAGGTGGAGAGGTGACAAAGCATCGCCCACGTCCTTTCGTCTTTGGTGGTTGACGCGAGGGGCGCCGGGCCTTGGGAAACGGACATGTTCAAGTTTTCCATTTTATCCTCCCTTGATTTAAGGTTGAGGTGAAATCCTATTTTTCATCAACGCCATAAAAGTATCTTCGATTCCCGGTGCAATTTGCCGCATTTCGATAACCGGCTGCGGCGCGCTTTGCACCACGCTCTTGAGCATGGCATCGGCGAGCGGCGCGGCGAAGCTGACGTGCAGACGATCGCCAAAAATTTGCACCGACTCGCACGCGTGCGCCGTTTTAAAATAGGGCACCAAAAGCTGCGGCGCCGGCGTCGCCACTTCGTAGAGGGTGTGGGGAAAATGTTTCGTAATCAACCGCGGATCATCCAGCGCCAGCACCTTGCCTTTGTGCATGAACGCCACCCGATTGCACAACAGCGCTTCATCCATGTACGGCGTCGAAACCAAAATCGTCACGCCGTCATCGCGCAATTGCTGCAGAATCTGCCAAAACTCGCGGCGCGACACCGGATCGACGCCGGTGGTCGGCTCGTCGAGAATCAGAATTTTCGGGGTGTGAATCAACGTACATGACAGCGCCAGCTTTTGTTTCATGCCGCCAGAAAGCTGCTTCGCCAGCCGATTCTTGAACGGCTCGAGCTTGCTGAAATGATATAGCTGCGGTAGCCGTTTTTTCTTTTCCGCGGCTGAAACGCCGAAGAGGTCGGCAAAGAACAGCAAATTTTGTTCGACGGAGAGATCGGGATAAAGCGAAAACCGCTGCGGCATGTAGCCGAGAATGCTGCGGATCGCAGCCACGTCGCGCCGCACCTCGAAACCGGCGAGCTGCATTTGCCCCTCTTCGAGCGGCAGCAACGTGCAGAGCGTGCGCATCGTCGTGGTCTTGCCGGCGCCATCCGGCCCGATCAAGCCGAACAATTCGCCGCTGTTGATGGCAAGGGTCAACCCCTCTACCGCGCGGATTTTGCCGTAGCTCTTGCCGAAGTTTTGGATGGTGATGATTTCAGACACTTTTGTAAAAATATGATTAAGGCGAAACTACAAGCTAATCGTCACCGGCATGCCATGTTTTAGCACGTGATCCGGATTGTCAATACTGATTTTTACGGCATAAACCAGCGCCGTCCGGCTTTCCTGGGTCAAAATATTTTTTGGTGTAAACTCCGCTTTGGCGCTGATCCACGCGACGGTGCCGGTGAATGTTTGTGTTGTCCCATCGATTTGCACTTGCGCGTTTTGACCGATTTTGATCTGGGGTAAATACGTTTCGGAAACATATACTTTCGCCCACATCTTCGCCAGATCGACAATTTCCACCAACGGCGCATTGGGCGGAATCGTTTCACCCGCATCATAAAAACGCGTCGTCACCGTGCCGCTGATCGGCGCGGTTACCATCGCGTCATTAATTTGGCGTTGCAAAAGTTTCATCTGCGCCGCCAGCCCCTTTTCGCGGCTGCTAATCGACTGCAAATTCTGCCGCGCCGATTCGAGCGCGGTACTGGCGCGATCATGGGTAATTTTCAAATCATCCAGCACCTGCTGCGAAGCCGCGTTTTTCTTGAAGAGATCGAGATAACGTTCATACTTGGTTTTGGCGTAATCATAATCTTCCTGCGCGCGCCGCAAATTCGTCGTGGCCAGGCGATGTTGGACATTCAGCTCGTCGAGATTGGCCTCCATTTGATTGAGTTGATAACCCAGCTTCTCCGCATCGACCACCGCCAGGGTGTCGCCGCTGCCGACGTCCTGCCCTTCCTCGACATTCACTTTCAGCAAGTAACCGCCAGTCTGCGCTGAGACTTTGATCGCCGTGCCTTCGATTATTGCGGTGGCTTGAAAAGTTGAGTTGTTTTTTTTTGCGCAACTTGACAGCAGCAAAAGCGCAACCCCGAAATAGCCTGCAATTTTCTTCATTATACTTTCTCCATTTGCAATCCATTGCTTCTCAGCGCTGGGCAGATTGTTTTAGGTTATTGCAATGTCCCGGTCGCCAACAAAATCTCGCTTTGCGACAAATAGTATTGAATCCGGGCGCGTTGCAATTGCAGCTCGGCTTGGGTTAGATCCGCTTCGGCGACAATGACGTCATTCGTGGTGGCGACGCCTTCGCCCTGCTGCGTTGTCACGATGCGATAACGTTCCTGTTGTTGCGCCAGCAGGCGCTCCGCCAAGTGTATTTGTTTCACGGCAAAATCAGCATTTTCCCAACTGCGCTCCACTTCATAATTTATCGCGTTCAACCACTCGCGCTCCTCCAGCGTCAAGCGCTGCTGTTCCACCTCCGCCGCTTCGATGCGACGCCGATCCTGATTGCCGCGCCACAAATTCCATTGCAAGCTGACGCCGACGGTGGTGTAATCCATCCACTGATTCGTCACTTGATTCAATCCCGGTTTGCCATAATGATACTTGGCCTCCGCGCCGATGTCGGGCAGAAAATTCGCCTGCGCCAATTTGCGGCTTAATTGCGCGCTGCGTTGAGCGAGCCGCACGCCGCTTAATTCCGGACGATGTTGCACGGCGCTGCGTTTGAGATGATCAAGTGGGGTGACGAAGGCCGCAGGCTCGGACAAATCCAGTTCAACGATGGCACGAGTTTCCGGCAGATTCAACAGCCGCGCCATTTGCAATGCCACCAACCGTTGGTCGCGCTGATTCTGGTCGAGTTGAATTCTAAGTTGCAAAGCTTGATTGTACACTTGCAGGGTGTCATAAGCCATCACTTGCGCCGCGCTGAACAGGCTGCGGGCTTGCTGCAGTTGCACCGAGAGCCGCGCCAGGCTGGCTTCCTGAATCTTTCGTTCTTTCTTCAGGCTTTGCGCTTGATAAAAGAGCAAATAAACTTGATACGCGGTTTGTTGCTGCATCACCGCGAGCCGGGATTGTTCGACGGCCAGCATGGTTTTGGCCACTTCAACTTGCGTGCGCAATTTCGCTCCGGTGAAGATTGGCTGCCGCACGCCGAGGGCAATGTCGGTGCGATCGTGCCCGCCAAGCTCGACACGGGGCGCCGTAAAATTGGGTGGCAACGGCAGCCCCAATTTTTCCAGTGGAAGGTCCAGCTTCGCAATCTCGTCGGTATAGGAGGCCAGCGCGCTAAAATCGAGCGCCGGCAGGCGCTGGCCGCGTTTCGTTGCCACTTCCAGTTCCGCAATTTTTTGCTTTTGTTGTTGCTTTTGAAGTTGTAGATTATTCTGCTGCGCGAGCTGTAACGCTTCCTCAAGGGTAAGCGGTGTTTGCGCGCGGCCGAGTGCGATGACAGCCAGCAGCATAGCTGCCGACAACAAGATTCTCATTTTATGCTCCCAAGCTAGCTTGATTTCTATATTGAAAATGTGATTTTAGATTCTGCACGGCCGCAAGAACAATTTTAGCGCCAGATTATTTTAACGCGAGGTTGGCCGCTTTCAGTTTCTGGTACTGCTCGCGGCCTTTGGCGGTCAGCGTGCCATTCATAAAAATATCAAACAGCGCCGACAACGCTTCCGGCATCGAATAAGACGAATGAATCAAGGTTTCGGGATTTATGCCTTCATTGATTGCGCCGAAGAGAAAATAAAAAAACAGATCGTGATTGAAATCGGTACGCACGGTGCCATCGCGTTTGCCCTGCGCCAGGATGATTTCTAAATTTTTATGCATCCGTTCGCGGCGAAAGGCCTCAATCCGCTGCCATAGATGGGGCAAATGGCTGCGCAAACTCTCTAACAGGGTTTTAGTCACAAAACCCCGTTGCTGCTCGATAAGCATCTGCACGATACGCAAAAGTTTTTCCACCGCCGGCAGCGGGCTGGCCAAAATCGCGTCACAGCGCCGGTTGATTTCGGCCAAAACCTGCTCGACCAGCATTTCTGCCAGTTTTAGCTTCGTTGGAAAAAATTTATACAGGGTCTTTTTACTCATGCCAAGCTCGCCCGCGATCTTATCCATCGAAGTTTTGCCGTAGCCGGCGGCAGCAAACTTTTCACGCGTTTTTAAAAAGATCCGTTCACGGATTTCTGTTTGTGGTTCAGTCATCACGTCAAAACAGAAGAAACTACTAAATGCTTGATGGTTTCCGTAAAAAATTAAAAATAGAGAATATATAATTAAATGAATAAAAGTCGGAAACTGTTTGTCTATTAATCGTTTCCAAAATACAAAACGAAAGGCACATTGTCAAGAAAATTCTGCGTTGATTTTGCGACGAATGGCCAAACGAATATACCGGATCCCTGGAGGTTGAATGCGCGTTTCTTATTTGCGGCTTATTTTGTTGGGTTTTGGCTTTCTCGGAATTTCGTTGTTGTGGGGCATTTATAATGCGTACGTTCCCCTCTTTCTCCAGGCCGGGCGTCCGGATTTTGCAACAAACGCCGGGGTGACCGGGTTCGGGCTGAGCACGACATTGACCGGATTTATCATGACCCTGGATAATTTGGCGGCGCTCTTTATTTTGCCTTATGTCGGCGCCTGGTCGGATCGCTTGCGGACTTCATGGGGCCGGCGCAAGCCGTTTATCGCCGTTGGGGCGCCGCTGGCGATGCTCAGTTTTATTGCGATTCCTCAGACCCTCGGCGGGCCTCTCGCCGTCTTTATGCTGACGATCTGCCTCATGCTTCTCAGCATGGATCTCTTTCGTACGCCGGTGATTGCGTTGATGCCGGACATCACACCGTCGCCGCAACGTTCGCAAGCCAATGGCGTCATTAATTTGATGGGCGGCATCGGCGGTATTCTTGCCGCCGTTGCCGGAGGTACACTTTTCAAAATTTCCATCTCCGCGCCGTTTTATTTCGGTGGCGTGGTGATGCTGCTGGCTTGTGTCGTCGTGTTGATTTTTATTCATGAACCGCCGCTGGTGCAACGCCCTGCCGGCGAGCTTGAGGCCGGCTTAATGGATAGCCTGCGCACCGTGGTGGCGGATCATGATCGTTCTGCGTTACGGCTGCTTGTCGCCATCTTTTTTTGGTTTCTCAGTTTCAATGCGGTGGAAGTTTTTTTTACCTCGTTTGCCGTGAATGTTTTACGCCTTGATAGCGGGGAAGCGACGCGGCTCGTGGCTTTTTTTGCGGTGAGCATCATTTTATTTGCCGTGCCCAGTGGCTGGCTCGGCACAAAATTTGGCCGCAAGCGCACGATTCAGATCGCAATCGTGGCGTTTGCTTTGTTGTTGGGCAGTGGTTATTTTATACACACGGTGTGGCAAACGCAGCACATGCTCGCTGCCGCCGGCGTGGCGTGGTCGGTCATTGTCGTGAATTCCTTGCCAATGGTTATCGATTGTGCGCCGGCGGCTCGGGTCGGCGCTTATACCGGCTTGTATTATCTGGCCTCACAGTCTTCCGCGATCGTCGGGCCGATTTTGGCGGGAAAAATCATCGCCGTTTTTCACAATGATTATCGCGTCATGTTTCTATATGGCGCCGCCGCACTCGGCATTGCGTTTGCTTTTATGGCGGGAGTGCGGCGAGGAGAAGCGTTCATTCAAAACGGATAAAAAGAAAAATATGAAAAAAAGCGTCATTGGTTTTATCATTGTGTTGCTCATTCCTGCCGCCGGCAGCGGCCAGCCTCAACGCGCCTACTTTCAACAAGGTGCGCATTATCAAATTGAAGCCAAGTTTGATACGACGACACATGCCTTACAAGGTCAACTGGTGATAACTTATAAAAACAACGCACCGGAGACGCTGCAGCGAATTTATTTGCAGGTTCCGGCCAATGCTTTTTTCGACGAGGAAAATACCGCCGTGCGTGAAATGCGGCGCTTCCGTAGCGACAATATCAGTATCATTCATGCGGCCGACTATCAACTCACGATCCAGAGCTTGCAATTTCATGCGATCGGCCGTGAAACGGAATTTCCCTTACGGGCCTTTGATTTTCACGACACGATTTTGGATTTGCCGCTGCCGGCGCCTTTGTTACCGGGCGATTCTTTGGTTTTGGGTTTGAATTATAGGCAGGATTATAAAAAAGCTTTTTCCCCTTCGACCACTGCGGCGCATCGGCGCGACGATCGGCGCGGGCGAAACGTCACGTCACCGGATTTTCAGCTTGATTTTGTGCACTGGTTCCCCCGGTTGGTGGTTTATGATCGCAACGGCTGGAACGCCGAGCCGTTTCATTTTCTCATGGAGGCGCAGAGTGTCTACAGTGAGTTTGCCACGATCGATGCCACCATTACCGTTCCCGGAAATTTCATCGTTGTCGGCTCGGGCGAGGTGGTGGCAGGTGATCCTGGCTGGGAAAATGTCACGGCCGACACGACGTTCGGCGGCAAGAAATTTTTGGCGTGGCAGGATTCGGTGCGCAAAACTTTGTCCAAAGCCCCGCCGCGGCAAGTTCGTTTTCACACCGAAAATGCGCGCAATTTTATTTGGAGTATGTCGCCGGCGTTTGTGCGGACGACGTTCTCTTCACCTTATCTGATCAGTGTTTTCGGGCGCGGCGAGGCGCAGCGAAATTTTGTCAAAGAAGTTTGGAAAAACTTTGATGAAGTGCAGCGGTATATTCAAAGCTATGCAGGCGAATATCCATTTTCGCAGCTCAATATTGTGCAGTCCGCGCAGCGCGAAACCGGCCAGCCGCCGATGTTGTTGCTGGACAGCGGCGAGACGTTCGATTTGGTATTTGCGCTCGGGCGGCTGTATTATCCCGGCATCGTGGGCAGCAACGGCGTGCGGGAAAGCTGGATGGCAAACGGCTTGGCGCTCTTTTTTGCCAAAGATTTTTCTGAAAAAAAATATGGGAAGTTGGGTTACGATGCCGACAGTGCGCGCCAGGACATGGGCGTGTTCGCGAAATTGTATCCCTTGCCCTCGATCAATGAGCTGATGCGTAATTTTACGCGTATGTACATGACTTCCGGCCAGAATGAGCCGATTGCCAACGCCGTGCATCAATATAAAGATCCGCCCGGCATGTTTTTCAATTCTTATGCAAAAGCCGATTTGTTGTACGAGATGCTGCGATACGTGATCGGCGATTCCGCCTTTACCGCCAGCTTGCAGCGTTATTATCAAGACTGGAAATTCAAGCATGCGAGCGAGGCCGATTTTGTTGCTATCTGCGAACAAATCAGCGGCCAGGAGTTGGGTTGGTTTTTTAAGCAATGGCTGCATCAAACGCCGACTGTCGATTATGAAAAAGGCGCCATCACCAAAATGCAGCAAGCCGACGGCTCCTGGGTGACGGAAGTGGAGATCAAGCGCAAAGGCGACGGCATCATGCCGGTGGAGGTTGAATTGGAGCGTGACAACGGCCAAAAAGAAGTAAAACGCTGGGACGGCAAAAGCGCGTCGGGCAAAGTCGTTTTTGCAACGGCAGAAAAACCCGGACGCGTTATCGTCGATCCCAACGATCAAATTATGGATACGAATCTCCTCAACAATGGCCGGCGGCGTTTGGATTTTAAGCCGGATTTGCCGTTCATGCGTTATATCTTCATGCCGGGCGACGCGTACGTTGTGTTGTGGCGGCCCGATCTCGGCTACAACCGCGTGGATGGCCTGCGGCTCGGCGTGCGCACGCAAACCAGCTATCGTGCGTTCTATAACAATTTAACCTTGCAGCTTGATTATGGGTTTTTGTCGCATACAATCGACGGCATTATTGGCTACAACCATCCGTTGCGGCGCAGCAATTTGCGGAATCGCTACGTTTTGTTGGCGCGTAAAATTGAGGGACGCTTTGAGACCGACGCCCGTTTGCAATTTCACGCGCTGCGGAGTTTGACCACCAACACCGAGGCCGAATGGCAAATCGGCGCCAACTATTCGCATCTGCTCAATTCGCGTTATACGTTTCGTGTCGTGGCGAATGACACGGGAAAAATAAAAAGCCAGGAATGGGATAAGCAAAAAATTTTATTCGCGTATCTACAAACCAGCGGCCGTTTTACCCACGGGCGCCTTGCCGGCGAAACGTTTTGGCGCCTGGAAAGCTCGCTGCCCGCGAGCGCCTCGCGCTTTACGAAAATCAGCGGGAAAATGGCGGCGCATTACCGGCTCCCTGGTTTATGGATGCGCCTGCAAGGCAATCTCGGCACTTCGTTCGGCCCCGACCGGTTGCCGCTGCAAGATTTGTTTCATGGGGAAGGCGCGGACGCGCGCACGCGTTTTCGGAATGACAAGGTCAAGACGAGCAGCGAATGGGATGGCGGCTCGCATCGACTCGCTGAAGGCGGCGGCAATTTGCGCGGTTATACCGGAACGCCTTTATTAGTCGAAAAATATGCGACTTTTAACTTTGAGCTCGGTACCCGTTTCAATATCGCCGGCCTCTCGCCATTTTGGTTTTATGATCGTGGCGCGCTTTGGCCGGATCGCGACGCCCAATCTTTGCAGCGCGCCAATGCGGGCGTGGCGCTGAA
>JAJVHT010000144.1:13617-20688 GCA_022072515.1 bacterium
GAGCGTGAGCTGTCTTTTATTGAGCTGGGGAAAAAATTGGCGCAAGCTTCCACGCATCCCGCCGTTAAAGATTCGCAGTGGCAACGTTCCGATCTTCGCCATCAGCTCCCGGCGACAACGCCGGCGTATGATCTTGTTATTCTCGGCCATGTGTTGAACGAATTGCGCTTCTCTGATCAGCAGCGCATTGTGCACTGGGCGTGGGAGCATTGCACCGGCGTGTTGCTGATTGTCGAACCGGGAACCTCGGCCGCCTTTCCAACGCTCAAAAACGCGCGCGAGCAATTGCTGATATTAGGTGCCCAAACTCTCGCGCCCTGTCCGCACGATTTTCCTTGCCCGCTTGTTGATGATTGGTGCCATTTCCCGCAACGCTTGCAGCGTCCTCAATTTCAGCGCCGTGCGAAAGAAGCATCTTCACCGTGGGAAGATTGCAAATTTTCCTATGCCGCCATGTCGCGTTTTGCGCCTGAGGAGACGCCATGGGCGAGAATCATTCGCGAGCCGCAAGCGACGAAAGTTTATGCGGAAGTGCTGCTTTGCACTGCCACAGACGGCATTCAGCAACGACGTGTTTATAAGCGAGAGCACGAAGCTTTTAAAAAAATTAGAAAACTACAGTGGGGCGCGACGCTTCGCGAACGCTAAAATAAAAAACCCACCTCCGAAGCTTCGGAGGTGGGTTTGAATTTTATTAGAGACGTTCGCTCAGCCCAGATACTTGCGCAGCGGCTCCAGGCGGGAACGATGGCGCAGGCGCCGCAGAGCTTTCTCTTTGATCTGGCGGACACGCTCACGCGTGAGCTTGAAGTGCTCGCCGATTTCTTCGAGCGTCAACGGGCGGTCGCCATCCAGACCGAAATACAGCCGGATGATTTCCGCTTCGCGCGGCTTCAGCGTGGACAGCACCTTGTCGATCTCGACTTGCAAAGATTCCTGCATCAACGTATCGTCGGGAGGCGCATAACGGTCGCTCTCGAGAATATCGAGCAGGCTGTTGCCTTCGTCTTCTTTGAACGGCTCGTCGAGCGAAAGATGGCGCGCCGAAGTTTTCAAAACATCCGCGACTTCAAACGCGGTCATTTCCATCTTTTCGGCAATTTCTTCCATACTGGGCTCGCGGCCGTACTTCTTCTCCAGCTCTTCGAGCGCGCGGCCGACTTTGTTGATGGCGCCAACGCGGTTTAGCGGCAGACGCACCACCCGGCTCTGTTCCGCCAATGCCTGCAAAATCGACTGGCGAATCCACCACACCGCGTAGGAAATAAACTTAAAACCACGGGTCTCATCGAAGCGTTGCGCGGCTTTGATCAAACCCAGGTTGCCTTCGCTGATCAAATCCTGCAACGGCAGGCCTTGACCTTGATATTCTTTGGCCACGCTGATGACGAAACGAAGATTGGCTTTCACCAGTTTATCTAAGGCTCTGGCATTGCCCTTGCGGATTAGCCGCGCCAGGTCGACTTCTTCTTCCGGGGCGAGCGGCGAATAACCGCCAATCTCTTCCAAGTATTTCTCGATCGACTGCTTCGTGCGATTATCGGTGGTTTTACGTTTTTTGGCCATTTGCTTTTCCACACCAAGCCCTAACTCAGTTTGATTCATCACGACTTACTCAACATTCTGCATTTGTACTCGATTGGCGCGTCGTATGGCTTTTTCTCTCCGAATGCGACGACGCTGACTGGGTTTGATGTAATACGTGGACTTCTTAAAATCCCGCAAAACACGTGCTCGATCGCATTTTCTCTTAAAGCGCATAATAGCGCGGTCTATTGACTCATGTTCTCCAACTGTGACTCGGACCATCCTTCTACCCCTTTCTCGGTAAAAGTTAGTGCCATTCCGTTCTCCTGTTTTTTAAAGTGGTCAGAGACAGAATAACTCCCGTCCAGCATCTGGTTTATAATAGTAGATACTGAAAAATAGGTAGAAAGTTCCAGTGTCCCTCCTTAACATAACGTTAATATCTTCAAGCTGGGACGTATTGGAGAATAGCAGACCTAAATTTCAACCCGGCAGATTTTATTTACAGTTAAATTTTGGCAATATTTGGTGTACAAATAAGCAATTCCAACTGCATAAAATAAAACCCTATTTCTGGACAAGCTGAAATATAATGTTTCTGAACTGGTTTGTCAAGAGTTTTGACAAAATTTTCTTTTTATTTTAGGTAGGGAATCAGAACGGTAAATTCAGTACCTTTACCGACTTCGCTGCTCACCTGGATGCGCCCGCCATGCTCTTCGATGATTTGCTGCGCGAAAGACAGCCCGATGCCGGTGCCGCGTTCTTTCGTGGTGAAATAAAAGTCAAAAATCTTGCTCAACTCTTGGCTGGGGATGCCTTTGCCGGTGTCTTTGAAAGAAATGGCGGCGTAAGTTATACTGGCCGCTTCTTCGAGGGTGTGCGCCTCCTCTTCGGTGGCGATAGCTTCAATACGATCCAAGCCGATTACCAAACGCCCGCCGCCAGGCATGGCTTGCACGGCATTCAAAAAAATATTGAGAAAAACTTGATATAATTTTTGCGCGTCGACTTCGACCACGAGACCAGGCCGTTGGTAATGGCGCTCGACGCGAATGCCCTTGGTCAGTGCGCTCGGCAGCTCTGCCTTGATCAGATCATCCAGCAGTGTGCTCAGGCGCTGCGGCGTTTTTTCCAATTTGGGCGGTTTGGCGATCAACAAGAAATTGCTCACCAGTGATTCGACGCGGCCCACTTCCAAATTTAAGATTTGGTGGTAATGCTCTAACTTGCCGGCATCGATCTGCGGCTTGTGAAACTCGCGGCGCATGAGCTGCATGTTGATGACCATCGAGTTGAGCGGATTGCGGATTTCGTGCGACAAGACAGAGGCCAGTTTGTTCAACGTCTCCAGGCGCTCGCCGCGTTTGAGTTGACGTTGAAATTCGAGCAGGCGGCTGGCCATGGTGTTGATGTGTTTCGCCAGCCGGCTCACCTCGTCGTGGCCCAGCGGCCGAATGCGGTGGCGCAAATCGCCGGTGGCGATGCGCTCGATGCCTGACACCAGGCTGTTGACCGGTTGCACGATTTGGCGCGTATAAATCGCGGCGATGAGGGCGGCTAGCGACACACTGATAATCATCAAAAGAAAAATTTGCAGCTTCATTTTTTGCGCCGGCGCAAAGGCCTCGCTCGTCGGCTGCTGGATCACCGTTCCCCACTGCTCTGGCGTAATGGGCGCATAGGCCGCAATCATTTCCACGCCGTCGTGATTGACATAAATTTTGTGATTGTTGCGGCCGGCGGCGACACTGTCGATAATGTCGATTTCATCGAATTGGCGATGTTCCAATACCATGCGGCGATTGGAATGTGCGATAAATTGGCCGTTTTTGGTGGGGTGAAAAATGAACGCTTCGCCGCGCTCGCCGATGGCATTGCTGTCCACCACATCCCAGATTGCTTTCAAATCCACTTCGCTCGACAAGGCGCCGATAATTTCATTTTGAAAAATAATCGGCTCGGCGATTTCCATCGTCGGCAGATTTTCCGGCGACAGATAAACCTCGGAATTGTAGGGTTGGTTTTGCAAAATTTTGGTCAGCAGGCCGTTGCTGCCCACGTTCAACCCCAAATTGCCGAACGCCGTGGAACTGATTACGTGCCCGTCGCGGTCGACGATGGAAATGCGCTTGAAGACCGAAAATTGCGCCACCATGTTGTTGATCATTAAATCCTGATCCATGCGGCCCATGTTGGTGATATCCGGAATCCCGGCGGTGAAGCGCAGAATCTCGCGCGCCTTGCCCAACGTCGCGGCAATGGTGCCGGCGGAGCGCCGGGCAAATTCGAGATTGCGCGCCAAAATCGTTTGCTTGATGGCCGTTTGCGCCGTATTCACCAAGACCTGGCCAGTGATCAGCAGCGGAATCGAGACGAGCAGAATATGGGAGATCAACAAGCGGGTAAAGAGGCGGTAGCGAATTTTTATATTTTCAAAAGGCATGAGACTACGGTCGCGGTCGGAGTTGCCATTCCTGATAAAGCTTCAGCTTGCCGTTCTGCAGAAAATTTTCAAATTTGACGAGATTGATCGCGTGCCAGGTTTGCCACGGATGATAGAGAAAACTGACCGGCTGATCCTGGTTGATCAACAATTGAATATATTTCATATTCTCGCGGAACGCCTCGGTGCCCTGAAATTTTTTGGCATTGACAAAAGCGCGTTGCAGTGCCGGACTATCGTAGTTGAGAAAACCGGGGTTAAAAAATTCTTCCAGGCTGGGCAGCGTTTCTTCAAACATATGGCGCACCAGCACCGCATCATAATTGCCGGTCCGCAGCCGTTCCTGGATTTCGCCAAAGCTCAAAGGAATCGGAATGACATTGACATTGATTTCATTCCAACTGATTTTGATTTGCCGGATGATATCTTCCTTTAACTGGGTGCTTTCATCGTAAAAAATGCGGAAGCTCAAGGTTTCATCGTTGCGCACCAGGATGCCGTCGCGATTGATGGCTTGCCAGCCGGCGCCGCGCAACAATTCAACGGCTTTCTTGGGATTGAAGTTGTATTCATTGACGCCGGGTGGAAAATAATGGCTCTCTTTGGAGAACGGCCCCACGCTGATATCCGCTGCCCCCGTTGTCGGAAAAAAGCGCCGTTTGATATCTTCGCGGCGGATCGCATACGACAACGCCTGGCGCACAGCCCGCTCGCGCAAAATCGGATGTTTGAAATTGTAGCAAATCATTTCCATCAAATTGGCGGACGTCGGCAACGGCAGGATGCGATAATTGCGGGTGGCGCTGGCAATTTCGGCGGCAACGGCTTCGCTTTCAAAAAGCGCATAATCGACTTCGTCGAGGATAATGTTCGAGATGAGGCTGCGTTCGGTATGAAAAAATTGATAGACAATTTTCTGCGGCCGGCGCTGGTCGCCCAACACTGCCGGCAGTTCCAAGCCGTGCGGCTTGAACGTAATAACCAGCCGTTCCGGTGTGCCTTCGATCATCTCAAACGGACGTGAATTGCCTTGGCCGTAAATACGAAAGGTGCCTTCCCGCGTCGTGATATTTACCTCACGATAATCGGTCTGGCCGGTGAGCAGGCCGATGACCAAATTCTGGGCATTCGCCCGGCGCGCCGGGGAATCAAGCGCTTGCTGGCCTCGCACGCCAGCAACGCCGCAGGCGAAAAAAATGGTGAGAAAGAGAAGTTTTTCTTTTTGCAATATTTTCACGTCACCAACGTGGCCGATTCACTCGTGCGATGCTTCCTTAAATTTCCTAGATCCAAAAATAATGCAAAAGCGGGATTGGCGTTTCAAGAAAAAATTTTACTAAAAATGGCAATAGCCCGTGCGATAGCCGCGCCGTCGACATCGAGATGCGTCACCGCGCGCAGAACAGTCGCCCCGAACGGGCTGACGAGCACGCCCTCTTGTTGCAGCGCGGCAATCGCGGCGGGCACGGTCAGCTTGGTATTGGCGATATTCAGGATGACGATATTGGTTTGCACCGTCGTGAGATCGATTGCGATGCCGCCCTGCCCTTGCAGGGCCTCGGCCAAGCGCCGGGCATGCGCATGATCTTCAACCAGCCGCTCGCGATGGTGTTGCAAGCCATAAATCGCCGCGGCTGCGATAACGCCGGCTTGCCGCATGCCGCCGCCGAACATTTTGCGAATGCGCCGGGCTTTGGCGATAAACGCCTGCGAGCCGCCAATGGCCGAACCGATGGGGGCGCCCAGGCCTTTGGAGAAACAGACGGAAACGGAGTCAAAATATTGCGTGTAATCTCTCGGCGCCAGGCCGGCAGCCGCACACGCATTCCACAAGCGCGCGCCGTCCAAATGCATCGCCAAACCATGTTGTTTGGCAAGCTGGCGAATCGGCGGAATTTCTTCCAAAGGAAAAATAACGCCGCCGGCGAGATTGTGCGTATTCTCGAGCGCAATCAAACGGCTGCGGGGAAAATAATAAACGTCACCGCGCAAGGCCTCGGCAATTTGCCGCGCGGTAATAACGCCGTGTTGGCCCGCCAGGGGGCGGGCTTGGACGCCGCTTAACGCCGCTATCGCCCCGGCTTCATAATGCAGAAAATGCGCGCCGGCCTCGCAAATAATCTCGTCGCCCGGCTGTGTGTGGCCGTGAATACAAATTTGATTGCCCATCGTGCCGCTGGCGACGAACAACGCGGCTTCCATGCCGAGAATCTCCGCCACCATGTCTTGCAGCCGATTAACCGTTGGGTCCTCACCGAAAACATCATCGCCCACTTCGGCCTCGGCCATGACGCGGCGCATCGCCGGCGTAGGCCGGGTGACGGTATCACTGCGCAAATCGATTAAAGACATTTCGTCTTTTCAAGCTTTTGATAACCTACGTCCTGTGTTTTTTTCGACCGCGTGAGGCGAGACCCACCATATTTACAGACACTTCTTTCATACCACCTCGAGCGCATAAGAGATAGTTTAAGCTTTTCCATTTAAATTGCAAGCAAAATTTCCATCAGCAACGGGACGGCGGAGGAGTCCCGCGAAATTGGCAACGGTAACGCCGCGCAAAACGGCTGAAGCCCAAATGACGGCCGAAGCTGGCCTCAACTTGGGAAAATCCGCGCTACTTCGATTGAACTGTACTTTTTAAAAATTTTTTTAATCGGGATGGAACAAATTCGCGTTCATATTGGTATATATAAGCAAAACGACGCAGCACGGATGCCACCTCACGCCAGGGAATTTTAACGGTGTGTTTTATAAAAGTATGTTACTCTTCGTCGTTTTCCTTCCTCCTCAGAATCCCTAGGTTCCGTAATGGGCCTGGGGATTTTTTTTGACGTTGACGGCGATAGGTTAACGCCCCAGCCCTTGTCTCATGGCCCCGTAGCGGCCACGCTTTACCCTTGCTTTTCCCGCCGAATTCTGTTATTTTATAAATCATGTATAATGAACAGGAAGGCCACGCGCTGCTTGCCAAAGGTCGACTCCTCTTTGATTCTTGTTTTGCTGAGAATGATTACGCCTGTGTTGTCGGCTACATCAATTACAACCGGTCACAGGGCGGCTGGCGCGCTGAAGTGATCACTGAATTTATCGCCTGG
>JAJVHT010000091.1:0-9975 GCA_022072515.1 bacterium
AAATCCCCGCGATATTCCACGCATCGTCGCCGGCGCGATGGTGCACGCCTGCGAGCGGGCGTTGCGTGAGTTCCAGCGCTTTCGCCATCCCGACCTCATCGGCCAATCCGTGGGCAAGGGCAAAAAGGTTTTTCACGTTGATATGCGTCGGGCCAAAAGGATAATTCACCGCAAACGCTTCGCATTGTTTTTGAAATTGCCGCCGATCGTAATCGCCGTAGCTTGCCCAGACGCGATTCTTCGACGCGAACTGTTGCTGCAGCATCAGGCAGGCCGCTTTAAACGTAATGCCGCGGTCAACCTCTTCCTGGGTTAAAGTAGTGAGCTGCGTGCAAAACGGGCTGACTTCTGAACGTTCAGGTCTGACCAAAATACTCTGTTGGTCCGAACGCTGTCCAGACGCGACTTCGAGCAGGCACAGGCCGATCTCGATAATCTCGCTCTCCTGGCCGGGAGGCGGCGAGTCTTCCCAACAGGTGGCTTCGACATCGACGACGAGGATTTTGTCTAACTTCTTTCCCAAAGCGATTTCTCAATAAATTTAAACAAGTTCCGCGCTTCGCTTGATCGCACGCAAAATCTCTATTCGCACCAGACCGCTGAAAGAACGAATAAACAACCAATAAAAACGAAATCGGCGCCGGCTGGCCGCATCTAAACATAAAACCCGCGTTTCGGTGTGCAACCGGGTGATACCGGCGCTCCGAGCTTCAAGAGAAAAATTCCACACGGCTTTGGCAAAACCGGGTATCGCAAAATGCTGAAAGCCGGCGGCGTCCAGGCGTTGAATGCATCCCGAAGTCGTCCAAAACTTTCCGACCAAACCGAGCACGAGTTCTTGTTGCGGCGCTTCAGCGAGAAAGATAAAACCGCTTTTTAACAGTCCCGCCAGATTCAATCCCAATCCATGTCCGCGTTGCTGGCGCGAAAACAAGAATGCCGGCAATCCGCGCAGCGCGAAAAGAGCACGAATCACTTTAGAGGGGTTTACGTCTAATTCGCGAACGGCGGCATAAACTTTTTCAGCAGATGCATCAAAATCGAGGTGATGATGCTCGGTGACATCGTACTCAGACAGAAACTCGTCGATGAACATTCTTATTTTTCTTGTAACTATTCAGTACCGCCCGGGCGCTCAAATCTGCGTGCAAAAATAAATTCGCGCGATATAACAAATCTCAAAAATAAGCGCCCGGGCGGTAAAATAGCTGAATAGTTACTTTTTCTTGCCCAATGGTCAGCATGGCTAAAAAGCCAAGTATAAGTTTAGTGCCAAATGAAAAAAACAACAAAACAATCCCAAATACAAAACTTACCGGAAATAACCACAAGAGATGCAACGGCGAGATGCCAAAAATGATTACCAAAACAATGGAAAGAGCAAACACAAAATTGGCCGCGACCAGCGGTGGAACGACTACGGCCCCGCTGCGAACTTGCCGCCAAATGCGGAAAAACCGTCCCACCGTCCAAATCATAGCGATGAGTAAAATAATTTTGTTGAAGGTCATTGTTTCGTTCCTTAACTAATAATCTTCGTTGCAGTCCAGCGCCTTTTTCTAAAGGCGCGTCAGGCCAAAATTATTGCTCAGCGATTCCCATCGCCAGCCGCAGCCGCACCAGCGCGCTGTTGTAATCATACTGCGCTTGAATCTGCGTGATGCGCGCATTGGAGCGTGACAATTGCGCATCGGTGATTTCGATGGGGGAGCCGACGCCGGAGTTGTAGCGGGCTTCCGCGAGTTTCAGATTTTGCTCGGCTTGCTCCACCAGTTTGGACGCGGCCGCGATGCGCTCATTGGCCTCTTGCAGCGACAAATACACCTGCTCAACTTCCAGCGTAATGTTCTCGATCAACACCTCGAAATTGGCCTGAGCCACATCGGCGTTGGCTTTGGCCTGCTGCACTTGCGCGCTGATGTTGAAGCCTTGAAACACCGGCAAGCTCAGCGTGACGCCGGCATTCCACCGGCTGAACAATGGAAAATCAAATGCGCTCCAAATATAGCTGCCGCTGGCGGAAAGCGTCGGCAGATGTTGATTCCACGCCGCCGCAACGAACGCCTGATTGGCCTGCAGCCGGGCGCGCGCCGAGCGCAACTCGGAACGCTGCGCGAATGCGATAGTTTTGGCCGAATCCAGCGTCGGGTGCAAGGGCGGAATCACAAAACTCTCGCTCACCGAATAATTCGTGGCGGGATGCACGCCCATCGCATTTTCCAATTGCACTTTCGCCAACTGCTGCAAATTGCGCCCGCGAATCAAATTGACTTTCGCATTGGCGAGATCGACCTCGGAGTTTGTCACATCAAACTCCGGACGCTTGCCGACGGAATAAAACGCTTTGGCGCGCACCAGATGCTGCTCGGCCTGCGCCACCGCTTCTGCGTTGACTTTGACGACGCGCGCGGTCTGAATATAATTCAAATAGGCCAGCTTGACATTGGCAATCACATTCTGGCGTGCCGCGTCGGCATCCAATGCGGCGGCGGCGGCAAAATTTTCATTCGCTGCCACGCGGTCACCGGTTTTGCCGAAGTCATACAACGTTTGTTGCGCCTGTAACGAAACCACATAATTCGTGTAGCGCTGATCTCGCGGCGGAAACGAGGGGTTGAAGACAAAGGCGCCTTCCGTGCGCGTGGTACTTGTCGATAAATTCACCGCCGGGAAATAGGCGGCGCGGGCTTGTGTCAAGGCTGCCGAGGAAGCGTGCACACTCGCTTGCGCGGCCTTGAGTGCAGGATGATGTTGTAACGCGAGCGTGACGGCGTGCTCCAAAGTGAGTGAGTCGAGGTGAACCGCTGCCGTTTGGGCCTGAAGCGGCAAGGACAAAAACATGCATGAAAAAACCGCTAAAACCAACCCGCATAACCGGCGAACTAAATGAAAAAATTCCAACGGAAAGATTGAGACCAGCAAATAAAAACCATCCGTTGGTATATGTTTTTTTTCTACTGTTTCATGCCTTGACTCGAACATTCAGATCATCTCCTCAAAATAAAGCTTTTCTGATTTGCAGCAGTTGACGTCTAAAGGCGTAACTACAAGCTTTTCTCTTTTAGCTCGCGTTTGAATTTCTCTTCAAAAACCGTATACAGCGTTGGCACGAAAACGAGCGTTAATATCGTCGAAACCGTCAGGCCGCCGATTACCGCAATAGCGAGTGGTGCTTGCGTATCCTCGCCGCCGACACCGATGGCCATCGGAACCAGGCCGAGCACGGTGGCGAGCGACGTCATCAGAATCGGCTTCAACCGCGTGCGGCCGGCTTGCACGACGGCTTCGAGCAGCTCGACGTTGCGCATGCGCAGATGATTGGTGTAATCAACCAGCAGAATGCCGTTGCTCACCACGATGCCCACCATCACGATGATGCCTTGAAACGAAGTGACCGATAACGTGGTACTCGTCAAAAATAATGTCCAAAAAACGCCGACGATGCCAAGCGGGACGGTGAACATGATGATAAACGGATCGATAAGCGATTGGAATTGTGAGGCCATTACGACATACACCAGCAAAATCGCCAGGCCGAACGCGAGCAACAAATCGCGAAACGCTTTTTGCTGTTGCTCCACATTGCCGCCGAGCCGGACTTCAAAACCGGGCGGAATGTTGAAGGTCGCCAATTTCGCTTGAATATCGGCGGCAACGCTGCCCAAATCGCGGCCGGCGACGTTGGCGGTGACATCGATAATGCGCTGCTGTTGTTTGCGGTCGATTTGCACCGGCGCATTGGCTTTCTCGACGGTCGCGATATTGCCGAGCAAAATTTGCTGGCCGCCGGCGGTGCTGACGACGATGTTTTTGAGATCGTCGATATTCGAACGATAATCTTCGCTGAGCCGTACCAAAATATTGTATTGATTGCCGCTGACCGGATCGGTAAACAGCGAGGCCACCGACCCGTTGATGCAGGTGTTGATCGTGCTGGAAATTTGCGCGACGTTGAGGCCGAGCACACCGGCTTTGTCACGGTCGATCTTCACGCGCAATTCCGGAAAATTATCATCGCGGCTGATTTGCACATCGACCGCGCCGGGCGTGGCCCGCACCAGGCCGGCAATTTCTTTGGCAAGCGCCGACCCGGTTTCAAGATCGAAGCCGCGAATTTCGACGTCGATCGGCGCGGAAGAACCGAAATTTAAGAGGAACCGCATGAAGCCGCCGGGACTGACAAACACCGTCGTCCCCGCAATCTTCGTCAACTTCGGCCGCAGCGTATTGACAATTGCAAACACTGACCGTTCGCGTTCGTGCGGCGAAACCAGCGCCACCTGCACATTCGCCATGTGGCTGCCGGCATTGCGGCTGAAAAAATTGCCGCTGCGCGAACTGGGCACCCCGATGTCGGCAATCATCGCATGCATTTCCGGCACTTCCGTTTGGATGATCTGCTCGATTTGCCGCACGACTTTATCGGTTTCTTCGGCGCGCGAGCCAACCGGCAATTTCACCGAGATATTCATCTGGCTCTCATCCTGGTCGGGAAAAAATTCCGTGCCGATGAATTTGAGCAAGCCGACCGAAAGCACGGCGGCGCCGGTGATGCCGCCCAGCACGAGCCGGCGCCGGCGCAACGCCTGCCGCAATTGTCCGGCATACCACTCGTCCAACGCGGCAAGCCAGTCATGGGCTTTCACCCGCAGACGATCTGAAAAATTTTTCGAATGCCGATTGAGTTCCTTTTCGGGCGGCAGGTACTTCAAGCACATCAGCGGCGTAACCGTGCGCGACACCAAAAATGAACCGAAGAGCGAGACAGCAATTGTAATCGTCAACGGGATAAACAACAGCTTCGCGATGCCGGTTAAAAACACAATCGGCAAAAACACAATAACCGTTGTCAGGGTCGAAATAAAAATCGGCGCCGCGACTTCTTTGGCCGCCTCGAGTGTCGCTTGCAATTTGGTTTGATTGGGTTTTCTTTCATTATAATGGCGCGAAATCGCTTCCAATTCGACAATGGAATCATCGACCAAACGCCCGACCGCCAGCGCCAACCCCCCAAAGGTCATGATGTTCAGTGTCACGTTGCCGAAGCGGAACCAGATGAACGTGATCAAAATCGACAGCGGAATCGCCACGAGAATGATGAGCGTGCCGCGCAGATTGCGGAGGAACAGTAAAATGATCAGCATCGCCAACACGCCGCCGAGCATTGCCTCGCGCTGCAGACCGGAAATCGTTTCGCGAATGTACAATGATTGATCGAACGACAGTGAGAGTTGCACCGACTCCGGAACGCCAGTCAAATGCGGCAGCGCGCGCAAAACATTGTCGACGACATCCACCGAGTTGGCACTCGCCAGTTTCTGCACCCGCAGCGTCAAGCCGGGCTTGCCATTGATGCGCACGATTTGCGTTTGTTCCTGATAACTGTCTTCGACCTTCGCCACATCTTTGATGCGAATCGGCACGTCGTTGCTGAGCCGCACCACGATGTCTTCCATCGGTTTGATGACATTGAAGCGGCTCTCGGTTTTCAGGGCGTAATCGAACTGGCCGGTTTTCAAATCGCCCGAGGGAATGATGAGGTTGGAATTGGCGATCGCGGTCAGCACGCTTTGCACGGGAAGCTGCAGGGCCTGCATGCGATTGCGGTCGATGGTGATGTGAATTTCGCGGATGCGGCCGCCGAGCACTTGCGCCGAAGCCACACCGGGCAGATGCTCGATTTGCGGTTCGATGACATTGAACGCCAAATCATAGAGATCACGCTCATCTATTTCACCGGACACCGCGATGTTGCACACCGGCAGATTGGTGATATCAAAACGCAACACCACCGGCTGGGAGACGCCTTCCGGCAACTGATTGACGATGCGGTTCACGCGCTGCACGACGTCGATCAGGCCGACGTCGACGTTCGCATTCCAATTAAAGTTGACACTCACGCGGGTGTTGCCTTCGCGCGTCGAGGATTGCACGTAATTCACGTCGCTCACCGAAGTGACGCCGCGCTCGATCACCGTCGTCACCGTCTGCTCCATATCGAGCGGGCCGGCGCCGGAATAAAACGCGATGGTTGTCACCACTGGAATCGTGATGTTCGGCAGCAAATCCACCGGCAATTGTTGAAACGAGACCATGCCGAACACCATGATGGTGATGGCAAAGAGAAAGGTGGAGATGGGATATTTAAGGGCGAGGCGGGTTAGCCACATGGCAATTTTTCCATTTTTTAAAAGCTTTGAACGCGGATACCACGGATGACGCAGATTTTCACGGATTTTTTAATGGGTTTATCCGCGATTATCCGTACCATCAGCGTGATTCGTGTTCGTAGGTTTTAGTTCTGTATTGTAAATTGCCCGCCATTTTTCACAAACTGCTGTCCCGTCGTAATAACATCTTCATTGCCATTCAAGCCTTCCACGATTTCCATCCGGCTGCCTTGCTCGACGCCGGTGCGTATGCGGAGGCGTTTCGCGGTATTGTTCGCGTTCATATAAACATAACTGCCGCTGTCGTCCTTCATAATGGCCATCGTCGGCAGGGTGAGGGCGTCATGCCGTTCATCGACGACTAACGTCACATTCGCAAACATGCCGGGCTTCAGCTCGCGCGCCGGATTGGGAATATCAATTTCAACTGACAGCGTTCGGGTTGACAAATCGAGCGCCTGGTTCGTGCGCGCGACCACGCCGTTATATTCTTTGCCGGGAAACGCATCGACGGTGACCGTCGCTTTTTTGATTTGCGCGATCCGGGAAAGATCCTTTTCTAAAATGTTCACGACGACTTTGACGCTGTCCAAATCCATCAAGGTAAACAGCGTCGCGTTGCCGGGGGTGACCAGCGCGCCGGGATCGAGATAACGCTTGGTGACATAACCGGCGAACGGCGCGGTGATACGTGCGTAACTCAACCGCGTTTTCGCAACGTCGAAATTGGCTTCTGCCACCTTCATCGCGGCTTCGGAGTCGTCGATGTCTTCTTTCGAAACCAAATTTTGCTCCAGCAATTGCAACATGCGCTGATGCTTCACCCGGGCATTATAAAACGTCGCTGCGGCCAGTTGAAATTGTTCGTGCAACTCCGTGGAATCGATCAGCGCCAGAATTTGATTCCGCCGCACGGGCGACCCCATATCGACAGTCACGCGCTCGAGATTGCCGCTGACTTTGGAAAAAATATTGGCCTGCTGAATCGCGGCCACATCGCCGGTGAGTTGCAATTTATAAATCACCGTTTCGCGCTGCGGTTTCTCGACTTTAACCAACGGCGCACTTTGCCGGCGCGTATCCGCCGCCGGATTTGTGCCTATGATTTTAAAAGTCACCACGCCAGCCAAAGCGATGATGAAGAGGCCAACAATAATTTTTTTCACTTAATTTCCTTTCGCAGAACAAATACTCAGCACAACTGTTTCATCTTACTCTTATTCGCTTTTCACTTTAACCTCGAGTAAGTGTAAGAGAACGAGCAAAAGTATGAACATTGGTCGTTCACACCAAAACACTTCCTTTTTTGATCACCTCGGTGATCGTCGTCGCGACCTCCAGGGCGCGGCGGCCGTCTTCACCGGTCACCGGCGGCGGCGTGCCGGTGCGAATGGCATGAAGGAAACTTTGCAATTCCATTTTCAGCGCATTGCCTTCCGGCGCCTGCAATTTTTCGTAGAGAATATGCCGCTGGTGCGCGCCTTGATCTAATTTACCCAAGACGACCGGAAAGCCGCCGGTGTTCAGCGTCTCCTCCGGCGAAACGAGACGAAACATTTCGGTCAGGCCCAGCAAAAAGTCGATGGAAACATAAGCGTCACGCTGGAAAATGCGCATCTTGCGCATTTTATGTTGGGAGATGCGGCTGGCGGTGACGTTGACGACGCAGCCATTCGCAAATTGCAGGCGCGCGTTGGCGATATCCGGTTCATCGGAAACGACGGCGACGCCGTTGGCATCGATGCGCGTCAGCGGACTTTTGACGAGCGTCAAAATAATGTCGATATCATGAATCATCAGATCGAGCACGACGGCGACATCGGTGCCGCGCGGATCAAAGGAGGCGAGACGATGCGATTCGATAAAACGCGGCGAGAGCGCAAAATCATCCAAAGCGCGCAGGGCGCCATTAAAGCGTTCGATGTGGCCGACCTGCAGCACGCGCTGTTGTTGCGCCGCCAACGCAATCAACGCACTCGCTTCGTCAACCGTCGAGGTGATCGGCTTTTCAATAAAAACATGTTTATTCGCTGCAAGCGCCTGCCCGGCCAATTCAAAATGCGCACTGGTGGGAACGACGATATTGACCGCGTCCGTTGCCGTTAGCAGATCAGTAAAAGATTCAAACCGCCGGACGCCCAACTCCTGGGCCAGGGCTTGCGCCCGCGCGCTATCCGTGTCATAAACCCCAACTAAGTTGGCGCCTTCGACCTCGCGATACAATCGCGCATGCAAGTGGCCCAGACGCCCGACGCCGGCCACGCCGACAGAAATGGATTGCATAAAAACTCCTTCGGTTTCTTGATCAAGGTGCAGCCGATGAATATCTTGACGGGGCACAAACGACAGCAAGGCAATTTTAATTTGCCAGAACAAAATGTTTCAATATACAAAATCCCTTACATGAAAGCAATGTTTCTGCTTGACTTCCCGGCGCGGTGTTGGTATATTGACCACATGAAAATTGCAAGAATAGCGAGGCATAATACGCAATTTTATTGGCCGCTCGCGTTGCTTTTCCTTGGCCTCGGTTGCCATCATTATGATGAGACGATCCCGGCGATCATTCGGTTGGAAGATCGGCGTGTCCCGGCGGCAGAATTTGCGAAATTCGCCATATCCTCGAACCGCGCCGTGCAACGTCGCGCCGTCATCGCGCTGGGAAGACTGCAAGATACCTCCGCCGTCGCCTGGCTCACACCTTTGCTGAAAGCTTCAGAAGCTGGCATCCGCGCCGAAGCCGCTTTTGCACTCGGCCAGCTCGCGCCGCCGCAAATCACCAGCGTCCTGCTGGAGCGTTATCACCATGAAAAAGATCTCGAGGTGCGTCTCGCACTGATCGAGGCCGTGAGCAAAACTGCGCACGATTCCAGTTTGAGCGGGGTTAATGAGATGATCCTGGAATGGCTCGATGATCAAATTCCGATCGTGCGGGCGGAAGCCGCTTTAGCAATCGCGCGCCTGGCGCAACGCGGTTTCAAAAAAATGGCCTGGGGCACACCACTCACGAAATTACTAAACGACAAAGACGAGGAAGCGCGATGGCGCGCTGCGTATGCGTTAATGCGGTTATATGCCGGCAGACAAAATGCGCCGGATGCCGCAATGAGCCAGTCGCTCATTGCGGCGTTAAATGACCGCAGCGCGCGGGTGCGCATGCACGCCGCGCGCGCGCTGGGTGCAATGAAACCGGCGCCAGCCCTGGAGCCACTGATCGCAATCGGGAAAAATGACGCCGATTGGCGCATCCGCGTGAATGCAACTGCGGCGCTCGGCAATTTTGATTTTCCGGATTTATTGACCCGGCTGGCGCTAAACGATACCAGTGAGCATGTGCGGCTCACGGCGTTGCGGGCGCTGGCAACCGCCGCAGAAAGAATGCGGCGCAACGGTGCTTTGCCGGATCTGGGCCCCGTCAAAACGTTCTTCGTCGAATGTTTGCAAAACGACAAATCCACTTGGCGGGAACAGGCCGCGTCGGCGTTGGCTTTGGCGCAACTTTTCAAAAAGGAAATTATTCCCGAACTAACACAGCGCGTGACGGATCACCATTCCTACTTTCGTAGCCGCGTGGTGGAAGCGTTGGGCGTTACGGGTGCAAATGAAGCATTTCCTTATTTGGAAAAAATGGCGCGCGATTCCGCGACCAGTGTGCAGATTGCGGCGTTGGAAGCTCTACCCCAATTACCGTCCGGCGTTCAAGCGCAAGTGACGCCAATTTATCTCACAGCCTTGCAAAGCGGTGATGCGGTCATTGCCGCCATTGCCGCGCAGAACCTGGCGGCGGATAGCTTGCAGCGGAAGA
>JAJVHT010000091.1:10075-15312 GCA_022072515.1 bacterium
CCCCAATTACCGTCCGGCGTTCAAGCGCAAGTGACGCCAATTTATCTCACAGCCTTGCAAAGCGGTGATGCGGTCATTGCCGCCATTGCCGCGCAGAACCTGGCGGCGGATAGCTTGCAGCGGAAGAATCATGCGGCTGCAATCATAGCGGCATATCAAAAACTCCAACCGCCAATTGATGCCGAGGCGGCAAAAATGATTTTTGCGGCATTAGCGCAAGGCGGCGATCTTCAGGCGAAACCGTTGTTGGAAGAAGCTTTGCAAATTCCCGACAAGCCGGTGGCGCGCGCGGCCGCCGAGGCGCTCAAAACACTGACGGGCGAAGATTATTCCAGCCGCCTGGCGCAAGCGAGCAAGCCAACTCAGGATTTCACTGATCAAGATATTCAAAACCTAACCGGGGCCCGCGCGACAATTCAAACCAACAAGGGCAATATCGAAATCGCGTTTTATCCCGACCTCGCGCCGTTGACGGTGTTGAGTTTTGTGCGGCTCGCACAGAAGGGCTATTTTGACGGTTTGTCGATTCATCGCGTCGTGCCGAATTTTGTGATTCAAACCGGCGATCCGCGCGGCGACGGCTGGGGCGGGCCGGGATATGCGATTCGCGCGGAATTCAGCCGGTTGCGCTATACGCGCGGCACAGTCGGTATGGCGAGCGCCGGTACCGATACCGAGGGCAGTCAATTCTTTATCACGCACTCCGAGCAGCCGCATCTCGAGGGAAAATACACGATTTTTGCGCATGTCAAAAAGGGCATGGACGTCGTTGACGCGCTGCAAGTCGGTGATCGCATGGAAAAAGTAATGATTCAATTTTAAAATCATAAAAGGGCTTACATGAAAATCCCAACCCTGCTTTTGCTTATTCTTGCCCCCTTGCTCTCGCTGAGCTGTCAAAAGACATCGGACCAAACGGCTTCGAACCTCGGACAGAAACAATTCGATCCCTCGAAATCCGATCCGCAAGCCATACAAATCGCCGACGAAGTGATGGTGGCGCTGGGCGGTTACGAAAATTTCGCGGCCGTAAATTATCTTTCCTTTCATTTCGTGGTCGTCGTGGATTCACAAAAAACTTCGGATTGGCGGCATGACTGGGATCGCCGCAAAAATAATTACCGGGTGGAAGGCATAACGCGCGACGGCGACCATTTGCTGGCGATCTTTAATTTGGATTCGCGCGACGGCGTCGCTTTCAAGAACGGGCAAACGCTGGACGGTGAGGAAAAAATCCAACTGCTCAAGCGCGCGTACGCGCGCTACATCAATGATACTTTTTGGCTGTTGATGCCGTTTAAATTGAAGGACCCGGGCGCTGTGCTGCAATATGACGGCGCGCAAGAAATCAACGAGGTCAACTATGATGTGCTGCGGCTCAGCTATGCCGATAGCGTCGGCTTGACGCCGCACAATATTTATCGCCTCTTTGTCGATCAAAACACCCGCATCATCCATCGCTGGGAATATTTTGAGAAAGCCGGCGCGGCGCCGGCCGCGGCCTGGTGGGAAAAATGGCAAAAATATGGCAATATCAAATTAGCCGGGCTCCGCGGCTTCGAAAATTCCAATCGCCAGATTTTATTCACTGATATTATCGCTGCCGCCGAGGTGGATGAAAAAATTTTCGAGGTGGCGTCAACTTCACAGGCAGGAATGTTTTAGCTGATAGCTGGCAACGCTGGTAGCAGATAGCTGGTGGCTAACCACAAGCTACCAGCTTCACGCCACACGCCTTTGTATTTCCTCAATCATGTTTTCCAGCCAGTCCTTGTCGCGATGAACATCATACGCGTCGGTGTCAACGATCATGACTTGATATTTATCCAAGATGCGCTTGGCCCAGCGCTCGTAATTGAGATTGAGCTGGGCGAGATACTCTTTATCAATGTTCTGCTCATAGTCGCGGCCGCGTTTGCGAATGCGGCTGATCAGCGTCCACGTCGAAGCGCGCAGATACACAAACAAATCCGGCGGGCGCAACGATGACGAAATGGCCGCGTATAAATCGGCATAACAAGCGTAGTCGCGCGCGTGCATCAAGCCGCGCTCGAACAGATTGTGGGCAAAAATTTCCGCATCTTCGTAAATCGTGCGGTCTTGCACGCTTGGCGCCGGCGCGGCTTGAATTTGCAAATGGTCTTTGAGCCGTTCCTTGAGAAAAAAGATTTGCGATTGAAACGCCCACGCCGGCATGTCTTGATAAAAATCGGCGAGATACGGGTTCGCCACTTCTTTCTCAAAAAAAGCCGTCCACCCAAAACGCTCGACCAACATTTTGGTGAGCGTGGTTTTGCCGACCCCAATATTGCCGGCGATGGCGACGAACGGGCTATGCCCGTTGGGATTTTGCGGCATATGGCTGGTTCCTGGTTGCTCGTCTCCGGTTTCTGGTTGCTGGTGATTAACGGCAGTTCCCAGAAACCACAGACCAGCAACAAGAGTAACAGAAATTTTCTGAAAAAGCAAGCGGTTTATAGCTGAGGGCAGAGCGCCGAGGCTGCGGCTCGGGAACAGGCTCTACGCTATCAACCCTCCACCCTCAACGCAAAATCATGCAAACCTTTTTAAAACTTGGCTGTCTATACAGGTGACTATGGACGAGAGGGAAATACGATTGATCAAACGCGCGCAGGAAGGCGATGGCGCAGCGTTCGAGGCCCTGGTGCAAATGCACGACCGGCAGGTGTTGAAGCTGGCGCGCCAGATGCTGAATAACGTGGAAGATGCGCAGGATGTTTATCAAGAAATCTTCTTCAAGGTTTTTCGCAGCTTGCCGTCATTTCGCTTCGAAAGCGAGTTTGCCACGTGGCTCTATCGCATTGTGATTAACCAATGCCTCAATTATCGGCAGTGGCGCAGCCGGCGGCGCTTTCTATCGTTTGATTCGCCGCATGAAGACGAAGAAGCCGGCGCGAACTATCTGCCGCCCGACAAAAGTCCCGATCCGGAAAAAGCGGCGCTGAACCAGGAACTGCGCCGCGAGATTGCGCTGGCGATGGAATCACTTTCGGATAAACAACGCGCGGTGTTCGTGTTGCGCCATTTTCACGATCAGAAATTGCAGGACATCGCCAAAACGCTGGGCTGTGCCGAAGGCACCGTCAAAAATTATCTATTCCGCGCGACGCAACGCATGCAGGAAAAATTGCGTGAATATAAATCGTAGCTTGCAACGAAATATCAAAAAGGCTTATGAAGAACTGCGATTACTTTAAAACGCTGTTGCCGCTGTTCGACAGCACCGAGCTGACGGCGATCGAAAAACGCCAAATCGACGATCATCTGGCGGCGTGTCCGCACTGTCGCGAGGAATTGGCGGCCATTCGCGCGCTGCACGCGGATTTATTGCGCACCAATACCTTTGAGCCGAGCGCCGCCATGCTGCAGGATTTGCGGCATGGCTTGCGGCGGCGCCTGCGGCAGGAATCGCTGCGCCCAAGCTGGCAGGAAAAATTAGGGCGCCTGTTGTTTGGCAATTTTCGCCCGGTCGTGCAACTGGGTTTCACGGCCGCGCTGCTGCTGATCGGCGTGATGCTGGGACGCCAATTTTTTGCGTCGGCCGCGCCAACCGGGCAACTCGACGTGTTGAGTTATCTGACGCCGGGCAAGCCGATTACGATTCCGAGCGGCTATCTGGCGCCGTCGTTGGCCAAAGTGCAAACGATCAGCATCGATCCCGCCACGAAAGAGGTGCAGGTCCAATACAGCATTGTCAACGACGTCCAGCTTCGCGGCAATGTGGAGAATCCGTTGATCCGGCAGGCGCTCTCATACGCGTTGTATGCCGAAGACCAGCCCAGCCTGCGTTTGCGCGCGGTGAAAGCCATCGGCGAAAACTATGGCGCGACCAAACCGGCGCCGGATGATGAGATCACCGAAGCGTTGGCGCATGCGCTGGAGAATGATCCCAACGCCGGGGTGCGCTTGAAAGTGGCGCAGGTGCTGAAGCAAGTGCCGCTCAACGGCCTGGTGAAAAACACCCTGATTCGCGTGCTGATGCGCGATGAAAATTCGGCGGTGCGCATCGAAGCGATCGAGGCGCTCAGCCAGGGCAAGCTCACGCCCGACGAACAGGCGATTTTCCATACCGCGGCTTCTGACACCAACGCTTACGTGCGTTTGCAGGCCAAACGTTTGCTGAGCGGCCAATTAGAGAAAGCCCTCTCGGATCCGAATCAAAATAAACTGTAGCTGCAAATGACAACTCACTCAAATTCCAACTGGAGCGAAAAAATGAGAACCCCAATAAACTCAAAACCACGACGCCTCTTTTTGCCGGCGTTAGTTGTTTTACTGGGCCTGAGCGCCGCCGGTTTTGCCCAAGATCTGCGCAAAGAAGGCCGCTACTATATTTCCGAAATCAAACACAACTATAACGTCGCGGCGACCGGGACATTGGAAATGGCCGACATAACCGGTGACGTTGACATCACCGTCTGGCCGAAGAACGAAGTGCAGATTCTCGAGCGGCTGCGCATGGACGTGTATACCGAGGAAGAGGCCAAACGCGCCCTCGAAGATCGCAAGGCTTCGTACACGCAAAGCGGCGACCGCATCATCGTGCGCGGTGAAAGCCGGCGTTCGCGCGAGTCGATTCAATCGGATTTTCAAATTTCCGTGCCGGCGACGTTTAACCTCGACGTTACGACCAGCGGCGGCGATATCTCGGCGCGGCAAGTCAAAGGCACAACGCGGCTGCGCACCTCCGGCGGCGATGTGACCTTGCTTGAAATCGGCGGCACGGTGCGCGCGGTCACTTCCGGCGGCAATGTGACGGTTCGCGATAGCGATGGCGATATCGACGTCAAAACTTCCGGCGGCGATCTCGAACTCGAGCGCATCAAAGGCCTGCTTGTCGGCGCGACCTCCGGTGGCAATATCACCTTGCGCGGCGCCACCAAAGATGTGCGTTTGCGGACTTCCGGCGGTGACGTGGAAATCATGGACACGGATGGCTCGGTGAACGCCAGCACCTCCGGCGGCAACGTCCGCGTTGAAAATGTGCGGGGGCGCGTGGATGCAAGCACCTCGGGCGGCGATGTGATTTTACGCAATATCAAACAGGAAGTCGATGCCGCCACCTCCGGCGGCGATGTTGAGGCGGATGGCCTGTTCGGCGTTTCGCGCTTGCGGACTTCCGGCGGCGATGTGACCTTGCGCGATGTGCAAGCCAGCGTCACCGCCGCGACCTCCGGCGGTGATGTGGAAGTCGACTTTACGCTGAAAGATTTTAC
>JAJVHT010000091.1:15412-20622 GCA_022072515.1 bacterium
TTTTTGGCGCGGTAATGACGGCTTGCAGGTGGAGTTTCGCATCACCGTGCCGAAGCAATACAATCTCGATCTGCACACCTCCGGCGGCAGCATTGGCGTGGATGATTTGCAGGGCGAAGCGCGGGTGAACACCAGCGGCGGCTCGTTAACGCTCGGGCGTATCGAGGGGCCGGTGAATGCCGAAACCAGTGGCGGCAGCATTGATTTGCGGCAGGCGAAAGGCAAACTGTATGCGCGCACCAGCGGCGGTGGCATCACCGTCGGCGACGTCAACGGCGATGTGGATGTCGAAACCTCGGGCGGCTCGATTGACGTGAACGGCGCTGCCGGCAATTTGCGCGCGCACACCTCGGGCGGCGGCGTATCGTTGCGCGGCTTGCAGGGCAATGTTGACGCCAGCACCTCCGGCGGCTCGATGGAAGCGGAAATTCTCAAACAACTCAACGCGCCGTGCGAGCTTTCGACTTCCGGCGGCGGCATCACGATTTATCTCAGCCGCGACCTCAAAGCCGATATTGACGCGTACACCTCCGGCGGCGAAGTGGATTGTGATTTGCCGATCACGGTGCAAGGCAAATTCGGCGAAGGCAAGCTGCGCGGCAAGCTCAACGGCGGCGGCCCGCTGTTGACGCTGCGCACCAGCGGCGGGGATATTGATTTGCGGAGCCGATAAAATCGAATCTAAATTTACAATAAAAAAGCCGAAGCCTTCTTGCATCGGCTTTTTGTTTTTAAGGAAATTTTTAAGCTGTGGTTTTTTCCCGGCGTAGCCGCACCAGCGCCAGGCCAGTGACGAAGCCGAGAATAAGCCCGCCGGCGACAGCAATCGCGAGAAACAAGAGGGCGCCGAGAATCCCGCGAAGAGGCTGCGCATTCGCGAGCGCGGCGGCGACCGCGGCAAGGCTCCAACCCAGTGCGCTGGCCAGGATCCACCATCCGGCATGATTAAAACGTCCACGCAGGAGTAGCCATTGCCACACACCAACAATCAATCCACCCAGCGCAACACAGACATAAAGTGAATACGGCAAATCTCTGCCAATGGCTTTTGCGATATCCGTCACCAGAAACGGCGCGCTGAGTCCAATCATGCATGACCAGAACCATGGCGCAAATGCATGCAGCACGTTCTTTAAAGCGCGTCCCTGCATGAATCCCACACCCGCTCCCATGCCGGCACCGACGAGGACTTGCGAGCCACCAATGCCAGCGGCTTCGCCGGCGAGAGCCAGCACGATGATGCAGGGCACGCCGAGTGCCCAGCCAACCCAAGTAACGCGAATCCATTGGCCCAAGAGACGCGGGGAGTTGATGTCGAGCTTACTCATCGTGAGCTGGTCCTGATAGTAAGATGTCATCGTGAAACGATTGCTTTCAACACGGAGTCACAAAGTTCACGGAGCGCCACGGAAAAAACTTTTTGTAACTATTCAGCTATTTCACCGCCCGGGCGCTTATTTTTGATATTTGTTATATCGCGCCATTTATTTTTGTACACAGATTTGAGCGCCCGGGCGGTACTGAATAGTGACAACTTTTTTAAAAATATATTGATCTCCGTGTTTTCTCTATGCGCTCCGTGCCTCCGTGTTAGATTAAGTTTTTGATGAAAGAAAAATTCAGAATTTCTTCTAACTTTTGTGAACCACTGGCCTACCTACGCCTCAGTCTAAGCCGGAGTAAACTGTCATTCTGGAAGAATGCGTCCGAGGAATCTTGTTCAAATCCATGACGGTTTGAGCACAGCGATGTTTACATCACAATTTTAATTTGCTCCGGCGAAATCATCCAGCGCGTCACAATGCCGACATGCTCGAGAAAAACTTCATCATGACTGACAATAACCAACGTTCCGGTAAATTGGCCGAGGCCGTTTTCCACCGCCTCAATGGCTTCAATGTCGAGATGATTGGTCGGCTCATCCAAAACGATGAAATTGGGTTTTTGCAAGTTGATGAGACAGGCCAATAATCGCGTTCTTTCGCCGGGCGATAAACTGGAAATGTCTCTATTCCAAAAATCTGCCGTGAGGCCAAATTGCGTGAGGCGGCTCTTGGCTTCGCCCTCGGGCATCTGGGTTTGTGGCGAGACCAATTTCCAAACCGCCTGGCCGGGCGCAATCCAGCGATCCTGAGGCATAAAAAAGACGTTGGCATCGTGCGCCAAGGCAACGCTTCCCTGGGCAGGAATCTCTTTAAACAGCAGGCGCAACAACGTCGTTTTGCCCGAACCGTTAGGGCCGGTTATGGCCAAACGATCACCGGAAAGAATTTGACCGGTGTACGGCCCAAATTTCTTGTCACCCAGCTCGACCAATAAATTTTGGAAACTGACGGCGATGGGCGATTGAATAGGCTCAACCTCGTAATCGAAACGCATCTCATATTCTTTGGGAAGCTCGATCTCCACAATGCGGGAGAGTTCCTTTTCGAGCCGGCGAACTTTGGCCGCGGCCTGGGTGGAGCCTCTTTCCGCGCGATAATTGCGGCTGAGTTTGTCGCGGTCGGCGCGCCCGGCTTTACCCGGGCTGCGATTGACCTGGGTTTTGGCCGTCACGATTCTTTTCTTGAGGTCTTTCTTCACTTTTTGTTGATGGGCGTAATCACTCAAGAGTTGCCCTCGCCGGGCCTGGACGTGCGCGATGAATTCACTATATTTGCAATTGGCTTTGAGCACTTGACGAGTCTTAGGATCGATGGCGGCAATGCGATTAATGACCTTGTCCAGCAAATGCCGATCGTGGGAAACAATCACCACCGCATTTCTGACCTGAGCGATCCACCGTTCCAGCCAATCAATGCCCTCGCGATCCAAATCATTGGTGGGCTCATCCATGAGCACGATATCATGTTTGGCCAAAGCGATCAGCAATAGCTTCAACCGCTGAACCTGGCCGCCGCTCAGCGTATTGACGCTTTGCTCCATACCGAAATCTATCAGTGGAATTTGGGTGACGGCTTTTTCAAGATTGGTTTCAAAGTTGTCGCCATCCAGCGCTTCGAAACGCTGCCGCCATTCTCCCCAACTTTTCAATCTTGATTCATTTTCAACGCCGGCCGCCTCGAGCCGCTGGAGTTCCTCAGCGATTTTAGCCAAGCCCAGGCGCGCATAAAGCCATTGGCGCACATTCAGGCGGGAAGCATAATCGATCACTTGCGGCAGATAAAGCACTTCCTGCCCATCCCGGTGCACCGTGCCCTTCTGTGGCTCCAGCTCACCGGCCAGGATTTTCAGCAGCGTCGATTTCCCGGAGCCATTCGGCCCCACCAGCGCCACATGCTCTCCTAATTCCACGCTAAAGGAAGCATTCTTGAGCACAAAATCGATGCTGTTTTCGTAGCGGAAGAAGAGGCTTTGGGCTTGCAAAGTAAACCTCCTGATGGCTATTCGCCCCCTTGCCGTTGCGCCAGTAATGGAAAAACAGACTAGACTGGGCGTTTCGTCAAAAAAGTTGCCCAAATTGGTTGGTATATAGTGGACTCAGTGCACTTTGTCAGACTCTTCTTTCATCCGGTTTCTGTCGTGACTAGGTTGAATTCCCCGTCTCGCACCATCATCTGAGAAAAATTGCCCAAAACCGAACGAGTCCAAAGTCGGGAGTGCAGGTCTTGCAGCTTCAGAAATTCTTCATTTTCTCCGTTTGATCATCTTAATAAGTTCATCACGGGTGCTAATTCTGTCGTATTTTTCCTTGCGAATCTCATTGCTCGAAATATCAATCTTGATTCGACGCAAAAACTCTTTAAAATCTGGATTCATCATGAGTTTGTTGATAGTATCCCAATCGAGGCTTTCTCTTGGTTTTGCCGGGAAAACTATTTCAGACGAATCCGGATCATCGATATCAATTCTTATTACCCCAATTCCAAAAGACGTCGAAAGCCGTCTTAACTCTGCAAGAAAATCTTCGTCGGTAGAAACTTCAGCGGCTACCAAATAACCTTCATGTGACCATGATGAATTTGATACGGTTTGAAAAAACGACTCGCGTAGATTCGCGAATGTCAACTCTCTCTTGATCTCAAAAGAAAAAAGCTTTATCGCGATATTGCCGATTGCCTGACCAAAGTCAATTACTTCTGGCTTCCAATCTTCGACTGGGAAATAACATCCAACCAAATCAGGATGAATCCACTCTCCAAATTCTTTCTTGTCTGATCGAGTATGCTGGATTGTTTTCGTGTATGCTTTCAGGAAAAAGTAGGCGTAATAAGATAAAAACGGATGAAGATCGCGCTCCAAATATTCCACTTCTCTTTTCGGCGTTTCAACTTCCAATTGAGCTTCATCGAGTCTCTGAAGGTCGGTGTTACTCAAGAGCGCGCGCAAGGTGAAACGCCTCGGGCGTGCGCCAACTTTTATAAATGGGCTATTCTTGCTGTCGCGAATATTGACATAGATCTGCGCCGCAATGGTCGCCCAAGGGGTTTTACCTTGACTTGCGAGATCCTGATCATATCGCTTGAATTTAGCGATAGTCCAAATTTCATCAACTGATAGGGGTTTCTTTTCTTCTTCGAGAACTCGCCTTGCCAATTCAAGAAACGTCATCGTTTTTATCCAATAAAACCTGTGATATTCAGAAACTGGAATATTGCGACCAATAAAAACGGTAAATGGCTCAGCCCCATCTTATATCCTTCGCCGGTTTCTGAGTTCTTCCCGCTGATTCTGGGCGTTGCCAGGAAACGCATGTTTCTCATCGCAAAATTGATGTACCCAGTTTGCCAACCTACGAATGTCCCGGGGTAATATAAAAATTTCAAACCGCAAAAATTCTTTTTTTACGAACTTTTTGATTCTACCAGAATCCAACTCGGTGCACGGATGAGTTTGCCCGAATTTTTACTCAGGCAGATAAATTCCAATAGTCTGAAGCTGCTTCATCACATTTTCATAGGACGCAATCAGTTTTCGTTTTTCAGCCGCTTTCAGAATATCGGTTGTGAATGAAGGGAAGAAACCAAGTTCTTTAGCCTCGTTGCGCGCCTTTTTATCGTCGATAACAAGTATATCGGGTCTTTTCTCAATCGCTAAATTAAGAACGCCGCGTTCACCCTTCCCGAGATTTCGCGAAAAAGAATAATTTGCGGCAGGATTGACGATAAAAATAAAATCATTGATCGTCCGTGCGATGCTCTCTTTCAGCAGAGGGAAATGACATTCCAAAACGGTTTCTTCGTAAACCGTATACGGTATAAAAATATGCC
>JAJVHT010000034.1 GCA_022072515.1 bacterium
CCGGGAATGGATTTTTTATTTTAAAATGTCTTGTCAAGAACAAAAAAATATTTTATTTTAAACCATCACGGTGCCCTTTCACTTTTTTCAGACGACGCGACCATGAAAAAAATCCTCGTATTGTTGGTGATGGCGTTTTATTGGCTGGGATGTACGGCAGACCAACCCCATTCCGCCGGCCAGGTCTTGCGTTACGGCATTCCACGGGCCCCCACTTCGCTCGATCCGGCCACAACTTCGGGCCTGATTTATTATCAAATCGTGTTCAATATTTTTGAAACGTTGATTGCCACGGATTGGCAAACCGGTAAATTTAAGCCGGTGCTGGCCACCTCGTGGCAGCCCGATTCGGCCGGCTTGTGCTGGACGTTTACGTTACGGCAGGGCGTGTTTTTTCACGACGGCAGCCCGCTGAATGCCGAGGCGGTGAAAATTTCTTTCGAGCGCCAATTTGACAATCACAGCCCTTATTTCCGGCTGAAAGAGACGGACGCCTACGGCGACTTGGCGTTTGGCATGGTGAAAGAAATTCGCGTTCGCAACGATTCCACCGTGCAGTTCTTCCTCAAATATCCTTATTCGGCATTTTTGGACAATTTGGCGACGCCCAACTTTGCCAGCATCGTCAGTCCGGCCGCCCTGCAAACGTTTGGAAAAAATTTTAGAAAGCATCCGTCCGGCACCGGCCCGTTTCAATTCGTCCGTTGGAATGCCGATAGCCAAATCGTGATCAAAAAATCTTTCGGATATTGGGGCAAACGCGCTCAGCTCGACAGTGTAATCTATCAAATCATCCCCGGCCTGGATGATAAGCTGCAAAAGCTGCAACAGGGAAAATTAGAGGTTATTAGCGGCATCAGCGCCGCCAGCGTCGGCATGCTTCGTGAATCCCCTGGCATTGATTTGGCAAACAGTGATCCCGCCGGCACTTTATTTCTCGGTTTTAATTGCCAAAAGTATCCTTTTTCACAGATCGATATGCGCCGTGCCGTGGCACATGCGCTCGATAAAAAATCGATGGTGTTTTCGATCAGTCGAGGGCTGGCGATGGTGGCGCGCGGGCCGCTGCCGCCGATGAGTTCGGGTTATGACACCACTTTGGCCGATTTAGTTTATGATCCCGAACTGGCAAAGGCACTTTTGCAGCGTGCCGGATACGACACTAGTGTTGCTATTGTTATACATAGTTTTGCCCAAACGGATACGTCACGTGGTGAACCAATGGCGCAGTCGATTAAGGCCGCTTTGGCCAAAATTGGCCTAAAGGTCGAAATCATTCTTCACCACGATTGGCAAGCTTATTTACAGGCAGCTTTTGTTGAAGGAAAAAGCCAACTCTTTGTGGATGGTTGGACAGCCTATACCCGCCATCCGGATCATCTGCTCTATGCGCTTTTTCACTCGCAGTCGCAACACAATTTTTTCAAATATAAAAATAGCGAAGTCGATCGCCTGTTGGAGCAGGCGCGCCGCACGCTCAATGCCACCGAACAGCGCGCGCTTTATCGCCGGGTGCAAGAAATCCTTTTGGCCGAGGCGCCGGCGGTTTTTATCAGCCATCCCCGCGCCGTTTATGCCATTCGCAATCGCGTCAAAAATTTCACTGTCGATCCACTAACGATTCCGTGGCTGCACGACGTGACGCTGGAAGCAGAAAAATAAGTGTGACGCCGTAATACCTCACCTACGGGTGGAGGCTATTGTCATTCTGGAAGAATCTTGTTTAATTCCAGCACCATGCTTGATCGTAACAAGGTTAATTCTTTTATGGACACCAAACTGCCAGACGCGGTTGAGTTGCAGCAGCAGTTGCAGGATTTAAAAAAGCAGTTCGATGATTTTCTCTATTACCTGCCCGATGCCATGTTGGAAGTCGACCTGCTGGCGCGGCGTTTGACCTACATGAATCGCATGGCTTACATCGTGTTCGGCTATGCGGAAGCTGATTTTAACCAAGGCATTCCGATTGCGCAATTGTTTGCCGAGGGCGAGTACGAACGCGCCATCCAGATTATCGCGGGATACGTGCTCAACAGCCTGAACCAGCAGATTGAGTATACGCGCACCGGCAAACAGGATCTTTATGAATTTTTCATGCGGCGGAAAGAGGGGACGTTGTTTTGTGCCGAAACGTTGACCTCTTTTGTTTTGGACAACAACCGGGTTCCGGTCAAAATGCGAACCCTGGTGCGCGATATTTCCAGCCGCAAGCAGGTGGACGAAGCCTTGCGCGAGGCTCAGCAGCGCTTCAAAAGCGCTTTCGACAACGCTCCGAACGGCATGGCCCTCGTCAGTCTCGATGGGCGCTTTTTGCAAATCAATCGCTCGTTTAGTGAACTCATGGGGCGCGCAGAAGCCGAGTTATTGAACACCTCATTCCAGGCCATCACGCACCCGGACGATCTCGACGCCAACTTGGAGCAGGTCCAAAAAATATTGCGGGGCGAGGCGCGCACGTATCGCACCGAGAAGCGTTACCTGCACGCCGATGGCCATGTGATTCATGCGCTGCTCAGCACCGCGCTGGTCACCGATGATCGCGGCCAGGGGCTTTATTTCGTCTCGCACGTGCAAGACATCACCGAGCGCCGGCGGGCCGAAAAAGAATTGCAGGAACGCGAGGCGCTTTATCGCGCGCTCTTTGAAACCGTGCCGGTGGGATTGGGCATTGCTGATCGCGACGGCAAGCTGCTGGCGTTCAACACGGCGATGCTGGCGCCCGGCGGCTACACGCGCGAGGATATCGAGCAGATCGGCAATGTCGCGAATCTGTATTACGATCTGGAAGAAAGAGCCCGGGCCTTGGCTTTGGCCCAACAGCAAGGTTATCTGGATCGGCACGAAGTGCGCTTCAAGCGCAAAGACGGCTCGCCGTATGCAACGCTGCTGAGCTTGCGGCCCATTCGGATCAATGACGAATTTTGCTGGCAGGCGGTCGTGGAAGATATCTCGGCGCGCAAACGCGCGGAAGAGTCGCTGCACAAGCATCGGCAGGAACAACAAGTGATTTTCGATTCGGTGCCGGCGATGATTTGGTACAAAGACCGCGACAACCGCATTTTGCGGGTGAATAAACCGGCGGCGGCGGCGTTGCGTTTGCCGGTGAATGCCATCGAAGGACGTTCGACGGCTGAGTTTTATCCGGAAGAAGCCGAGAAGTATTTCGCCGACGATCAAGAAGTCATACGCTCCGGCCAACCGAAACTGGGCATCATCGAGCCGATGCAAATCAGCGCCGGGGAGAAAAGATGGGTGCAAACGGACAAAGTGCCGTACCGCGATGAACAGGGCAACATTGTCGGCGTCATTGTTTTTGCGGTGGACATTACCGAGCGTAAAATTGCCGAAGAGGCTTTGCAAAAAACGCTTGATGAGTTGGAATTGCGGGTGCAAGCGCGCACGGCCGAGCTGTTGCACGCCAACGTTGTTCTGCAAAAACAAATCGCCGAACGCCAGCGCATCGAAGCGATTTTGCGCCACAGCGAGGAGCGCTACCGCGTTTTATATGAAGACAATCCTTCCCTCTATTTCAGCCTCGATGCGGCGGGAAAAATTCTTGCCGTCAATCGTTCCGGCGCCGAGGTGCTTGGCTATGCGGTGCCGGAGCTGGTGGGGCAATCCGTGCTCGCGGTTTTCGACGAAGAGGACAAGGAATCGGTGCAGCAACATCTCGCCGCATGTGTGCAGAACCCGCAGCGGACTTATCATTGGGAATTTCGCAAGGTCCGCAAAGACGGGGGGCGGTTGTGGGTGCGAGAGACGGCGCGGGCAGTGCGCGACACCAACGGCAAGACCATCATCCTGATTGTCTGCGAGGATATTACCGAGACCCGGCTGCTGCAACAGAAAACCGAGCGCATGGAACGGTTGGCGGCTTTGGGCCAGCTTTCGGCGACGATTGCCCATGAAATCCGCAATCCGCTGGGCTCCATTCGCCTGAATGTGCAGTATCTGGCTGGCCGGCTGCCAATTCCCCCGCCGTACCAAAAGACGTTCAACCAGATCAAGCAAGGCATCGACAAAATCCAGGATATTATCACCGGCATTCTGGATTTCTCGCGCCCGGCCGTGCCGGAGTTGCGCAAGACGAACCTGCACAAGGTTTTGGAGAGCAGCTTGCGTTCAACTCAGCACGAGTTGGAAATGGCCGGCATTCGCCTCCGGACGAATTATCAAGCCGCGGCCCCCGAGGCCTGGATTGACGCCAATCTGCTGGGGCAGGTGTTTGTGAATTTAATTTTGAATGCCACCGATGCCATGGAAAGCGGCGGTGAGCTTACGATTCGCACCGTCTCCCGGGACGAGACGATTGAAATTCAAATTGCCGACACCGGCAAGGGGATTCCACCGGAGGATTTGGAAAAAATTTACGACCCGTTTTTTACGACCAAGACGGACGGCATCGGCCTGGGGCTGGCTTTTGTCACCCGCATTGTCGAACAGCATCGCGCCCAAATCATTGTGGAAAGCCAAATCGGGAAAGGCACCCAATTTACGCTCTTATTGCCAATCGCACCGGAGAATGGTATACCATGAAAAAAAATCTGCGCAAAACTATTTTGTTCGTGGAAGACGACGAACTCTTCCGCGACGCCATCAATAATTTTCTCACCGAAAATTATACCGTCCGGATTGCCGTCTCGGCTGAAATCGCGCTCCGCATGCTCGACGAATCCCAGCCCGATTTGATTTTGCTCGACTTTACATTGCCGGGAATGTGCGGCATCGAGCTTTTGAAGATCGTCAAAAAAACGTGGCCCGATTTGCCGGTGATTATGCTGACCGCCCTCGACCGCATTGCCAAGGTGGTCGAAGCGATCAAACTGGGGGCTTATGATTATCTGGTCAAGCCGATCGATGCGGAAGAGGTTTTATTGACCATCGCGCGTGCGCTGGAAGCCGCGGAAGTCCGGCGTGAATTGGAACAACGCCGGAATTTGCAACTGCTCAAAAACATCGAATACAAAATTGTGGGAAACAGCGCCGCGATCAACCAGCTCAAACAAGAAATCGCCCGGGCCGGCCATACCGACGCGACGATTCTTTTGGAAGGCCAAACGGGCACCGGCAAGGAATTGGTGGCGCGCGCGCTGCACGCCAGCAGTCCGCGCGCCAGCGGGCCTTTTGTTCCCCTCAATTGCGGGGCGTTTCCGAGAGAGCTGATGGAATCGGAGCTTTTTGGCCATCGCAAGGGCGCCTTCACCAGCGCGCAAAAAGACCAGATTGGAAAATTCCAATTGGCCCACCACGGCACGTTGCTGCTCGATGAAATTGGCGAATTGTCGCCGGAGGCGCAGATCAAGGTGCTGCGCGCGGTGGAAGAGCAGGAATTTTATCCGGTCGGCGCCACCGACCTCGTGCACGTCGATGTCCGCATCATTGCCTCCACTAATAAAAATTTGAAGCAACTGGTGGAACAGAAATTATTCCGCGAAGATCTGTTCTTTCGTTTGAATGTTTATCCCATCACACTGCCGGAGCTGCGGGAGCGCAACGATGATGTGTTGCTGTTGGCGAAGCATTTCATGGATTATTTCAATCAAAAATTTGGCAAAAATTTTCAAACCCTCAGCCCGGAGGCGCAGGCGGTTTTATTGCAATATACCTGGCCGGGCAATGTGCGCGAATTGCGCAATTTGATCGAGCGCATCGTGCTGGCCGAAGAAGGTACCGAAATTAAAAAAGCGCATCTCCGTTTTTTGCTGGCTTCGGCGCCGGCCCCGGAGGCGGAAAATGCCCTGCGGCTCTCGGAAAGCGGCCTGGACTTGGAAGCAATAGAACAGAGCTTGTTGCGGCAAGCCCTGGAACTGGCCCATGGGAACAAAACCCAAGCGGCCAAGCTCTTACGCCTCACCCCACCGACTTTTTATTATCGTTTGAAGAAATACGGGTTGGAGGGGAAGACTTCTTGATCTTGTGAACGTTCCGTTACACGTGTGTCTTAAAATTTAAAGTCGCCGAAGAGATTGAGTTGATTTTTATCGGTGGCTTTTCACCAAATGATGAAGTGATGATCAAATCGTGAAGTCACGCATTGCCCACCAGATTTTTTTCATGGCAATGCCGTTTCTCGCCGAGCGCTAACCTGCTATTTTTACTACAATGTTGTGCTGCCGTTCTCCTCGTTTTCGCCTCAAAAACTTTAGCATAGGTTTTGCAATATCTCTTGTCCTTGAATAAAAGTCGCCAATCACTACCCGCCCGTGGCCAGGGGGACTACGGGACGGGTAGTGATTCTCTTTGAGAAGACAAGGCGCAACGAAACAATTGCAGTTGAGCAAAAAAATTTGTATCTTGGCTCAAGCAATTAAGTTGACGTATAAAAAATAAAATCCGTTGACCGTCGGCGGTCGTATTCTTTTTATACGTTAGCTATCTCGTGTTGGCTGCCAAGCAACGCTGGTCCTGTGGTAAAGCGTGAGTGTGGCGATAGCCTTATCGTGACCAGCCTGATCAGCGGATGATCCAACCAACGTGATGACTCGCCTCAGTCCAAAGCCGTAGCACTGCAAGATTCTACAACAAACCGCAAGCCCTTTGATTCTGAGAAAAGACACTAACGTTACCGGCGTGCACAGCAACGGTTTTGCCCAAGCCGCCGATGGTTTTTTGCCGCCGCCAACAAACCTTTCCCTGCCTGGCGTGCTGGGCGAAAATTTTTCCGGCCCGGCGGCCGCCGCGACCGGAAGTCGAACCGGCAGAATAGCCCAAGCGCAATTATATCTTCAAGAGAGAATGGCGATGGCCAATGTCTTTTCGCGACTCAAGCTGGGGGCAAAATTTCTGCTGATCGTGATGATTCTGGTGATCGGCATCATTGCGGGCGTGCTGTACTTGCTGTTCTCTCAACAGAAGCAAGCGATTGTCCAAGAGGTGGAAACACGGGCGCTGGATTTGACGGCGATCATCGCGTTTTCCAGTGTTCCGGCCCTCCTGGAGAACGATTACCCCACTTTGCAGATGTATATTGATGGCATCAAGAATCGCCCCGGTTTGCGGCAGGTGATGATTTTGGATTTGCAGGGGAAAGTGTTGGCGCATTGCAATACCGGCGAACGCGGCAAGATTTATTCTGATGCATGGACGAAAAAGGTGCTGCACGCGAATAGCTCTCTCGTCGTCGGGAGTTATCTTTGGCGGGAAGATAATGTTGTGGATGTGGTGACGCCGATTGTTGCTGCAGTTAATCAAAAAGTGGGGTTTGCCCGCGCCGTGGTTTCGCTCGGCAGCGCCGAGCAGGCAATTCATGCCATGAGCCATGAAATTTGGCTGATCGGTTTCATCGCTACCGCAGTGGCGTTTGTTTTGGTCGCCTACTTTTCCAGAATGGTCACTCACCCATTGCGGGCGCTCGATCAAAAAGCGCTGCAAATCAGCCGGGGCGAGCGTGATATTCAGATCGAGGTCACCACGCGGGACGAAATCGGCCATTTGCAGCTAGCCCTGCGAACGATGGTCGACGAAGTCCGCCTGCAGACACGGTTAACGGCTTTAGGCCCCACCACGTCGCATTTGGCGCATGAGATACGCACCCCGGTGGCCGCGATCATGCGCCATATTCGCGAATTGCAAAGCCAGGCGGCCAACGCCGAGTTGGGCGACAAACTGCTTGGTGAGGTCAACCAGTTGAACGATTTGATCGAGCAACTCTTGCAATTTTCGCAAAAGAAAAAACTGGCGCGCAGCCGCACCGATGTTAACGACCTCCTCGAGCAAACCTTGCTGGTGCTGGAGGCGGTGCTGCAGCAAAAGCAAATCAAACTCAAACGCGATTTGCCGGAGTTGCCCTTGATTTCGGCGGATAAGCGGCTCTTGCAAAGCGTGTTCACAAATCTGATCCAAAACGCCGTTGATGCCATGGAAGCCCCAGGCGAGCTTACGTTGCAGACAAAATTTTTGGCGGGAAATTCGGATGATCTCGTGGGCGTCGGCGCCACGCCGTCTCTTCCTGCCATTCACGAATTGGAAGCGGCGAAAACCGGCGCCGCGGTTCCGGCGGCCAAAGCCTCCGTACTCCAAAAAATTAAACAGCGTCTCCTGGTTGAAACGCCCAATTTGACGCAACGCACCCTCTTGGCCAAGTTTTCACTGGAGAAACCGGCGGTCATGATCGTCATCCGCGATACGGGATGCGGCATTGCCAAAGAAAACCTCGAACAATTGTTTTTGCCCTTTTTTACCACCAAGAAGAACGGCAATGGCCTGGGCTTGGCGCTCTCGCATAAAATTATTCAGGAGCATCAAGGCGCCATCTCGGTGGATAGCCGGGAAGGGCTTGGCACCACGTTCACGATTTTGCTGCCGGCCTGATTCCGGCGAGGCGCCCCTGCAGCGTAACGTGGCATTCCTGGCGAGAAAAACGATGCACGCGAGGCGCGCCATCAATATCGCATTGCAATCAGTGTTATGAAAACTACCGTCCTCATTGTTGACGATAAGCCGACGCTGCGCGAGGCATTCCGCCAGGCGTTGAGTCCAACCTATCAAATTCGGCAGGCGGCGACGAGCAGCGCAGCGAAGGCCGCGCTGGAAGATGGCGAAGTCGATTTGGTGCTGCTGGATTTGCATTTGCTGCCGGGCGGGCGTGACCGCGGCGGCTTTGAAATCCTGAAATGGATTCAGCACGAGCTGGGCCGGCCCGTCGGCGTGATCATGTGCACCATCGCAGACGACATTGAGACCGTGGTGGAAGCGATCAAGCTGGGTGCCGATGATTTTCTTTCCAAAAATTGCGGCGACGAAGAGTTGCTGGCGCGTGTGCAAAAAACCGTGGCGAAAGTTCGCCTGCAGCGCAGCCGGGTGGTGGCGGAACGCCAAAGTCAGGAAGAAACGGATCGCCTCGTCGGCGAATCGCCGGCGCTCAAGAGAATTTTAGCGCAGGTCGACAAGCTGGCTGACAAAGACGAAACGGTGTTGATTCTCGGAGAAGCCGGTAGCGGCAAAGAGCTGATCGCCCGGCGGCTGCACGATAATGGTTGGCGGCAAAAACAGCAGCAGCCCTTTGTCGCGCTGAATTGTGCCGGGTTTCCGGAAGCGTTGGCCGCCAGTGAGCTGTTCGGCCACGAGCGGGGCGCGTTCACCAGCGCCGAGCGGCGGCAAATCGGCAAGCTGGAGCTGGCCGAACAGGGCACGCTGTTTTTGGATGAGGTGGATTGCATGCCGCTGAGTTTGCAACCGCAATTTTTGCGCGCCCTCGAAACGAAAGTTTTCGATCGTCTCGGCGGCAATCACTCCGTCAAATTGCGGGCGCGGATCGTAGCCGCGGCCAAAACCAGTTTGCCGGCAGCCGTGGCCGCAGATAAATTTCGCGCCGATTTATTCGACCGTTTGAATGTGATTCGGTTTGAATTACCGCCTTTGCGCGAGCGGCCGGATGATATTCCTTTGTTGGCGCATTATTTTCTCAAGAAACTCAGCCGCAAAAACGGCTTGCAGATTGAAAAAATTGAGGAAGCGGCCATGCGGGCTTTACTGGCTTATCGCTGGCCGGGCAATGTGCGGGAACTGCGCCATGAGTTTGAGCGCATGCTGGCTTTGGCTGATGCCGGCAGCGCGTGCATTACGGCGGACATGCTGTCGGCGCAAATTCAGCAAGCCGTTGGCGCCACCCCGAAGCAGCGGTTGCACCCGCCCGACGGCGCGCTGACACTGCGTCAAGCCAGAATGTTGTTGGAACGCCAGATGATTGACGACACGATGCAGCAGACGAACCACAACATCACCAAAACCGCCGAAAAATTAGGCCTGACGCGCCGCGGGCTGCAAAGAATTCTGCAGCGCCACGGCAAGTTTTTCACGGATGACAAGGAATAGCGTCACCGCGAAAAAATGTTCGCAGCGAGAGGCGAAAACAGCGTTCCCCCAATAGTTTCTTTGAAAATCATAACTTACGCGCCATAGCTGCCGCTGCTGCGAAAAAGCGTTCGCATGTTTTTAGTGGATTCACCTGCCCTCACCTATTCGTCTCCATTTTCCCCTCAAGAAAAACAACTCTTTGCAACCCAGTGCCGTAGCAGTTTTTTGCAAAAGTTGGCATAAGGTTTGTCTCTTATTAGAGCAAGCCTAAAAAGAGAGACAAAGCAGCCATGGGAGGGCCGTTATGTTGTATGAGATAGGAATTTTATTTACGACGGATGATCTGAAGGAAGCAGATTATCAACAGCGGGCATGGCAAATTTTCATGATGACGTGTGATCCCTTACGATTGCCGGATAGCACGCTCTATGATGGTGAAATCAGTGAGACCGGGATGTCTCATGAAGAAGCCTTCTGTATTGCCGTTCAAACGCAAGACCGCCATTTAATGCAGTATTTAAAAAAAGTTTTCATGTTTAGCGATGCGCCAGGATTGATGTCGCGTGAACATCGCTTTATCGAACGAGGTGTCACATTACGCTATCCCTTATCTCTTCGCGGCCGCATTGACACCAGCGGCCAATTTTGCTCCTGGCAGGAAAACTTCGTCCGGCGCGACCATCAGCTTTGCCATGAGGCGGGCTGGGCATTTGGTGGCGCGGTGAACTATTCCCCGGACTATAAACGCGAAGCCGTTTTAGTCGAAGAGACGAACAATCACGAGGTTGGCAACGCTAGCAGACCCCGGTCAGGTAGTGGATCTGGCTCAGGGGGGAAGGCAGATCCTCTGCCTCACCGGTAATTCAATGATGGTGACGTGGTTGTGGGTTTGAATAAAATTTAAAAATGCGGTTAAATAAAACTTGCTGTTTTCTCCAGTTGGGGAAATATTTTTCGGGGCGGGGGTAATTTCGGGGAAAACCAGTCTGGGACAGCCGATCCGGTTTGGGGATACTGAAAAAGTCAGCCGGGTAACCGGATCGACTGTAGGGGGAAGGCAATGAATGCTTTCGCCCGCGCTTACAACATCCCTTGCCGTTTGCGGACCAACCATTCCATTCCCAACACCACCAACAAAATCAACAAAACGGGGGCGCGGCCCCAAAGCGCGAAGTCCGAATTTTCCCGGCGTGTTAATGGCGTCAAAGGCAAACGCGCCACAAACTGCGCCAAACTATCGGGCGGGCCATAAGCGCCGCCGGTGGCCTGCGCCATTTGTTGCAGCAACGGCGCATTGAGGCGGGTATTGAGAAATTCGAGGCTAAACGGCTCCACCGAAAAACGGCCGTTGTCCTCGCCGATTTTTTGCCCACTCTGTTCGGCAACGCCGCGAAATTGATAATCACCGCCGCCCAACACTTGCAAGGTGGCGCGATATAATCCGTCGCCCACGTCTTGCAGAATCACTTCTTGCGAAAACTGCGGGCCGGCCAGTTGCACCCGCACATTCGCGCCGGGCCGCGGACGATAATCCTCATGATAAATTTGTGCCGCCAATTCGACGGATTCACCGCCGCGATAAATTTCCTTGTTGCTCGTGAGGCGCACCAGCTTGGCGTCTTCGCGCGTCACCATCCAGCGCACGGCGTTGCGAACCAACTTTTCATGCGCGAGCGGCGTTTTGCCGATGCCCTGCATGAGCAAATGCCACCGCCAAAGGCCATACGCAAAAACCGCGACGGTTTTGCGCTCAGCCGATTTTTGTGCGAGGATGATTGGCATGTCGCTGCGGCCGGGGCCGGGAGGCCGCCCCGCGCTTTGATTGGTGATTGACGCCAAAACCTGGCTGCCGGGCAACGGTTGCAGGTTGATCAGGTTGCAAAAAACCGGCGGCAGTTCTTCCCACCAGCGCCGGTTGTCTTCCGGCGTTTCGGCAAAGCGCGTGACCGGATGGGAAAGCCCGGCCAAATCCGGTTGCAGCGCCACCAGCCGCTCGCCGATGACGGAAGGCGCGATGGCCAAAGGCAGCACGCTGCGAAATTGCCAGAGCGCGGCGAGATCGACGCCCGGGCCGTTGAGAAAGAAAAGCGGCGTTTGTTTTTTCGTGAATTGTTGCGCCAGCGCGTCGAGCAAACGGCGGTCGGAATCGCGGCGCGGGAAATCAATCATGATCACCCCGTCAATCTTCTCGGCGCCGGCGCGGTTCAGGGCCGCCACCAAGCTGGCGGCAGTCACGTTATTATAAAAATTTCCCTCGGGGCGCTGCACAAAATCTTGCATTTGAAAATTCGGCTCGACCGCCAGCGTGCGCTTGAGAAAGCTGTAATCCGCCGAGGGCGCGCCGGCGAGAATCCATAATTTCAATTTGTTTTTCAACACCCGCACATAGAAAGTCCGCCGGTTGTTCGCATGAGTTAATTCACCGGCGAGCGTGTCGATTTGCGCGACATAGCGATTGAGGCCGATTTTTTGCGGTGTAATATTGAAGCGGGTCGTGAACTCGGTGTTGTCGGCGGGCAAAACCACTTCCTGTTCGAGCACCGTCGTGGTTGCCGGCCGCGTTTGGGGCGAGGTGGAGTCGGCAACGCCTTCGGCAAAAATGCGCACACGCGCCCGCCGTCCGGCATAGCCGAGGCTCGCTACACTGATTTCCACCGGCAGTTGCGTTTCGGCGTAAGCGATTTCGTTGGTCACCACCTCACTCAACAAAATGTCACGGGTGCCGCGCGCCGAACCGATGCCGACGGTGATGATGGGCACACCGAATTGCTCGGCAACCCGCGCCGGATTTTCGCCAAGATTTTGCGCGCCGTCGGTAAACATGATTGCGCCGGCCAGACGCTGGTCGGCCAAGGCTTTTTTAGCGGCCAACAACGCGCCGCCGAGATCGCTGCCATCGCCGTTGAAATGCATTTGCGGCACGGTGTCCAAATTCATTCGCCGCAAGCTATCGCTAAATCCAAAGCTGGCAATCGCCGCGCGTTTTTTCAATTCTTGCAACCACGGCTGAGCGAAAGCTTGCCGCACCACATCCGCGCGCTTACGCGTCGAATCGGCCAAATTCATGCTGGCCGACTGGTCGATGAGCACGGCGACAGCAGGCTTTTGTGTGCGTTGCCAGCCGAGCGTCAGCACCGGCTCGAAGAGCAGCAACAGCGCCAGCGCCAGCGCGAACGTTCGCAGTGCGGCCAGGCCCCGGCGCAGCCAATTGGCCACGGCTGGTGTGGTCACGCGATAAATGAACAGCGTAAAACCGAGGGCGAGTAAAATTAACAGCAGCGGATAAATGAGGGCTGTGGAAAAATTTAAATCGAATGACATGAAAGTTCTACTGATTAAACGCCAAAATTCTATAACTCATGGAATGTTTGCAAAGATAAAAATTTTCGTAACTTTTCAGTATCGCCCGGGCGGTGAAATAGCTGAATGGTGACAAATTTCCCATGCCGTGATGAATATGCCAAAGCCTCACGACAAAACCAATCCCGGATCGGGCGCCAAAGTAAGCGCGGATCGTTTGCCGGTGGAAAAATGAAACTGCGCGGCGCGCGCGATCATCGCGGCATTGTCCGTGCAGAAAATCGGCTCGGGAAAATGCAGTTGAAAGCCGCGTTTTTCCCCAAGCCGGACAAACGCCTGCCGCAAAGCGCGATTGCAGGCGACGCCGCCGGCCAACGCCACCGCACGCACCGGATACTGTGCGTGCGCCAGCGCCACATTTTCGACGAGGGCGTTGATGAGCGCCTGTTGAAAAGAGGCGGCGATGTCGGCCTGTTGTTGTTCTAATTCGGCGGCGGCGAGTTTGCGCACATAATACAGCACCGCGGTTTTTAGGCCGCTGAAACTAAAATCAAAACGTGGCGGCGCAGTCGACATGGCGCTTTTCAAACGCGCCTGCGGAAAATCAATTGCCTGCGCGTTACCGGTAGCAGCCAGTTTTTCCACCGCCGGGCCGCCGGGATAAGCAAGACCGAGAATTTTGGCGACTTTATCAAACGCTTCACCGGCGGCGTCATCTTGCGTTTGCCCGAGAATTTCATATTGCCCCCAGGCCCGCACGTGAATCAAAATCGTGTGGCCGCCCGAAATGAGCAGCGAGAGAAACGGCGGCGCCGGCCCCTCCGGATGGATATTGGTGGAAAAAAGGTGGCCTTCCAAATGATTCACGCCGAGCAACGGCACGCCAAGTTGCAACGCCAGGCCTTTGGCAAAACTGACGCCGACCACCAGCGAGCCGATGAGACCGGGGCCGTAAGTGACCGCCACAGCCTTGATATCGTTCGGCGTCATTTGGGCTTGCGCCAAAGTCCGCTGTACCACCGGCACCAGGCGCTGCACGTGCGCGCGCGAAGCCAGCTCCGGCACGACCCCGCCATAAAGCTGGTGAATTTCCTGCGTCGCTATCGTGTTCGCGAGTAATTGTTGGCCGTGCAGCACCGCTGCGGCGGTTTCATCACAGGAGGTTTCAATGGCGAGCAGAGGCATGATTGGAGGTTTCAATAATCAATTTAAAGAATGCCGGTTTAACGTCACGATAGCGCACCCCTTCCGGCGTGCGAATATAGGCCGGATGGGCGGCGATGGCGGAATCCCGAATGCGCGCATAGTCGATATACGCGATGATGTTTTCTTTTTTGAGATTGAGCAAAAGTTTTTCGCCGCCTTCAACGGTCAATGACAGCGTCGACGGCACCGGCGTCACTTTCACCTGGCTTGGCACATTTTGAATCTGCACCGGAATTTCCTGCAGCGTCACTTCGATCAACTTCTGAATCTCGGCGTCGAATTGCACCGCCGTAGCCGAAAGCTTGACATGCTGCGCCGCGGGGAAATTTTGCAAACTTAAGCGCGCCGAAATGTTCTGCTGCACATTGGAAAATTCTTTGTATTCGGTGATCACGGAGTCGATGTTGCGCACGGCTTCCTCCGGCCCGGAGAGATGAATCGAATCCGGCAGCAGGTGAAACGGCTGCATTACCGTATACCCCGGTTGCGGGGTGATTTTTACCCGCGCGCTCACCCGCACCGGTTTCTCCAGCAAATTGGTTAAGCGCACCCACACGGTATCCGGATAAAGAACCTGGAGGGGATTCAATTCCACGCCGCCGCGCCGCGAATGCACCATTTGCCGTTGCAAAGAAAACGCCTGGCGCCGGCGAACATTGGACAGATCCAGAACCAAACGCGCTTCGTGACTGAACAACAAGCTCAACAAGGCGCGGCCCTTGCCTTCGAAGCGAACATGCGCGGTCGCCGGCAAATCGTGCGCTAAAATTTTTTCCTCCGGCATGTTTACCGTGACAATCGGAATGTCAACGTCATATTCATAAACATTTTCGGTCACCACCGCAAACCAGAACAGGGTGGCCAAAGCGCCGACCACCAATTTCACCTGCAAATTTTCCAGCAACGTGTTCTTCAGCATAATGCTGTTTGCCCAACATAAAAAAGGGTATACAATTGAGCGGTGCTGTAGTTGTATCCAGACAGACTACACAGGATTTGGCATGATTCTTCGTAAAAAATCTGAAAATCTGCCAACCACCTACCGCCAACTGATACCCGCGCGTTACTTCAGGCCATTTGACTATTTTTGCGAATGCCCGAGCGCTTTACCCAGACTCACCTCCCCGTTATCAATGCGCAGACTGAAGCCGCATTGGGGGTTTGTGCAAACCCACGCTTTAAAAATAATCGCCGCGCCATCTCGGCCATAATCTGATAACGGCACCAGAACGCCAGTGTTGCATTTCTGGCAAACCGGGTAGATCTTTTCCATGATGCAAGCCTCCCTCACACGGAGTGAGATATTGTTGTTTGTCCTAAAGATGAAAAAACCAATCTCTCCACGCGGCGTGAATCGGCGCCACGCCGTTTGCCGCTTACCAGCCCTTCCCGTCGTCGAGATAATCGTGCAGCCGCATGCGTCTTTTGAATGTCTCGTCGGTCTGGTAAAGAACCATTTCGCAGAAGGGGTAATAATGCTCCATCAAAAATCGCAAGGTGATCGCTGAGGCGCGCGCCGGATTGGAGCCCCGGATGAGCCGTATCAACGCGGCCATTTCCTCATCATGCAAACTCCGAAAGGCTTCCCGCCAAACTTCGGCCACGGATTCATCCAAATCGCCCCGCAAAATACCGAGAGTGAGCCGGCGCTCAATATTGGCCCGCGTTGCCGTATAGGATCTGCTCATGGCGACTCCTAAAAGTTTCAGCGTTATTGGGGGTTCGAAGAGGTATTTTGGCGATTTATTTTGTCTTGCGCTCGCGCTGTTGTGACAAAAAAATGTACGAGGATTTCAGATAAAAGTCAAGAGCAGATATAAATAAACCAGCGGCGCCACGAGCATTTCGCTATCGAAACGATCCAAAACGCCGCCGTGGCCGGGAATGAGGCTGGAAGAATCCTTCACCCCGGCATCGCGCTTGAAAAGCGATTCGGCCAGGTCGCTCATTTGCCCAATCGTGCCGATGATGATACCGATGCTGATACAATCGCTTAGCCGCAAATCGCGCACGAACCAGTAATGCGACACCACTGCCATTAAAATGGAAAAGATCAAACCGCCGATGGCGCCTTCCCAGGTCTTTTTGGGGCTGACGCGCGCGAAAAGTTTGTGCCGGCCCAATGCCAGGCCGGTAAAATAAGCCGCGGTATCGCAAACCCAAATGGTGACGAGCAGCATCACCAGCCACGTGCCGGCGCTGCCATAACTCACTGGGGCCGTTCGCGGCAGTTCACGAAGCAGGAGCATGAAACTCCACAGACCGGCGACATACGCGAAGCCGAGTAAAGTCGCACCGGTATTGTGCAGCGCGCTGCCTTGGTTGCGAAACAATTCGCTGACCACCAGCAGCACGACCAGCAACATGGCGGTGAGCCAAAGTCCCGCTTCCGTGGGGCCACGAAAATAAATTTGCGCGCCCAACGCCAAACCGGCGATGATTCCGAGCCACCGATTAGGATGTATACCCTTCGCCTGGGCGAGCTGATAAAATTCGAGCAGGCCGAGAAAAATGATGGCTTCAATAAAAATAAAAAACGGCAGGCCGCCGCGCCATGCCGACCACAGAATCAGCGGCGCCGCCACGGCCGCCACGGCGACACGTTTGCTTAAATTTTTCCAGTCCACCTTCCTCCTCAATCCGTTTTTATACGGCTTGTACTCTTACTCTTTCTCCTGCTTGACGTTTCCTCACGGTGCAGAAATTTTTCCTTGAATTTGCGCGATAGCTGCTTTTAGCGCAGTTTGGGTTTGCGTCATCTCCTCGGCGCTTTTGTAGGGTTGGCGCGGCCAGAAAAATCCTTTCAGGCCATCCTTCTTGCGGCGCGGAACAATGTGAATGTGCAAATGCGGCACACTCTGGCTCACCCGGTTGTTCATCGCGACAAAGGTGCCTTCGGCCGCCAAGCTCTGCTCGACGGCGCGCGCCAACAGTTGGGCATTTGCAAACAGTGGGCTGAGCAAAGCCGCTGGCAAATCAACCAGGGTCTCGTGATGCGCTTTGGGAACGAGCAAACAATGCCCCGGAAAAAGCGGGCGATGATCCAAAAAGGCCAGCGCGATTTTATCTTCAAAAACGATATGGCTTTGTACTTCACCGCAGATAATTTTGCAGAAGAGGCAATGATCGCTGCTCATGACGATAGGCGGTTAGTTTGTTTTGATTTTTCCAATCAATTCAGCAATGCTGTTGAGCTGCCGCGCTGTTAGATATTTTCGCAAACCCTCGGCCACCAGCACGCCGGTGCGCGGCTCAACGAAGTTGGCGGTGCCGATTTGCACCGCGGTCGCGCCGGCGAGGAAAAATTCCACCGCATCCTGCCAGTTCATAATGCCGCCAATGCCGATCACCGGAATTTTTACGGCCCGGGCGGCTTCGTAAACTTTGGCCAGCGCCACCGGCTTGATCGCCGGGCCGGAATAGCCGCCCACCACTGTGTTAATCCGCGGCCGCCAAGTGTCGATATCGATGGCCATGCCCTTCAAGGTGTTGATGAGAGAAACCGCATCCGCGCCACCGGCTTCGGCAGCTTGCGCAATCTCATCAATGCGTGTTACATTCGGCGTCAATTTTGGAATCACCAGCCGTTGCGTTAAATCGCGAATCGCGCGTGTGGCCTGCTCGGTGATAGCGGCTTTTTGGCTGAATTCCAAGCCGCCTTCCTTCACGTTCGGGCACGAGAAATTCAATTCATATCCGACAATGCCTGCACAAGATTCGAGAATACGCGTGACTTCAATATATTCTTCGAGGCTGCGCCCGGCAATGTTGACAATAATCGGGATGCCGCTGGTTCGTAAAAAGGGTAATTTTTCTTTGACAAAACTTTGCACGCCGACGTTTTGCAAACCGATGGAATTCAGCAAGCCGGCTGTCGTTTCAAAAAGCCGCGGCGCCGGATTGCCGAGGCGCGGTTGCGGCCCAATGGATTTGGTAATGATCGCGCCGAGGCCTGACAGATCCACCAAATCCGCCGCCTCCTGGCCGTAACCAAAGGTGCCCGAAGCCACCAACACCGGCGTGGGAAATTCGACCGCGCCAATTTTGATTTTAATTTCAGCCATATACTGGTGCCGTAATTTTCCGCATGCCCCATATTAGCAAAAGCTGGTGAGAATGTCAACGAGTTTTTGGCTTGACATTTAGCCGAAATGTCGTTAAATAATAAGCATGAATAAAAATTTGACACGCCCCACGGCTTATCTATCCCCCAAATTAGATGCCGGCCCGCATCACGACAAAGGCGGGCTGGGTGTTTATGCAAAAGCGCCGGTGCGCGCCGGTGAAGTGCTTGTGGTTTGGGGCGGCGACGTCATGAGCGCCGAGAAATTTAACGAGCTGCCCGCCTATGTGCAGCAGCATAGCTTGCAAGTCGAAGAGGATTTGTATTTGGTGCCCGATGCGGTGGACGAGCCGGCCGATTTTGTCAATCATTCCTGCGAGCCGAACGCCGTTCTAAGCGGCCAAATCTCCCTCGTGGCCCGACGTGACATCGCGATGGACGAAGAAATTTGTTTTGATTACGCCATGTCCGACGGCGGCCCGTATGACGAGTTTGATTGCGCTTGCGGCGCGCCGAACTGCCGCGGCAAAATTACCGGCAACGACTGGCAACGCCCGGAATTGTGGGAACGCTACGCCGGGCATTTTTCCCCGTATTTGCAGCGCCGGATCGCACGGTTGCAGGGAACAAAAAGTTGAGATCACATGCAAGCTGGGACGTGCCACGCGCTGTTAGTTCTCGCCGACATCAGCGGCTTCACCAAATTCATGAAGCTGCACACCATCTCGGTGACGCACGCCAAACAAATCATCGTCAAGCTGCTCGAGGCGATCATCAAAACCGCGATGCCGCCGTTGAAGCTGATTGAGCTGGAAGGCGACGCGGTTTTCTTTTATGCCGCCTGTTATAAAGACGAAACGGAGCTGGAGCAGCTTATTGCCACGGTCAAAACGCAAATTCTCGGGTTCTTTCGCTCGTTCTATCAGGAAATGTGCGCGCTCAGCGAACTGCAGCTGTGCCTCTGCGAAGCCTGTATCGGCGTGAATAATTTGCGCTTGAAAATCATCTTACACGCGGGAGAAGTCGCCGTCGAGCAAATTCAATCATTCGAAAAACTCTTCGGTATCGATGTGATCGTGGCGCATCGCTTGCTGAAAAATTCGGTGCCGGCGAAAGAATATATTCTGATGACGACGCCGGTCTACCAGCGGCTGGGCGATTTTCATGCGCTCAAACCGGAAACACGGCGGGAAAATTATGCTGATCTCGGCAAGATCGACTATGTCGTTTTTTATCCGCCCGCCGAGCTTATCGGGGTGACCGGTGCCTATGACCAGTCCGTGCGTGTCCAAGCCGCCTCCCGGTGGCGATGGTATCTTCGCTTGGATGTGATCGGTTTCCTGGACATGCTGGGCATTCGCAAATTGCGCGGCAACTTTCAGCATCTGCCGCAAAAGTAATTCGGCGCGTCGAAAGCCTGATGAGGTCTCCATCCGCAGAAATGTCTCAAATGCGGTATGCGATGTCCCCATGCCGATACCCGGCAAGTGGTAACGAGTAACCAGCAACGAGCAACCAGAAAGGAATTTCATGTCTGAACGTATTATTCGCGTCGGCCACAGCCCTGATCCTGACGACGCGTTTATGTTTTATGGTTTGGCCAGTGGCAAAGTCAAAATGGACGGCATTCGCATCGAGCATGTGATGGAAGATATTCAATCCTTGAACGAGCGGGCGCTGCGCGCGGAGTTGGAAGTCACCGCGATTTCAGCGCATGCGTTCGTGCAAGTGGCGGAGCATTATTGGATCATGCGCACCGGTGCCAGCATGGGCGAAGGCTACGGCCCCATCATCGTCGCGAAAGAAGATTATCGATTGGCAGATTTGCGCGGCAAAGTCGTCGGCACGCCGGGCCGGCTGACGACGGCGAATCTGCTGTTCAAAATTTATACTGAGGGCATTGCCCATATCGACATGCCCTTTGATGAAATTATCGACGCGGTGCAGGCGGGTGAAGTTGACGCCGGTTTGCTGATTCACGAAGGCCAGATCACTTACCAAGAAATGGGTTTGCGCAAAGTGATGGACTTCGGTGAAATGTGGCAAAAAGATTCCGGTGGTTTGCCGCTGCCGCTTGGCCTCGATGTGGTGCGCAAAGATTTGGGCGAAACTTTGGCGCGCCAGCTTTCCCAAGCCTTGCAAGACAGCATTCATTATGGTTATCAACACCAAGACGAGTCGATTCC
>JAJVHT010000217.1:0-19068 GCA_022072515.1 bacterium
GCGTTTTACGGCTTAAACGAATTGAGGTTCAGCCGTGGCCGCATTTTCAAACCCCATTTCTTTCGTTCTGAAAAACGATCTTGCGGAAATCGCGCGTTTGAGCGAGTCCGTGGACGAGATCGGCCGGAATTACGGCATCCCTGCCGAGATTTTGTATGCCGTCAATTTGGCGTTGGACGAGATCTTGACGAACATCATTTCGTATGGCTATGCCGAGCCGGGCGAACAGATTATTCATGTTCGTCTGACTATTGCGGCGGGAGAATTGGTGGCGGAGATCGAAGACGAGGCCCGGCCGTTCAACCCGCTGGCAGCGCCGGCGCCGGCGGTCGACGCGCCGCTGCCGCAAAAACCTCTCGGCGGGCTTGGCATTCATCTCGCCCGAACGATGACGGACGAAATGGCGTACCGGCGCGAAAACGGAAAAAACATATTGACCTTCAGAAAAAAATTTGCCATCGCACAGAGGCGATAAAGGAAGAGATTATGGAAATCACTCAAATCCAGCACGGCGATCTTCTTGTCGTGAGCCTCAACGGCCGGCTGGACGCGCACACAGCGAAAGCTTTCGAGGAACATCTGGTGCCACTGATCGATCAGGGCAACAAAAAAATCGTCGTGGACTTTGCAAAGTTGGATTACATCAGCAGCGCCGGTTTGCGGGTGTTGCTGTTAGCGGCCAGAAAATTGGGTGACGCCGGCGGCAAGATTGCGCTGTGCAGTTTGAAGCCGGTGATCAAAACGGTTTTTGACATTGCCGGTTTTTCCAGTGTTTTCTCCATTTTTGCCACGCCGCAGGCTGCGCTTGCCGAAAGCTTGGAATCACAGAAATGAGCCCACCCTGAAGCAAAATTAAAAATCTCGCGAGCTTGTTGTGCAATTCATTCCCTAATCATAATTTGGTCGCGGCTTATGCGGCGCCACTCAACAATTGCAAAAAGCTGCCGAACTCAAAGCCGCTTATCAAGAATTGGACGAAGCGCATACGAATTTGAAAGCCACGCAACAGCAACTCATCACGCAGGAAAAGCTCGCTTCGCTCGGCCGGCTCATTGCCGGCATCGCGCATGAGATTAAAAATCCGCTCAATTTTGTTAATAATTTTGCCGCGCTGTCGGTGGATTTGGCTAAGGAACTGCGGGAAGAGATCGAAAAGCGAAGGGCGAAGAGCGAAGGGCGAGATGATTTCGCGGATATTGAGGAGATTCTTGACACGCTGGGACAAAACGCCGAAAAAATTAATCATCACGGCAAGCGCGCCGACAGCATCGTGAAGAGCATGATGCAGCACGCTCGCGGCTCTTCCGGCCAGCGCGAAATGGCGGACATCAATCATTTGCTGGACGAGGCCCTGAATCTCACGTATCACGGCCCGCGGGCAAATGACACTTCTTTCAATATCACGATTGAAAAAGACTTCGACGAGTCGATTGGCAAGCTCGAAGTCGTGCCACAGGAGTTGAGCCGGGTGTTTTTGAATATCGTCAACAACGCCGCCTATGCCGCTTTTGAAAAGCAAAAGGCAAGCATTTCTATTAAAAATGCAAAAGGAGAATCGGGGCAAACGGCAAATAACGGTTTCACCCCGACACTTTTCGTATCCACCCAAAACCTCGGCGACAAAATCGAAATCCGCATTCGCGATCCCGCCTTGCGGCGGGACAACGGCATACCGCCAGACATTCGCGAAAAGATTTTTAATCCGTTCTTCACCACGAAACCGACGGGGCAAGGCACGCGATTGGGTTTGTCGATCAGCCACGACATTATTGTGCAGCAACATCGCGGGGAGATTAAAGTTGAAACGGCGGAAGGCAAATTTACAGAGTTTGTGGTGCGGCTGCCGCGAACGGTGTAGCACAACGTTTTTCCACCGGAGATAACCAGAATGAGTACGAACGGAAACATCTTCAGATATTTCATCAAGCTGCTGCTGCGCGGCTTTGACAAGTCTTTCATTTATGAAGTCGGCATGGAGGAAATCGACCGGCTGCGAAACTTGCTCGCCGATTTGCCGCAACAGCGGGTCGAGAAAAGACTGCCCAATCTGTTCATGTTCAACACGGCCAACCAGCTCGTCGTTGGAGTTTCACCGGTCGAGATACAGCTTGCGCATTTTTTGTTCGAGAGAAGCACGGATCGTTATGTCGATGAAGAGGCCGGCGAGATGGACCCGGAGCGAAGCCATGTTCACCTCTACTTTCGCGGCAGAGCGGAACCTTACAAGATCAGCGCCGCGGAAAGTGGGGATGTCGCCGTACTTTATTTCCGACTCGAGGCGGGTGCTTTCGCCTCTCGTGAATTTTATTCCTTTCTTGATATCGACGGCGAAGAGGTTGCCATCTGTTTGCCGGACGTGCTGGTGGCTGAATTCAGAAAGGAAATCCTGGACGAGGGGATTGAGAAACCCGATGCGGAAGATGACACGGCAACTTTGGACGACTTCTAACCTTGTTCTTCATTGCGCGCTTCGCAGTCCTTGATGCTGGCGAATTTGCTGCAAAATTTTTAGCATCGCCTGCACCGGCGCTTGCGCTTTTTCAGACGAGACCCGGTGCTCGATGCACGCCAGATATTCGGTGAAAGCCCGCTCAAAGGCAAAATAAGTTTCGTTAAGCAAATCGCCTTCCATGAACTCAAATCCGTCCCAGTAGGCTTCTTCAATCAGTTGCACGGCACCGGCGGAATCAGCGCGTTGATAAGCCGCCAGACTCTGTTTTAACGCCGCTTCCGTGAAAATGAGGAGTTCGTCCCGGGTCGATGCTGGTGGATTTTGCCGATGGTAATCAACGAGAGCTTGAAGCGATAATGCTGAATCAGGATGCGGCGAATAATTCCGCGACGAGAGCATTGCCGCCAAGACAATATTATTTTTCGTCGCCAATTCCTGCAATGTCAATTTTTGCGGCATTGCCGGCGCGACCGGCTGAAAATCTTGCCGCAAAGTCATCAAATAAAACGCAAGGTTCCACCGCAGTCGCGGTGTAAAGGCTTCTGAAAATGATGGCATGGCGGTGCCCTCGACCCCGAAGGTGATGGCCTGGTAAAATTGCAAGGGCGTGCAAATGTTCATCCGGCCAGGGTCGGTAAAATCACGCGGCCGGGGACGCAATGTATCGGCCGCCGGTCCATCGCCGGCGCCGCGCCAGCCGTGGCAGGGAGCGCAATTCTCTTGAAATACGGTCTTGCCATAGTCAAGACTCGGCGTCCGATGCGGTGCCACGATCAGATTTTGTTCTTTGATTAAAATCGCCATCGTGACGTCGCATAATTTGCGGATTTTCGGCAGAGCGGCACGAGCGGCGATCAATGCTCCGAGCTGGCGCAACCGGCTCAACGTTTGTTGTTGTGTTGCCGCCAGCGACTGATAAATTTTTACCGCGTCCTGCGAGAATCTCTGCATCTCGCGGTATTCGAGGGAATCGACAATCTGGCCGTTTTGCACGGCGCGGTCATAATCCGTGGCCAGATATTGCAGCAGAAAAACCAGGCGTTGCCCTGCCGTCGTGGCTTTGCCGATTTGCCCCTGGTCTTGTTCTATCACGGCATCAGTTATTGAAGAATAAACATTGCGCTGAACCGCGAAAACCTCGACAAACAAAAAAAGTAACAGAAGGTAGCGGAATAAAAGGCATTTCATGCGGCCTACCAAAGTTGCAATATGTTTTATACTGAATGTATGCCGGCGCGGCTGTCTTGGCGGCGCCGACAAAAAATTCGCCGGGCGATAAGCGTCGCGTGAACAAACGATACCTTTCAAATCAAAGAATTGCGTAAAGTCGATGAATTCTTATTGACATTCGCGAAAATTTTTAAATTCTTTCTTAATAACTACGAAAAGGATAATGCCGTTGAGAATAAGCCATAAAATCGGCTCAATGATCCTGCTGTTCGGGGCTTTGTCGCTTGGTCTGTGGGGAATTTCGCAGGTTTGGGTGCGCTCGGAGGTCCCGTTCAAATGGGAGAATCACGGCAAGGAAGTCGTTGTCACCGCGTCACTGGCGCCGGCAAGTCAGTTAATGGCCGGTGATGTGGTGCAGAGCATTGGTCCGTACGTTTTGCAGGGTGGGGAAGAAATCGAATTCGCGCTGGACGGCACGCGCGCTGGCGATGCCATTGCCGCCCGTTTGCGCCGCGGTGAAAACGTCCTGCCCGTGACGTTAGTCTTGCGCCCGCGTAATACGTGGCATTACACCATCGTCAATCTCATTCTCGGCCTTTTCATTATGCTGATCGGTGTCTGGGTTTTCTTTAACAAAAACCATGAGAAGCCGGCGCGCATTTTCTTGGGGCTGACGTTGAGCTTGGGGCTGGCGATTTTGATTTCAACCGCCCGCCTGCCGGCGGGGACCAAACCCTGGACGTATTTTTTGCCGATCGCGTATTGGTTTATTTATCCTTTGTTTCCCGCGTTCTTGGTGCATTTTGTGACCATTTTCCCCCGCGAAAAACTGCTGTGGCGGTCACGAAGCGTTCGGCGTTTGCTGATTTATGGCCCGGCGCTGATTTTTATCATTCTTTTACAGGCCCATCACCTGCCCGCTTTGTTCAGCCGGAACATCGAATTCTTTCGCGAGTATTACCGCTATTTCAACTTTCACCGTTTGTACATTATTGTATTTTTTCTCGTCGCGATGGTCGCGCTAATTCACTCCTACCGCACGGCGCGCACGGGAATCGAAAAAAACAAGCTGCGCTGGATTTTTTGGGGATTGGCCATGGGGTGCGCGCCTTTTATCGTGCTGTGGTCGATTCCGCTGGCCTTCGGCGCGCCGCCTCTCGTTCCGGAAGAGATCACTTCCTTGGCGCTGTTGATTGCGCCGGTGAGCTTTGCGGTGGCCATCGTAAAATATAATTTCTTTGACATTGACGTCGTCATCAATCGCAGTCTGGTTTACGGATTGCTCAGCGGCGGCATTGTCGCCGTGTATTTGCTGCTCTCCGGTTTGGCTGGCCATTTGATGACGGCCATGAGTCCGGAAGCCAATCGAACCGTTGCGATTCTTTGTACGGTGATCGCCGCGGCGCTGTTCAATCCGGCCAAGCAAAAAATTCAAAATTTTGTCGATCGCACCTTCTATCGGATCAAATACAATTATCGTTTGGCGACCAAGACGTTCAGCCAGCTCATGGCGGCCACGCGGACGCAACCCGAAGTTTTGCAGGCGGTGATCGCGCATATTCACGCCGCGGTGCCGTTGGAAAAAATGGCGATTCTGCATTCGGTGCAGGGCAAATATGAAATCTTGGCGGATCGTGAAATCACCGCGGCCGAGCGCACCGGCCTCGCCTCCGAGGCCGGCCAGGAAATGCTGCAAACCGCACTCCTGCAAGCGCTGGGCATGACGGTCGAAGGCCTGGTTCCCGGCATCGCGCTCGAGCAAAAATTGGAGAACCAGCCTTTCGAAATTTTGCTGCCAATGACGATAAACGAAGGCGAGTGGGGCCTGCTGCTGTTGGGGCGAAAGCTGGCCGGCAGCAAACATACGGAAGAAGATGTAGAATTATATCTGGCGCTAACGGCCGAAGCGGTTAACACCATTTCCCGGATTCGGTTTCAGGAAGCGGCCGTGCAAGAGCGGCTGGAACGGGAAAAACTGGAGGCGCTGAATCGGCTCAAAGACGAAAAAAATCGTGAATTGGAATTAAAAAATCAGGAAATTATTCGCACCCAGGAAAAACTTGTCACCCAGGAAAAACTCGCTTCGCTCGGCGCACTCACCGCGGGCATTGCGCACGAGATTAAAAATCCGCTGAATTTTGTGAACAACTTCGCCCATCTGTCAATTGACTTGATGGAAGAATTGCGCGCGGCCTTGGCGAAACAACGGGAACGGCTGGCGCCGGAAGCGCTCGAAGAAATCGACGATATTCTGGTCACGCTCCAAAAGAATGCTGAGAAAATCAACCATCACGGCAAACGCGCCGACAGCATTGTGCGCAACATGATGATGCATTCACGCGGCAAGTCCGGCCAGCGCGAAATGACGGACATCAATCTTTTGCTCGACGAAGCGGTGAATCTGACGTATCACGGCATCCGCGCGCAGGATCTCGCCTTCAACATTACGATTGAGAAGAGTTACGATGATACCATCGGCAAACTGTACATCGTACCACAGGATTTGCAGCGGGTTTTTTTGAATATGATCAGCAACGCTTGTTATGCCACCAACGAGCAAAAGCTCAAGCGCGGCAACCGCGACTTCGCGCCCACGCTTGCGGTGAGCAGTCAAAATCTAAAGAATGGCGTGGAGATTCGCATTCGGGACAATGGCGGCGGTATTCCCGCGGAAATTCGCGACAAAATCTTCAACCCATTTTTTACCACCAAACCGGCGGGCAAGGGCACGGGGCTGGGGCTTTCGATGAGCTACGACATTGTCGTGCAGGAGCATAACGGTGAGATTCACCTCGAAACCGAAGAAGGAAAATTTACGGAATTTGTCATCAGGTTGCCGCGCGCTTAAAAACAGGTAAAAACTATTTTTTCAACATACTAACAGTCGGAGGCGAAATGATCAAGTTTTTGGTTGGAATTTGGCAATTTTTAACCAAAGGTGTATTTTCCGTTTTTTCCACTCACGCCAACGAACAATCGTCTGCGAATGATGTGGCCACCACCGGTATACATCGTTCAAAGGCCCGACCCGCAAAATCCACCGCCGAGCTAACTCAAGCTTTTTTTGACGATGGTTATGAGGTTGTGCAGGAAGTTGCTTTTCAAGGCCAGCGCGGCCTGAAAGCCCAAAGCCGGACCGCGGCGAATTACCAGACCCACGAGAAGAAAGCCGTTTATTATGTGGAAGGCAGCCACTACCAAATGGGATACTTGCTCGGCCAATTGGCCGCGGCTAAAGTTGAAGCGATGACGACGCGATTTTTGGACAGTATTATCCCCTCTTTTTTTAATTCGAGTGAGGCGCAGCCCAAGCACGAATGGTTGTGGAAACTCGCTATCGATCTCCTGGAAGATTTTGACAAAAAGCTGCGCGCCGTGGTGCCGCCGCCGCTGTTGGAGGAAATGCAAGGCTTGGTCGATGGTTGCCGGGTGGTCAACGCCCAAACCACCGTCACCTTCGAAAAAATTTTTGCGTTGAATATCGGGGTTGATTTTCTGTTGTCGATTGTTTATAATGTCGAAGGCCTGTGGAAAAAAATTCCCGGCATTCAACCGCAGCACGTGCAAGCGCCGATCTTTTGCAATGGTTTTGCCGTGTTTGGCAATGCCACGATTGACGGCGCGCATTATTTTGGCCGCGATTTTATGTTTCCCACCGCCGATGTTTTTCAAGACACGGCCAGCATGGTGATTTACAATCCGGAGCGGCCGGCTGGCCAAGAGACATGGCTGCCGTTGGTGGCCGTGACCGCGCCGGGTTTCGTCGGCGCCGTGACGAGCATGAATGCGGCCGGTATTGGTATCGGCGTCGATATGGCGCCCTCCGGTAATATTAACCGTTCGCACCCGGGGCTGAATTCATTGCTGTTGGTGCGTTATGCGAGTCATCGCGGCGATTCGGCGGAAGCAGCGTTGCAAACCATGATTGCGGCGCCACGCGGCGTGAGTTGGATTTATTTGATTGCGGATGGCGCGCATCATCGCGCCGCGATTGTTGAAGCCGGCGCCGCCACCCCGCAGCTCACCGTGCTGGATTTTCCGCCGACAGAGTTGAAGACAAAAGGCCTGTTGCCGGATCAAAACTTTTTGAATCAACATGAAACTCAAAAGCCGCAAAACGGCTTGATGGTGCGCTGGCATGATTATCAATATCCCGAGGCATTCTTGCAATTTAATCCGGCGTTGTTCAAGCAATATAACAAACCCTACAATCCGGCGGAATTTGGTGAAGACGGGTTTATCAACCCGACGAACAGCGGCACGAACTGCCCGCAAGCGTATTATTTCGCGCCGCCGCGGGCGAGCAAACCCGATGTCGTTCTCGCCACCAACATGTTTATCACGCCGTCGATGCGGCTGTGCGGCATGGACCCGTGGACGGTGGAAGTGGCCGGCTCGCATTTTAACAATTTGCAATGGCGTTACGATACCTTGAATAATTTGATTATGGAGAATTACGGCAGAATCGATGCGGCGAAGGCGCGGGAGATTGTCGATTTTCTGGCGCCGTATGGAAAATTTCCGGATTATTACAAAAACAACCTTCGCAGTGCAGATGGCAAAACCGTGCAAATCAACGGCGCCACCTCGTTATGTAATTTGACCGCCAAGACCATCACCAGCCATTATGGATATTTTGCTGATGAATGGATTTCTTTGCGCTTGCCCGGCTATGTCGGCGATTATACCGTGAAAACTTGAAATTCTTATGAGCCGAGTGCCGCACGCTGCACCATTTTTCATTCATCTGTTCGTTGGTATCCTGCCTGTGCTGGTGTTTCTGGTGACGCTGGTTTGGCTCGACAGCTTTAAGTTGATTCGTTTCCGCGCCGTCGTCCTGGCGCTTGGTCTCGGCAGTCTCGTCGCGGTGATATGTTTGTTTCTCAATAGTTTTCTGATCGAGTGGAGCCATTTCGATATCAAATTATATTCGCGGTATCTGGCGCCGGCCATCGAAGAGCTGGGCAAGGCGCTGTACGTGGTTTATCTGATTAAATCCAGCCGGGTTGGCTTCATGGTGGATAGCGCGATTCATGGCTTTGCCCTCGGCGCCGGCTTTGCCTGTGTTGAGAATATTTATTACTTGCAATCGTTGGCGAATCCGCCTATTTTGTTGTGGATTATTCGCGGCTTCGGCACCGCGATCATGCACGGCGGCGTCACGGCTGTTTTTGCGATCATGGCAAAAAGCCGGGCCGATCAGCGGGCCGCCGCCACGCCGCGGGTTTTTGTCGCCGGTTTTCTTCTTGCCGTTGCGATTCATTCCGGCTTCAACCACTTTTTTTTGCCGCCGTTGCTCATGACGCTTTTGCTGTTGCTCACGCTGCCGCTGCTGCTGGTTGTGATCTTTCAGCGCAGTGAAAAATCCACGCGCCAGTGGCTGGAAATCGGTTTTGATACCGACCGGGAATTGCTGGAGTTGATCACGAGCGAAAAAATGTCGGGGTCGCGCCTCGGCGTTTACTTGCAATCGCTCAAAAAAACTTTTCCGCCGGAATGCCTGGTCGATCTTTTATGTTATTTGCGCCTGCGGGTGGAATTGGCCATCAAAGCGAAAGGGTTCTTGTTGATGCGGGAAGCTGGCTTGAAGCCGGCGCCAGATTCCTCCCTCAAAAGCATGTTCGCCGAATTGGCTTATTTGGAAAAAAGTATCGGCAAAATCGGCCGGCTGGCGCTTTCACCGTTTGTCAGCGCCAGCAGCCGGGATTTGTGGCAGCTGCAAATGTTGAATGCGTAAACCCAAGGAGAAATCAAAATGGTCGTTCTCGTCGTCGATGATGAGCTGGATATGGAAATGCTGTTTCAGCAAAAATTCCGGCGTGAAATCAAGCAGGGCAAATTCGCGTTTGCGTTTGCGCATTCCGGTGAAGAGGCGCTGCGTTTTTTGGAAGGACATGGCGCCACCGAGCTGGTGTTGATCCTTTCGGACATCAATATGCCGGGCATGACGGGAATAGAATTGTTGAAACGCATCAAAGAGAAATACGGCAAGCAAAAGGTTTTTCTCGTCACCGCCTATGGCGATGAATACAATTATCAACAAGCCATCGCCGCCGGCGCCGATGATTTTGTGAACAAGCCGATTGACTTCGAAGTGTTGAAGACGCGCATGTACCAGGTTTTAGGAATTTCCTGAGACCGCCATGCCCCGCGCAGAACATGCTCTAAACGCGCTTGAACTCGGCATTCCCCTGTCGTCCGCACCAACGATCTGGCGGTGAAACCGTGCCTGTAAGTGCAATCGTGAAAACGTTGGGACGCGCCCGGCTTATCGGCGCAGGAGTTATATGTGATCAATCGGGCCGAAGAGCGGCCACGCCGAAGGGGGCGCCGCGTGCATGAGAAAAATATATTGACAATAAGGGAAAAAACAACATAGTTAATCAAAGCCACTTGGGAAAGATAATGCTTCGAAAGAAATAGAGCAGCAGTTGGAATCGAGCGAACTTATGGAAATCACTCAAACTCAGCATGACGATCTCCTCGTGGTGCATCTCAACGGCCGGTTGGACGCCCACACCGCCAAAATATTTGAAGATCGCCTCCTCCTGCTCATCGCGCAAGGCCGTCAAAAAATCCTGGTCGATTTTTCGAAGCTGGATTATATCAGCAGCGCCGGTCTGCGCGTGTTGTTGTTGGCGGCCAGAAAATTGAGCGAGGCCGGCGGCAAGATTGCGTTGTGCTGCTTGAAGCCAATGATTAAAACAGTTTTTGATATCGCCGGTTTTTCCGCAATTTTTCCGATTTTTTCTACCTTTGAAGAAGGGCAGGCGGTGTTTGGGGTTGTCACGGCACCTCATACTCATAACTGATTGAATACGCGATCCTTCCAATGTTCAAGGCAGCGAATTTAAATTTGTTTGTGCAAAAATACAGCGCAAGTTAATGGAGAAGAAAAATGCCGACCCAAATTCTGGTCGTCGACGACGAGCCAGATCTGCAATTGATGATCAGCCAGAAATTCCGCAAGCAAGTGCGTGAGCAAGTGCTGCATTTTGAATATGCGATCAGCGGGGTGGAAGCCCTGCAAAAATTGCAATCCCATGGTGAAGTGGATGTGGTGCTCACGGACATCAACATGCCCGAGATGGATGGCTTGACGTTGCTGGCTAAAATCAATGAGCAATATCCGCTGGTCAAATCAGTGATCGTCTCCGCTTACGGCGACATGTCGAACATCCGCACGGCATTGAATCGTGGCGCTTATGATTTTGTGACCAAGCCGATCGACTTTGACAATCTCGAAATTACGCTGAATAAAACGATGCAAGCGGCGCTGACACACCGGCAGGCGGTTAGGGATCACGATCAGCTTCTGGCGCTGCAGCAGGAATTGGAAGTGGCGCGCAAAATCCAGCAGTCCATCGTGCCGCGCAAGTTTCCGCCCTTTCCCGAGCGCCGGGAATTTGAAATCCATGCCGAGATGATTCCGGCGCGCGACGTCGGCGGTGATTTCTATGATTTTTTTCTGATTGACGACAACCGGCTGGGTTTTGTGATCGGCGACGTTTCCGGCAAGGGGGTGCCGGCGGCGCTGTTCATGGCGGTGAGCAAAACATTGCTTAAAGCCACGGCATTGAAAGGCTTGCCGCCGGAGGAATGCCTGCAACAAGTCAATCGCATTTTGCATTTGGAAAGCGTCGCGGCCATGTTCGTGACGATTTTTTATGGCATTCTCAATACGCGCACCGGCGAGGTCGAATATGCCAATGGCGGCCATAATCCGCCATACCTGTTGCGCGTCGGCGGGCACATCGAAGCGTTGGCCGGCACCGGGGGCTTGGTGCTCGGCGCCATGAGGAATACCACCTATCAAGCGAAAAAGATCACGCTGCAAGCGGGCGACGGAATTTTTCTCTATACTGATGGAGTGACCGAGGCCGTCGATGAGCAGAATGAACAGTTCACCGAAACCCGCTTGGAAGAAAGCCTGCAGCGTTCAGCGGACGCCTTTTTGCCGCACGTGGTCCGGAACACCATCGACGCGGTGCAGAAGTTTTCCAATGGCGCGCCGCAAGCGGATGATATCACACTATTGGCCTTGAAGTATTTGGGATAAACCCCACCGCGCGCCGGTTTGTATCGCCGCCCGAAGGAAAGCTTGCGCCGCGGCTTCTTCATTGCCTCGCGCGCAGCAGCAACAGCAATGCGATTTGCACCAGGCTGCTGATCGTCCCCACCCAAAGATACCAGACCGAAGCGGCCGCAAAGACAAGCATCGCCATCCACCCCCACGGCTTTTTTAATGCGAAGCCGGCAATTACGGCAAGCCACGCAAAGCCGTACAGGACAAAGATCAATTTCATCAACGTCGACTCTGGATTGATGCCGGCTTTGCGAATCAGCTTTGCCCACGGGCCGAGCTGCCCGGCGTATTCTCCGGCTTGCGGGCGAATATAATCGCCGCTGATTAACGCCCGCGTCCCATCGAAAGCCATGAAGCCGCCATCCAGCAAGGCGAGAACGATGACGAGCCAACTGAGAAGGTTTGCAAGCATGCGAGGTCTCTTATTAAAATAAAATCTTCAACGCGTAGTAAACAATTTATGCGCTGGAGGCAGCCAATACCCATTCAATTTGCCAAGTCGCGTTCGTCCGCCCAGGTTAATTTTGGCAGTTAATTGTAACGGTGTTCTCTTATGGAGCGAGACGAATGCGCTGCGGCTGGGAATGCGGAACGCGCTCCAGCTCGCCGATCACCTCCAGATGCAATTTGACGGTGGTAACATACCACATTAAGGAGCCCAGTCGTTTCAGCTCGTCAGCGGTAAGATAAGGCCGCACCAAGACAGGAAGTTTTACAAATTCGATGCCGATTTTATTTTTTGGCACGGCGCGGCGAATGGCCCGGCGCAAGGTTTCATATTTCCAACGATCGATGCGCGTGCCTTGTTTGCCCGGCGTTGGCGTGAGACATAAAAATTTTTCTTCACGATTTGGCATTGTTAGGCCTCAAGAGCATAAGCAATTTTAAGCCATTCTTTGACCTCTGCATCAATGCCGGCCAGTGAAGTAATTTCGATCCGGTGGGTGATGCGATCGCCTTTGGCAAGGCCGCCGGTGTCGAGAAGTCGCTTGGGCGGCTTTTTCTTCGCCCGCTTTAGCGCGAGGCCAAAATCAATGCGCGTCCGCGTCGAGGGCTTGATCTGCGCAAAAACATGCTGGCGATAAAAGGGAATGATGGTTTGACATGGGCAAATTTTAACGTCGCTGCCGAGCCCCAGGCCCAGCGCGATGAGTGCATCATGAATCGGCCGCAGCGCCGCTTTCGGCCCGGCATACATGCTTTCAACGTAGCCGGCGGCCGCTTTGAGATAGGCCTCACCGTCGGTATCTTCCGCGTCTTTGCCTTCCACACGAGCAACGATCATCGCAGCCGTGGTGCCGCCCAGCTGATAATTCTTTTTCAGCCATCCGCGGCGTTCCTTTTCTCCGGCGGGGCCGGTTTTTTTGACCAACGTGATCCATTCCGCAAGCGACCGGCCCGTGGTTTTCGGCAGATTGTTGATAATCGCCTGGGCATACGCGACCGCAGGATGGACGCTGTAAAGCGATTTTATAGTTTTATTGGGCATCGCAGCGACTCCTTGAAAGTTCCGCTTTCATTATACTTGCGCTATTGCTCGAAATCAACTATTTTTTAATCATGGCAGAATTAAAATATTATCTCGGCTGTCCGCAGTGGAGCAACAAGAAATGGGTCGGCGCGTTGTTTACCGGAGACGCCAGACCCACCGACTTTCTGAAGCAATATGCCTCCGTCTTTAACACGGTTGAAGGGAATACGACATTTTATGCACTGCCCCAATCGACAACCGTAAAAAGGTGGCGTGAAGAAACACCGGCGCATTTTCGCTTCTGTTTCAAATTCCCCAAACGCCTCAGCCATCAACTGCGCTTGCAGCACGTTGAAAAAGAGACAAACACATTTCTCAAGTTGCTAATGCCGCTTGGCGAACGTCTGGGGCCGTTTTTCCTGCAGCTTCCGTCCACATTCGATTTCGCCGCGTTGCCGGTGCTGGAAAAATTTTTGCAGACCCTGCCGGCAGAATTTACTTACGCCGTCGAAGCGCGCCATCCGGATTTTTTCAATGCGATGGCGGCGGAAGAAAAGTTCAACGACTTACTCCGGGCGCAGAGTGTCGGTCGAGTTGTTTTTGATACGCGCGGGCTGCACGCTGCGCAGGTTCCGGATGATGATTTTTATACGCTGGAGGCCAAGCGCCGCAAGCCTAAAGTGCCGGTGCGTTTCATGGCGACGAATCAGTATCCGTTTGTTCGTTTCGTCGGGCATCCGGTTATTGAGAATAACGAATTCAATTTATTACAGTGGGCCAGCGCAGTAGAAAAATGGCTGGCCGCGGGGAAAAAGCCGTACATTTTTATGCACACGCCGGATGATGCAGACGCGCCACGGCTCGCGCGCTTTTTTCACGCGTTAGTTGACAGGCTTGCCCCAGAGGCGGGCCCGCTTCCCCTCTGGCCGGCGGAAAAAGAACAAACGCCGGAAACCCAGTTGCAGTTGTTCTGAATCCTCCGCCTGCCGTTTTAATGCTGGCTCAGGCTAAACCAGTTCCCTGAATTGTCTTTGAAGATTGCTTCAATACCGTAAGGCCGTTCCTGCGGCGGCGAGAGAAATTCAACGCCGCGTTTTTGCAATTCCTCGTAAGTCGCGTGGCAATCGTCGGTATCAAAAACGCCCGCACCCAGCGCGCCTTTCGCAATCAGTTCGCGAATCGTTTTCACCGTCGCTTCATCAAACATGAAACCGGCTTTGGGTTCCATCAGCACAATTTCCAAATCCGGCTGCGATTTCGGTCCGACAGTCAGCCAACGAAATCCCTCCAGCGTGACATCGGTGCGGACTTCAAAACCCAATTTTTCAGTGTAGAATTTTTTGGCATCGTCTTGATTATCGACGTAAATGGTGGCGTGCGATAATTTCTTGATCATAATGATTCTCCGTCCGAAGTGGCTGCCAGTTTGTCTACCAGCCGGTTAACGGGCAAACTGGCGAACCAGTTAGCCGGCACACAAGAAAAAGATACAAAGCCGTCACCAAGATTTCTTCTCGAAAATTGCTAAAGTACGGGAGTGGATTTTTGTGGGCCAAATCGAAAGATGTAACAAGCGGGAATGGCGATGGTCGGCCAAAGCACCGCAATCTGCAAGCGCCCCAAAGTACGGGTGCGATAAAGCTTGGGCGGATGGCCGGCATATTTGCGAAACAGCGTGCTGAACGACCCCAAACTTTCAAATCCGACTTCGAAACAAATTTCCGTCACGGAAAGCTCGCTGGAAACCAGCAGTTGCTTGGCCTTCTCAAGGCGTTTTTTCGTCAAATATTCATGCGGGGTTTTATGGAACGTTTGTTTGAAGAGCCGCAGAAAGTGATATGGCGAGAAAAACGCCCGGCGAGAAATTTGCTCGAGATCAATCGGCAAATGAAAACTCGTGTCAATGAATTCCCGCGCGTGGCGCAAGCGCTGGTAAATTTCTCGATCAACCGTTGGCGGACGGCAGAGCTTTTCCATATTATTTTGCAAATATTTTTTTGCCAGGGACGCGGGGCTTCACTGTTCCTGCACCAGCAACGCCGGTTGAATATCAAAGTGCAATTTTCGATGCGCCTCGCGCAAAGCCTTTTCAACCTGCGCCGGGGTTTCGGCGCGGGCAAACATGAAGCCCAAATAGCTCGCGCCCTCCGGCAAGGCTATCACTAAATTAGCAAGTGGAATTGTGATTTGCAAGTCTTGAATATACGGCACGGCGCGCGCCGCTTCGATACCGTGCACAGCGTGCAGTCTTCCCGAACGCGGAATGGGCAGCATCATCACGCCGGCCGCGCCGGTGAGGCGCAGCATGTCATCGACATTTTCCCCGACGGCGTGGCGCAACACCAATTCTTCCAGAGAAATGCCGGCGCCGAATTTTAACGTGCGTGAGCACAAGCCGCCTATCGTTCGTGCCGCGACTTCGAGAATAAAAACGCCCTGCTCATTCAAGCGCGCCTCGGCATGAATCGGGCCGTGCTGCAAGCCGAGAATTTTGCAAGCCTGTGAAACTGCCGCGTGAATTTCACGTTGTGTTTCTGGCAGCAGCCGCGACGGGGTCACGTAAATAGTTTCTTCAAAAAATGGCCCGACGAGCGGGTCCGGCTTGTCGAAGAGCGCCAGTACGCGCAGCTTGCCATTTGTCAGCAAGCCTTCAAGGGCGACTTCACTGCCGGGAATATAACTTTCAACCAGAATGCACTTGGCCGCCGCGCTGCGCATTTGAAAAAATTCGCGGTGGCGCAGCAGCGTCGCGATGCGATGAAACGCCGCCACAAATTCATCCGGCGTATTCGCGCGAATGACACCACGACTGCCGGAGAGTAAAAGCGGCTTTAAAACGACGGGAAAATCAACCCGAGACAAATAGGGTTCCGGAGGCGAGTCAATGTGGATTACAAAAAATTTCGGCGAGAGCAAGCCGCCGCCGGCGAGAACGCGCCGCAGCGATAATTTATTCCGTGTTTTTGCAACAGATTCAGGACGATTGCCATGCAGGTGGAGTTTCGCGCTCAACTGCGCCGCGAGAATCGTGGTATAGTCGTCTGCCGCCACCACGGCATCAATCGTTTTGTCGCGCAACATGGCAACGGCTTTCGCCACCGCTTCGCGCTGCGCAGAAAACGGCAGCGACAGCCCGAAATGATTTGGCCATGCGGCGGCCAGCACCCGGCAACGATTGGAGGCGAGAATTACCTCGATATCCAGGCGCGTCGCAGCCTGCAAAAAATCGTCGAGGCGATACGTCGTTGTGGGTACGAGCAGCACGACCCGCTTTTGGCGCATGGCGGTTATTTCTTTGGCGGCGGCACGAAGTCCGGCGGCAACGCTGCCCCTTCGCCGAAGAAAAATTCTTCCATCGCCTGATCCAAAAATTTGCCGGCATTCGGATCCGCGAGATTCATCCGATACTCGTTAATGATCATGATCTGGCGTTGGATCCAGATTTTAAAGGCCTCTTTGGAAACATGTTCATAAATCCGTTGGCCCAATTCTCCTGGTTGTGGCGGCTCGTCCAGGCCTTCCATTTCACGATTAAACTTGACGCAATGCACCATGCGCGGCATAACTGACCTCTTTGGTTTTAGGAAACTTCCACCTCTGGCAGAATTTGATTTTGCCGATTAAAATGTATGGAATTGCGAGAAGATAGACAAGAAAATTTTTATTCTGAAATTTCACTTGTAATAAAACCCGAAATGTGTGAAATTAGAAAAACTCCCGATCATTTCTCACAAGGCTCTGAACGATGACATGGTTAGAATGGTTTGAGCTGCTCAGTTATGTGGTCACCATCATCGGTTTTCCGCTAGGCATCGGTATTTTTATTTTCGAGCAAAGGAAGGAGCGGCAAAACGAGGAGGAAGAGTTGTATCAGCGTTTGTCTGATGAGTATACGAACTTTCTCAAACTGGTTTTGGAAAACGCCGATTTACAATTATTGCGCCAGCAGGGGCAGCCGCAAAGCCTGACGGATGAACAAAAAGAGCGGAAGTTGATTCTCTTCGGCATTCTGGTGTCGCTTTTTGAACGCGCCTACATTTTGGTGTATGAAGAGGACATGAATAAGCAAACCCGGCGCCTGTGGCTGTCGTGGGAAGATTATATGCGCGAATGGTGCCGCCGCGAAGATTTTCAGGCCGTCCTGGAAAAGCTGCTGGAGGGTGAGGATGAAGATTTTCAGAAACACATTCGGCAGATTGTCACACAAGAAAATTTGAGGCTGAATACCGGTTGAACCGGCAGCGGCGTAAGTTTTACAAAATATAGTTCTACAATCGAACCCCATGATCATAAACAGACGCGAAGGAGCGCTCCCATGAACGAACAACCCGTTCGTCGTAAAATTAAAGAACTCGAAGTCATGGTGGCGGAAGTCATCTACGAAACCCCGGACACCCGCACGCTGGTGTTTTTTACCGGCAACGATCCGCTGGAGTATAAAGCCGGCCATTTCTTGACGATTGCGCCGCAACAATTTCCGGCGCTGGAACGGTGGACGTCTTACCTCGAATATCTGAAAAGCAAGAAAGAACCGCCACGGGCCTATTCCATGTCGAGTTGCCCGCAAGAAAAATATCTGGCCATCACCGTCAAAGAAGAACGTTATCTTCCCGGCGTGACGCCGTTTCCGCCATTGCTCTCGCCGATTCTGGCCCTGCGAACGGCGCCGGGCACGCGCATGGTCATCACCGGCTTCACCGGCCCGTACACCCTGCCGGATGATATTGAATCCAAAACTGATCATGTGTTGCATGTTTGCGCCGGCAGCGGAGTGGTGCCGAGTTACAGCATCATTAAAGACAGCCTGCTGAGCGGGCGGAAATTGCGCCACACGCTGATCTACAGCAACAAAAGCTGGGAAGATACGATTTTTGCGAAACAGTTGCTTGTCTTGCAAAAGCAATATGCGGCGCAATTTCGCGTCGTGTTTTGCTTAACGCGCGAAACGAATCCCGCGGTATTCAGTGAAAATATTCTCAGCGGCCGTGTGTCCAAAGAAATTTTGAAACAATACGTCGATGATGCTTCGCATCAATATGTTTTTGCCTGCGGGCCGAGCATATCGATTTTCGACAAAAAAATCGCTAAAGAAAAAGGTGTCGAGCCGACGCCCCGGTTCCTTGAATCGGTGTTACAGTCTTTGGCGGAATTGGGTTTTCCGGCGGACCGCATTAAACGCGAGAGTTACGGATGAACGCGGCGTTGATGCGGCGAAAGAATGTGCCCAGCGCGCCCAAAGATGAAGAAGCCCAGTTGCGTCTTGTCGCTGAACGCGTGATTGTGGTGTAAGGATTTCACTGTTACTATGACCAAACCATAAAACCCAATCGACGACGGAGTGTTTATGTCCACGGCCACACTGGAAAAATTTGATGCGATTATCCTCGGCGCCGGCCAGGCCGGCAAACCGCTGGCGCTTGATTTCGGCCAGGCGGGAATTAAAACCGCCATTGTCGAAAGAGCGCATGTCGGCGGCACGTGTGTCAATGTTGGTTGCACGCCGACAAAAACAATGGTTGCCAGCGGGCGCGTGGCCTATTTGGCGCGCCGGGCCGCGGATTACGGCATCCAAACCGGCCCTATACAGATTGATCTGGCCAAAGTGCGGCAGCGCAAGCGCGCGATCGTTGAAAGCTTTCGTAGCGGCGGGCAGCAGCGTCTCGAAAACACGCCGAATGTTACGCTGATTTTTGGCGAAGGCCGTTTCACCGCTTCTAAAACGATCGCAGTCAATTTGAATAACGGCGGCGCGCGCCTGCTCTCGGCGGAAAAGATTTTCATCAACACCGGCGGCCGTCCGGAGAAACCGCCAATCGCAGGCTTGGAAAACGTGCCTTATCTCGACTCCACTTCGATCATGGAATTGGATCGCGTGCCCGAACATTTGCT
>JAJVHT010000217.1:19168-20347 GCA_022072515.1 bacterium
CGGCGGAAAAGATTTTCATCAACACCGGCGGCCGTCCGGAGAAACCGCCAATCGCAGGCTTGGAAAACGTGCCTTATCTCGACTCCACTTCGATCATGGAATTGGATCGCGTGCCCGAACATTTGCTGGTGCTCGGCGGCGGTTACATCGGCCTGGAGTTTGGGCAAATGTTCCGGCGTTTTGGCAGCCAGGTTTCCATCGTGCAACGCGGGAAACAATTGCTGGCGCGGGAAGACGGAGATGTCGCCGAAGAGGTTGCCCAAATTATGCGTGCAGACGGAATCAATATTTTACTGGAAACCACCGCGTTGCGAGTTGAAAAGATCGGCGCTGACAAAATCAAGCTAACGGTTCGCACGGCAGCCGGAGAACAAACGCTGCTCGGCACGCATCTGCTGGTTGCGGCCGGCCGGGTTCCCAACACGGAACGCCTCAATCTTGGCGCTGCCGGGATTGCACTCAACCAAAGAGGTTTTATCAAAGTTAATGACCGGCTCGAAACCAACGTGCCCGGCATTTACGCGCTCGGCGATGTCAAAGGCGGGCCGGCGTTTACGCATATTTCGTATGATGATTATCGCGTCATTCGCACGAATTTACTGGCGAAAGGCCAGGCGACGATCAACAATCGTTTGGTGCCGAATACGGTTTTCATCGATCCTCAATTGGGCCGCGTCGGCTTGACCGAAACCGAAGCTCGCGCGCAAGGCAGGAATATTCGCATCGCCAAAATCCCGATGACCTGGGTGGCCCGTGCGTTGGAAGTGGATGAGTCGCGCGGTTTTATGAAAGCCATTGTCGACGCGGATACCCAACAAATTCTCGGCTGCGCCGTGCTTGGGATCGAAGGTGGTGAGCTGATGTCGATGCTGCAGATTGCCATGATGGGCAAAGTGCCTTACCCGGTTTTGCAAGATGCGATCTTCGCGCATCCAACTTTGGCGGAGGGATTGAATACTTTGTTTACAGCTTTAGAGGAGTGAAGTTGTGAAATTTCTCTCAATACAACTTTCTTAACTCTGCCGAACGGAAATAATGTTTCACGATTTCTTCCGCGTTGAATCCCTGTGTCGCCATCACCGCCGCGCCGATTTGGCATAATCCCACCCCGTGTCCCCAACCGGCGCCGAGTAATTTGAACCGCAATGGAATTCCCCTGTCATCGCGTTCGGTGCGCAC
>JAJVHT010000039.1 GCA_022072515.1 bacterium
CGCCGGACACCGGTGAAATTGCCGGTGTGGACCTTCCCGACGACACCCTTGGCCTGGTTCCGCAAGTGAATAAAACGGCGTTCTTTTGGTCAATCCAGCGTATGTTGTCCAGCGCCACTCTGATTGTCGACCGTACCATCGGGGATGATGCACGCCAGACGATTGCCAGGAACGAAGATTACCTTTTGTATAACGATCTGCATTTTAATACGCCTCCAGTGACCTCTCGCCAACCCGAGAGCGAAAATTCCTCCGCAAGCGACGCCTGAAAGGCCGAGCTTTTCTTCCATTCAGTTTTGTCCATGTTGTAAAGTTGCTGTTTTGGTTTTTTTTAATTTTTTATTCAAGCTGCTTCACGTAGGAAGCACACCCAATGCGTGGCACGGAAGCTTCGCCGTAAAATTTTTTATTATACGTTGCGAAGAAGGAGTAGGTTATGCCCGTCCGAGCTATTGACGATAGCGACAATTTTATCATCCGCCGCGCAGCCATTGCGCAAGCCCCGATGATGCCCTTGCAGAGTCTGGCGGTGTTAATTTCGCCGCAACTGCGGCAACAATTTTCGAAAAAGCTTTTTAGTGGGGATGCCACCCGTTTTGACAAACTGCTGGCCCAGCTTGAAACGGCGCCCAACTGGCGCGCCGCTTATCGATTGCTGGAACATTGTTTCTATCGGCAGCAGATCAGCCCGTATGCCATCGAAGCGACACGGTTTTCCGATCTGATTTACAAACGCTATTATCCCAACGACGTTTACGTTTGAGGGTGAATTCACCTTGATGACTGCAATTGCCAACGGGAGTTTTGAAGTCAACGCTTCAAACTCCCGTTTTACTTTTTGGTTGCTTTTCAGCAGGAAATTTTTATCTTCTCAAAACCGTTTTTGAAAGTATTCCCTGGAAGCGGCGCATAAAAGGCCCAAAACCGATTTCCCGGCTGAATGCGCATGAAGCCGTCGGGGCTTTTCATGCGGAAAAGCCGGCAATGTGCAGATTGTAAATGCTAATTTTTGAGAAATGAAAAAAATCATGCGGCAAAATCTATATTCCCTGTTGCGAGTTTGGGGAGTTGTTACGGGCATCGTGATCGCGGGCGTCTTTGTGCACTGTTCCCGGGTGGCGGCCGAATCAGCGCACCTAAATGGCCGGCAGTATCTTCTGGCGCCGGCGGCAGCGATACAAGCGGAAGCGGCTGTGCCGACGGAACATGCCGATCTCGGCACGTCTTTGCCGCTATGGAGCGGCTTTCCGTTTGCGGGCATTTTGTTGTCGATCGCGCTGATGCCTTTGCTGACGCCACAGTTTTGGCATCATCATTTTGGCAAAGTGACCGCGGCGTGGGCGTTGGTTTTCGCCATTCCTTTTGTGCTCGCGTATCACGGCGCGGCGACGCACGAGATTTTGCATATTTATTTGAAAGACTATATTCCGTTTATCATCTTGCTATGGGCGCTGTACACCGTCGCCGGCGGCATTTTGCTGGAAGGCGCGCCTGCCGGCACGCCGCTCACCAACACGGTGATGCTCGCCATCGGCACGCTGATCGCCTCGTGGGTCGGCACCACCGGCGCCTCGATGCTGATGATTCGCCCGATGCTGCGCATGAACAACGCGCGTCGGAGCAAAGTCCATGTCGTCATTTTTTTTATATTTTTGATCAGCAACATCGGCGGCGCTCTCACCCCGCTCGGCGATCCGCCGCTGTTTCTCGGCTTTCTCCACGGCGTGCCTTTCTTTTGGACGTTGCAATTGCTGCCGGAAATGTTGGCGGTTTTTGCCATCGTGCTCGGTTTGTTTTATATTGTCGATACGTTCATGTTTCGCCGCGAATCCGGCAGCCGGCAGCAGCCACGGGCCGCTGCCTCCAGTGGCATTCGCATTCGCGGTTTGCACAATTTGCTTTTCCTGGCCGGCATTGTTGGCGGCGTCTTGTTCAGCGGCCTGGTGAAGTTGGGTGAATTTCATCTCTTGGGCATCGAATTGGCCTGGCAGGACGAGTTGCGTGATCTTATGCTGATCGCCATGGGCTTGCTGAGCTTGAAATTCACTTCGCAAGAAATTCGCGCGGGCAACGGCTTCACCTGGGGGCCGATCAAGGAGGTGGCGATTCTCTTTGCCGGCATTTTTATGACGATCATTCCCATGCTCGCCATGTTGAAAGCCGGCACGGCGGGCGCGCTGGCCTTCATCATCGGCGCCGTGCGCGAGCCCTGGCATTATTTCTGGGCCAGCGGCAGCCTTTCCAGTTTTCTGGACAACGCGCCGACATATTTGACTTTTATGAACACCGCGCTCGGCCAGTTTTATGCCGGCAAATCGGAATTGGAGGCGGTGCACGCGCTTATCGCGGAAAACGGCATTTATCTCAAAGCGATTTCCTGCGGCGCGGTGTTCATGGGCGCCAACACCTACATCGGCAACGCCCCGAATTTTATGGTGAAATCCATCGCCGAAGAAAGCGGGATTAAAATGCCGAGCTTTTTCGGTTACATGATTTACTCGTTGTTGATTTTGATTCCGAGCTTCATTTTAGTGACGTTTATTTTTTTCTAATTCCCGTCTCTTGCGGAAATCGGAAGGAGGAAGGTAATGGCGCGGCATACCAAAATTTTTCTTGGCCTGGTGTTTGGCGCCGTCGCTGGCGTCTTGTGCAATAAATTTTTTATTGCCGCGCCGGCGTTGGCGGCGGTGCAGAAGTATGGGAGCGATCCCCTCGGCAAGATTTTTCTCAACATGCTGATCATGGTCGTCGTCCCGCTGGTGTTTTCGAGTCTCGCGTTGGGCGTGGCGCAAATCGGCGACTTGAAGCATCTCGGTCGCATTGGCATACGCACGCTGCTGTATTTCCTCCTGGTGACTGCCGTTGCCGTAACCATCGGCCTGGTGCTGGTCAACACCATCCGGCCGGGCGATTATCTGCCGGGTGAAGTCAAAGACAAGCTGATGGCAACTTACAGCAAGGAGGCGAGTGAGAAAATGGGCATGGCCGAACAAGCCGGCACCGAATTCGGCATTCAAACGCTCGTGAACATCGTGCCGCGCAATCCCTTTGCCGCGGTCGCGCGGCCCAATCCCGACATGCTGGCGCTCATTTTTGTCGCATTGATGACGGGCGTGGCGCTGACCTTGATTCACAGCGACAAAGGCCAGCCGGTGATTCGCCTACTGGAAGGCGTGAATGAGATCGCTGTGAAAATCATCAACATCGCCATGAAACTGGCGCCGTATGGCGTCGCCGCGCTGATCTTCAGCGTCACCTCGCGCTTCGGCTTTGATCTCATCGTCGCACTCGGCATGTATGTGATCACCGTGTTGATCGGCCTGGCACTGCATCAGTTCGGCGTTTTTTCCATTCTCGTGCGCCTGTTTGCGCGTTACCACCCCCTCAAGTTTTTTCGGAAAGTCGAAACGGTGATGCTCACCGCCTTTTCCACCAGCTCCAGCAATGCGACGCTGCCGACGACGATCATGGTTTCGCAGGAAAACCTCGGCATTCCGCCCAAAATCACCGGCTTCGTGATTCCGCTCGGCGCGACGATGAACATGAACGGCACGGCGCTGTTTGAAGGCGTGACGGTCCTGTTTATCGCGCAAGTCTTTGGCGTTGAATTAAGCCTTGCGACACAACTGATCGTCGTGCTGATGAGCGTGCTTACCGCCGTCGGCGCCGCCGGCGTGCCTTCCGGCTCGATTCCATTGCTTATTCTCGTTCTGCAGATGGTGCACGTGCCGCCCGAAGGCATCGCCATCATTCTCGGCGTCGACCGCATTCTCGACATGTGCCGCACGGTGCTGAACGTTACCGGCGACATCACCTGCGCCGCGTACATCGCCCGCTCGGAAGGCGTGACGTTGAAGGAGTAAACGCGCTTTCTCATTTTTTTGCCATCTTTGCACAGATTAAACTCTTCAGACTCTCAATGAAATCGGGATAGCGTTTGGCTTTGAGAGTTGCCAGATTCAGAAAAAAAAGCATGAAACTCATTGCCGGCGTCAGTCGTCAAATAGTATGGGATTGTTTGTCGCGCAAACCTTGATTTCTTAATAAATGCGACTTATGTGTGGAGAAGAATAAACGTAGCGTTTCTCTCATGGTTCAATGGCCAACTGAATTAACCCCGCGGGTCCTGCAAAGAAATTTGGCAAAGGGGTTGGCAATATCTGTGGCTTTGCATATTTTGGCCGTTTTGTTGTATCATACTAAATTTGTCGATCGGAATCTTTTGACGATGTCCGAAGTCCGTCGTACCGTATCAGTCGAGTTAAAGCCTTATGCCGAGATCATTCGCCTGGAAACCGGCGGCGGCCAGGGTGGGGGCGAAGGTGGCGGTTCGTTGACGGCGCCGATGGCCAAAGTGATTCCCGCTCGGCCCGTTCCGGTTCCGGTTGCGGTGGCCGTCACCGACACCTTGGCGATGACGCCCGCGGTGTCTCCGGCGATTGACAGTTCCAATGCCGGCGGCACCGGACTTCCCGGCAGTTCGTGGGGCTCGGGCGGCACCGGTTGGGGCACCGGCTCCGGCAGCGGCGTGGGGTTGAGCCGTTCAATTATCACGATGCCCAAACCGCTGGTGTTGAGCATTCCGGAATATCCGCCGTCGGCACGCAAAGCCAAAGTTCAAGGTGTGGTCGAGCTGAATATTAAAATTGACGAAACCGGCCAGGTCGTGAACGCCGTCGTCATGCGCAATACCACGCAAAACGAAGCGTGTGCCAAATCCGCGATTGCCGCAGCGTTGCAATGCCGTTATCAACCCGCGCGCACGGCCGCCGGCCCCGATTCGGTTTGGGTGGTGCGCCAATTTGAATTTTCCTTGAATAATTGATGACGGTGTATTCATGTCTGGATCGGCCGAAAGCGTGAATTAATTTTTCTCTTCGTGCGGGTGTAGACCCTTTCTCGCCATCTCCATTAGCGATCTTACCTTCCGTTGCGCCAGCCTGACGAACTGCTTGACTTTTGTGCCGTTTTTACATAAATTAAACGCCATTATCAAAAATTCGTCTTGCAGTAAAACCCCGGGCACAAAACATAGCCGGCAATCTCAAACCACAAGCGTTATGCTCTTTGCGCCCGCGTTGATCATTCAACTTCAGACGGAGGAGGATTCATGTCAGACTTGCAAAACGGCCGCGAAGCCTGGGCCTCACGGATCGGGTTGATTCTCGCGATGGCCGGCAACGCCATTGGCCTCGGTAATTTTCTCCGCTTTCCCGTACAAGCCGCGCAAAACGGCGGCGGCGCGTTCATGATTCCGTATTTTGTCGCTCTCCTGTTGCTTGGTATTCCCCTGATGTGGGTGGAATGGGCCATCGGCCGGCGCGGCGGCCAATTTGGTTACGGCACAGCCGCTGGCGCATTCGGCGCGCTCTGCAAAACGCGCGGCAGCGCCAAGCTCGCCAATTATCTCGGCGCCCTCGGCATATCCATTCCCATTGCCTTTGCCATTTATTACAATTATATCGAATCGTGGACGCTGGCTTACAGCGTCTTCTCCGTCACCGGCAAATATTTTGGCATTACCGAACGCGGCGCCATGCTCGATTTCTTGCAAAGCTTTCAAGGCCTTAAAGTGACCGAGCATTTTTCCGGTCTCGCCACGGCTTTCGTCTTCTTCTTCATTACGCTGGCGATCAATGTTTATGTTCTCTCGCATAGTGTGGCGCAAGGCATCGAACGGCTCGCTAAAATTGCCATGCCGACGTTGTTTATCTTTGCCTTGATTCTCGTTGTGCGCGTGATCACGCTCGGCACCCCCGATCCCGCCGTGCCGGAGAACAGCGTGTATAACGGCTTCGGCTTTTTGTGGAATCCGGACTTCAGCCAAATCACCCAAGCCAAGCCCTGGCTGGCGGCGGCCGGACAGATTTTTTTCACACTCAGCATCGGCACCGGCTCGATTCTTACGTATGCAAGCTATATGAAAAAGAAGGATGATCTGGCCCTCACCGGCCTGACCACCTCGATCACCAACGAATTTGCCGAAGTGGTTTGCGGCGGCTCCATCGCCATTCCGGTGGCGGTCGCGTTCTTTGGCGTGGCCCAAACCGCGGATATCGCCAAAGGCGGCGCGTTCAATCTCGGCTTCGCCGCGATGCCAATCATTTTTCAAAAATTGCCGCTCGCGCATATACTCGGCTCCATGTGGTTCCTGTTGCTCTTCTTTGCCGGCATCACCTCCTCAGTCGCCTTGTGCTCACCGGCAATGTCGTTCTTGCAAGATCAAATGAAAATGAGCCGGCAAAAAGCGGCGATGGTGGTCGGCACCGTGTTGTTGATCTGTGGCCTGCCGGTGGTTCTTTTCCTCGGCCATGGCTTTTTGGATGAAATGGATTTTTGGGCCGGCACATTTGGCCTGGTGGTCTTTGCGATGATTGAAGTTATTCTTTTCGCGTGGGTGTTCGGCATGAAACGCGCCTGGGCCGAAATCGAGGAAGGCGCCGATATCAAAGTCCCCAGCATTTTTCGTTTCATCATTCAATTCATCACACCGGTTTATCTTATCGGCCTGCTGTTCTTCTGGGGCTGGCAAGACGGCATTCCGATTTTAATGATGGAAGGCAAACCGGCAGCGGATATTCCCTATTTGTGGGGCGCGCGTTTGATGATGTGCGGCTTGACGGTGATTTGCCTGTACTTGATCGCCCGCGCGTACAAGAACAATATCATTCGCGACGAAGTGGTGGCGGATTTGCGTTCGTAAAGCATAAAACGTAAGTCAGAGTAAGCTTTTGCGTTTTACGTCTTGCGTTTTTCGTTCGATTTTTTGCACTCACGCTCTTATTCAATAGAGAGGCTGAATATGGAACAGCAACTTGGTTTAAATTCCGGCGGCTGGATTTTCATCACCTCCGCATGGGCCTTTATTGGGATCCTCACTTTTTTTTGCTTCAAGCGGGTTTTAGGTTCGCAAGCCAAGAAGAAGTAGTGTGATTTGAATTTTTGCTCAAGCCTGCCAGGGCCAACGCGCCTTGTGCAGGCTTTTGTATTTACGGGGCAGATTGTGCCCGCACTCGGTAAAAAGTGCTTGTAAAAATGGCGATTAAGGCTTATATTGAATTTTTGCTTTCCGTAAAGCTATAGAAATGCTTGTAGATACGTTATTTTATAGGTCAGCACGCATGTGCATGAGAAGAATTTAATTAAATTAAACAACAAGATCGTACAACTCTGAAGGAGGATTTGTGCAGGATATTCTAATTCCCGGTGCAGCGAGTTTGCTGGCCCTGGGCTTCGTCGCGTATCTGGCGATGGACGTCCTCAAGAAAAACCCCGGCAATGCGAAAATGGTTGAAATTTCCAAAGCCGTGCAAGCCGGGGCCAAGGCCTTTTTGCGGCGCGAGTATATTTATGTCGCCGGTTTCGTCGGTGTCATCGCGATTCTCATCGCCGCCGCGCCGATATTTTCGAGCGTTGCTTTGAACTGGCAAACGTCGATTGCGTTCATTGCGGGCGGTATCGCTTCGGCGATCGCGGGTTACATCGGCATGAGCATCGCCACGCGCGCGAACAGCCGCACCACCCAGGGTGCCGTTGATGGCGGCCTCAAAGGCGCGCTCGGTGTCGCGGTTTCCGGTGGCGCGGTGATGGGCATGAGTGTCGTCGGCGTTTCGCTGCTCGGCCTCTGTATTGTTTACGCGGCGTTCAACGGCGACCCGATCATCGTCAATGGTTACGCCATGGGCGCAAGTCTTGTCGCTTTGTTTGCGCGCAGTGGTGGCGGTATATTCACCAAGGGCGCAGACATGGGCGCCGATCTCGTCGGCAAAGTTGAGGCCGGCATTCCGGAAGATGACCCGCGCAACCCGGCCGTGATCGCCGACAATGTCGGTGACAATGTCGGCGACGTCGCCGGCCTCGGCGCGGACTTGTTGGAGTCGTATGTCGAAGCGATGATCGCGGCGATGGCCATCGCCGCGGGCATGGGCATGCTGGCCGCCGAACAATCGCGCGTGCTGGTGTTGCTTCCGCTTAATATTGCCAGCATCGGCATTATCGCCTCGATTCTCGGCATCATCTTTGTGAAAGCCACGGGCCGGGGCAATCCGCAGGGCGCGCTGATGGGCGGCTTGTATGTGAGCGCCGGTCTCACCGCGCTTGGTTCATATTTCCTGTTCAAACAACAGGGCGTCGCGTACGAAACCTATGACGCAATGGGCCCGTTTTGGGCGACCATCGCCGGCGTCGTTTCCGGCGTCATCATCGGCTTCACCAGCGAATATTACACCTCATCGAAATACAAACCGGTGAAAAATTTGGCCGATGAATCGCAAAGCGGCCCGGCCATTACGGTGACCGGCGGCATCGCGCTGGGCATGGCTTCGACCGCGGTGCCGATCATCGTGCTCGCGATCGCGTTGATGGTGTCGTATGATTTCGCGGGCATCTACGGCGTCGCGATGGCGAGTCTCGGCATGTTGGCGACAACCGGCATGGTCGTTTCAGTTGATAGCTACGGCCCGATTGCCGACAACGCCGGCGGCATTGCGGAAATGGCGCACCTCGACCCCGGCGTGCGCAAAATCACCGACAGTCTCGATTCCGTCGGCAACACCACCGCGGCGATCGGCAAAGGCTTTGCGATCGGCTCCGCCGCGTTTGCCGCGATGGGGCTGATCGTCGCGTACATGCAATCGGTCAAACTGCAGAGCGCCGATTTGAAAGAGCCGCATGTGCTCGCCGGCATTCTGATCGGCGGCATGTTGCCGTTCTTCTTTTCGTCGATGCTTTTCAAAGCCGTGAGCAAAGCCGCGTTTAAAATGATCGCGGAAGTGCGCCGTCAATTTCGCGAAATTCCCGGCCTGCGCGAAGGCAAGGCCATGCCGGACTCCGCGAAGTGCGTTGACATCAGCACCATCGGCGCGATCAACGGCATGTTGCTGCCTGGCGCCGTTGCGATTTTGGCGCCGGTGGTTACGGGCCTCGCCCTTGGTCCCGAAGCGTTGGCGGGCTTGCTGCTCGGTTCGTTGGTCTCCGGCGTGATGCTCGGCATCCAAATGGCGAACAGCGGCGGCGCGATGGACAATGCCAAAAAATATGTCGAAGAAGGCCACTTTGGCGGCAAAGGCTCGGAGACGCACAAAGCCACCGTCATCGGCGACACCGTCGGCGACCCGCTGAAAGACACGGTCGGCCCCTCCATCAATATTTTTATCAAACTGATGGCTGTGATCTCGCTGGTGCTGGCCCCGATTTTTATGTAGAAAGATTTTAACAGCTTCCCCCACAAAAAAGGAACTCCCACGGAAAGAAAATTCTCTGTGGGAGTTTTTTGCTTATACGTATACAAGTTTAGATTTTTTAGTTTAAATTTTGAGCTTGATTTTCATTCGCTGATTTTGTAGATTACATCCTTAAATTCGGGTCTTGGCATTCGCGTTCTCGAGTTCATTCATTTATGCGAAAACTTTTTAACAGAACGTTGCTTCACCTTCTGGTAGTGGTTTTGATTGGCGCGACGGTTTTTATGTTGTCGCCATTAGCCGTGGTCATCAGCGAAGGCGAAATCTTTACCCCGGCTTCGAGTGAAGCCCTTCCGGTCATTACCACCGCGGGGGTGGCAGACTTCCTCAGCGGGTTGCTGCCGCGCGCTTCGCACGAAGAAATTACCGTTTGTTTGCAGAAAATTCTTGCCGTTTCCGCGGTGGTGGTTGACGCCGCCGCTATCGGCATTAAAGACGCCCGGCTGTTTGCCGAAGGGGAACATTATGTGCTTGCCAACGATTTGCAGTTCAATATTCCTCTCCTAATTTATCGCCAATCCTCCAGCGATCATTCCTCCGAAGGCTGATTTTTCCTTTCAAAAATTTTTTATCGCTTAAAGTAAGCGCGGCATTGACATTTATAAAAATTGCGGCGCCACGGGCATTTTCCGTGCTGTAACATTTTATCGGTTTCAGGATAAAACCGCAAAGTTTTAGGGCAGGGAGGCGTGCAACTGCTTAACGGCGATCAAAGCTTTTCAAAATAAAGGAATAATGTATGCTTCTGCGAAAATTTGAGGACAATGAGAATTTTATTGTTAAGCGTACCGCACATACCGGCCAGGAGGCTGATAAGCTGCAAAGTCTGGCCAGCTTAATTGCGCCGGAACAGCGGCAGCGGCTCGTGCACAAATTTTTTGATGATGACCAGACGAGTTTTGAAAATTTGCTGTTGCAGCTCGAAGCCGCGCTGAGTTGGAGCGCAGCCCACCGCATGCTGGAACAGCATTTTGCCGAACGTCAAATTAACCCGTATGGCGATGAGGCGATTCGTTTTTCCAATCTCGTCTATAAGCGGTATTTTCCCAAAGACGAGCTTATTTAAACGGTTCAGTCTAAAGGAATCCGGAACAAGCTAACCACTAAAGCCGGGTACGAAGGGAGCCAGGTTTAAAGCTTGGACTTCCTTCGTGCCCCTCATTTCGCTTTATCTCATGAAAGGAGCCCGTTATGGCCTCAGGCTTGAATCTTGGCGGATGGATTTTTTTGCTGGCAAGCTGGGTATTTATTATCGGCTTGACGATTTGGTGTTTTGTCAAAATTTTAGGAACCAAGAAAACTTGATTCACTTTTTTGTTATGGAGGCTGTACCTTGGAAAGAATGATCAGCACCTTGGGTGTTGTCGTCATGATGGGCATTGCCTTTTTGTTTTGTCCGCCGTCCTTGCGTCAGAAAATCAGTTGGCGCACGATTGGCTTGGGAATGGCGGTGTTGATCGGATTTGCCATTCTTGTTCTGCGCACACCCGTCAACTATGTGTTTGTGTATGCCAATGATGTGGTCGAAACGCTGCTGCGATTCAGCGTCGATGGCGCCAAATTCGTTTTTGGCGATCTGGTAAATACCCAAAACTTCGGCGTCATCTTTGCCGTGCAAGTGCTGCCCACCATCATCTTTTTCGCCGCCATCATGGCGGTGCTGTATCATTTGCGCGTGATGCCGTTCATCATCAGTATTATGGCACGATTCATTTCCAAGTTTTTGGGGGTCAGCGGGGCCGAAAGCTTTTCGACGGTGTCGGATATCTTTGTCGGCCAGACTGAAGCGCCGCTGGTGATTCGTCCCTACATCAGTTCGATGACCCGCTCCGAGCTCATGGCTTGCATGACCGCCGGCTTTGCCACCACCGCCGGCGGTGTGCTGGCGGCTTACGTCGCCATGCTGCACGGCTTTGTGCCGGGAATTGCCGGACACTTGATCGCGTGCAGTGTCATGGGCGCGCCGGCTTCGCTGGTGATTGCGAAGTTGATGCTGCCCGAAGCAGAAGAACCGCAGACGCTGGGCAGCATTCACATCGAGATTCCGCCCGCCGATGCCAACATCGTGGACGCCGCCGCACGTGGCACCACCGACGGCGTCCGCCTTGCCGCCAATATTGCCGGCATGTTGATATCCTTTTTGGCGATCACTGCCATGATCAATTTCGGACTTCACAAGTTGGGAACGAGCCTCGAGCAAATTCTCGGGTTCATCTTTCGGCCACTCGCCTGGGCGATGGGCGTCTCTGCGGAAGACGTCGGCAAAGTCGGCACTCTGCTCGGCAAGAAAATGGTGCTCAATGAGTTTGTGGCTTACCAGGACTTGGGCAACAAGCTGCAAGAGACCAACGGCGCCTGGCTGAATGAACGCTCGCGTGTGATCGTGAGTTATGCGCTTTGTGGCTTTGCGAATTTCGGCAGCATCGGCATGCAAATCGGCGGCTATGGCGGACTGGCCCCCGAGCGCCGCCATGATCTCTCGCGCCTGGGCTTTCGCGCCATGATCGGCGGCACTCTGGCGACTTGCATGGTGGCGGCGGTGGCGGGCATTTTACTGTAAACCTGTTGAAAAAATGGTTGCGGTTTGCCAGCGTTGGGTTTATCTTCAAAAGGTTAGCAGGCAAAATATTCCTTCATTCACCAGAAAGGGATTTTGGGATGAATGCGCCATCTTTAGAAAAACGCTCCGGCACGAGCAAGTATGAATGGTTCGTCGCCGGCGACATCAACGGCTTCTTCGGCCTGATGTTTGACAACATGACCGTGCTTTCCTTTCTTGCCGGCATTTTGATTTTGGGATTTCAATTTCCCGCGGACATCGTATACACCAAAATGTTTCCGGGCACGGCCTTCGGCGTGCTCTTTGGCGATTTGGTTTATACCTGGATGGCGTTTCAGCTCGCGAAACGAACCAACAATCCGCGCGTCACCGCCATGCCGCTCGGCCTCGATACGCCTTCGACCATCGGCATCGCGCTGACGGTGTTGGGCCCGGCTTTCCTGGCGATGAAAAATCGCGGCCTCGCCGAGCACGACGCCGCCCTGATGACGTGGTACATCGGCATGGCCACAATGGTGATGATCGGCATCGTCAAACTCGCGCTTTCGTTTGCGGGGCGGTGGATTCAAAAAATCGTTCCCCAAGCCGGGCTTCTCGGCTCACTCGCCGGCATCGGCCTCGCGCTCATCGGCTTTATTCCCATCGTGGATATTTTCGGCATGCCGTTGGTCGGTGTGATTTCGCTGGGAATTATTCTGTATGCGCTGGTCGCGCGCATCAAACTGCCGAAGAATTTGCCGAGTGTTTTTGCGGCGATTGTGATTGGAACCGCACTTTATTATCTCCTGGCGCCCAGTGGCCTCGTCGGCGGGGTTTACGCGCCACCCGCCGGTGAATTGCACTTCGGCGTTCCACTTCCCACGCTCGGATTTCTCCACGGTTTTGCCGAAGCGTTGAAATATCTGCCCATCGCCATTCCCTTTGGCATATTGACGGTGGTCGGCGGCATCAACGTGACGGAGAGCGCACGCGTGGCCGGCGATGATTTCAACACGCGCAATATTCTGCTTACTGAGGCCGTGGCCACACTCGTTGCGGGGGTGTGCGGCGGCGTTGCACAATCCACGCCTTATATCGGCCAACCGGCGTACAAGCAAATGGGCAGCCGCGCCGGCTACACGCTGTTGACCGGCCTGTTTATCGGCTTGGGCGGCATGCTCGGCTACATCGGTTACATTGTGGAGCTTATCCCGCGCGCCGTGCTCGCGCCCATTCTCGTCTTCGTGGCGTTTGATATTATGTGCCAGGCTTTTCTCGCGTGTCCCGCCAGGCATGCGCCCGCGGTGGCATTTGCTTATTTTCCCACGGTGGCGAGGCTGGTGCAGATCAAACTCTCCAATCCGGAATTTGTGCCGATAGCGAGATTCAATGAGCTGTTGGTGGCCAAAGGCAAAAGCCTTTCCGAATTGCTGGTGACGGTCGCGCTGGGCAATGGCTTCATTCTCACCGCCATGTTATGGGGCGCGTTTCTGGCCAAGCTCATTGACCGGCAACTCAAAATTGCGGCGCTTTATCTTGCCGTTCTCGCGCTCTTCACCTTTTTCGGCGTCATTCATTCCGCCTCGCCGGACGGCAACATGTATTTCCCGTGGACGCTCGCGTATCCGGCGAATCAAATTCCGTATCAATTCACCACGGCTTATTTCGTGCTGGCGGCGCTGATGTTGGCGCTCTCATTTACGAAGCAAAGTCAGGAGCCGCTTCTGCCGGAATTGGAAAAGGCCCATTGAATATAATGCGTCTTGCAAGGTTAATTCCTCCGGCCCCGGCACAACTAGAAAAACTGCTTGTAAATCTGGCAACGATGCTTTATATTTTCCCCCGGTAATTTGGCGCGGACGACAAACAACCACTTTACGGTTATCTAAATATTTCTAGAGAGGAGCAATTGTGGAACTTGGACTTACTTTAGGTTGCAGCGTTTTTGCTTTGCTCTTTGCCGTTTATCTGGCAAAATGGGTGATGAAAAACGACGACGGCACCGCGGCGATGCGGGAAATTGCCGATGCCATTCGCGAAGGTGCGGAAGCTTTCCTGGCGCGCCAATACAAAACGATTGCCGCGTTGACGATTCCGGTGGCGGCGATTCTGTATATTCTCTATGGCTTCATCCGCCCCGCCTCCGCGGCTGATCCGGTGTCGCGCGGTGAATTGGCGGTGTATGTCGCCGGATCGTTTTTTCTCGGCGCCATTTGTTCCGGCATTGCCGGTTATATGGGCATGTTCGTTTCCATTCGCGCGAATATTCGCACCGCCTCGGCTTCCCGCACCAGTTTGAATCGCGGTTTGCAAATCGCCCTGCGCGGCGGCGCCGTCTCGGGCTTGTTCGTCGTGGCGATGAGTTTGCTTGGCGTCGGCGGTTTGTTTGCCATCCTCGAAGCCGTTGGCGTGGAAGCGCAGCATATTCCGTTTTTGATTGTCGGTTATGGTTTCGGCGCCAGCTTTGTCGCGTTGTTCGCGCAGTTGGGCGGCGGCATTTACACCAAGGCCGCCGACGTCGGCGCCGATCTCGTCGGCAAAGTCGAAGCCGGCATTCCCGAAGATGATCCCCGCAACCCGGCGGTCATCGCCGATCTCGTCGGCGACAACGTCGGCGACTGCGCCGGCCGTGGTGCGGATTTGTTTGAATCCACTGCCGCCGAAAATATCGGCGCGATGATTCTCGGCTCGACGCTCGCAATTACGGCAGAGGCCAACAGCATCACGTTTGCCGCCGGCATCATCGGCGTCATGATGTTTCCGCTCGTCGTGCGCGCGTTGGGCTTGCTCGCCTCCATCATCGGCATCATGGTGGTGAGCACACGCGAAGACGGCGATCCGATGCAAGCGCTCAATCGCGGCTATTATGTCACCACGATTCTGGCGGCCATCGGCTTCGGCGTCGGCTGCAAATGGCTGCTCGCCTCCGCGCAAGCGCCGCACGCCTGGCTGAATTTTTGGTTCTGCGGTTTGATCGGCCTGGCAACCGCGATGGCGTTCGTTTACATCACGCAATATTACACGGAATACAAATATCGTCCGGTCAAAGAAATCGCCGAAGCCTCACAAACCGGCCCGGCCACGACGATTATCTCGGGCTTTGCCGTCGCTTTGGAATGCACGGCGCTGCCGGTGGTGGTCATTTCAGTGGCGATCATCGGTTCGTACTATCTCGGCCAAACCAGCGGCCTGCCGCATGCCGGTTTGTTCGGCACCGCCGTCGCCACGATGGGCATGCTCGGTACCGCCGCCTATATTTTAGCGATGGACACCTTCGGCCCGATTGCGGACAACGCCGGCGGCATCATCGAAATGAGCCAACAGCCCGAAGAAATCCGCAAAAAAACCGACCGTCTCGACGCCGTTGGCAACACCACCAAAGCGTTGACCAAAGGTTACGCCATCGGCAGTGCGGCGCTCGCGGCCTTCCTGCTCTTCTCAGCTTATCTGGATGAATTGAGAAATTTTGGACAACCATTGGAGTCCGTCAATATTGCCAAGCCGGAAGTGTTCGTCGGCGGCTTGCTCGGCGCGATGCTCATTTTTCTCTTTTCCGCCTTAGCCATTCGCGCCGTTGGCAAAGCGGCTTATTATGTGATCAACGAAGTGCGCCGCCAATTCAAAGAGAATCCCGGCATTCTCAAAGGCACCGCGAAACCTTCTTATCGCCAATGCGTGGACATCGTCACCGCCGGCGCGTTGAAGCAAATGGTGTTGCCCGGTATTCTCACCGTCGGCATGCCCATCGCCGTCGGCTTGATTTTCAAACAGATGAACATTGGCGCGGAAGCCGTGGCGGCGATGTTGATGGTCGGCACCATGGGCGGCATTCTCATGGCCACGATGTTGAACAACGGCGGCGGCGCGTGGGACAATGCGAAGAAATATATTGAAACCGGCGCCTACGGCGGCAAAGGCTCCGACCCGCACAAAGCCGCGGTCGTCGGCGACACCGTCGGCGATCCCTTCAAAGACACCGCCGGCCCCTCGCTGCATGTCGTGATCAAATTGTTAAGCACGATCACACTGGTATTGGCGCCGTTGTTTATTTAAATAGTTCATATATGTTCGAAGTACGGCCTTCAGGCGTAATATCTTGAGCGTAAAGGAATGCTTGAAGATTCCAAAAGGTTAACGCCTGAAGGCGTCACTACAAGCTTTTAACAGGGACTGAAGAATTCATGGCTGGAGAACGGAAGGAATCATACAGTTATCGTAATGGAACGGTGCATCTTGCGGGCCCCGAAATCAAAGTGGGTGACAAAGCGCCGGCGTTTACGGCGCTCAAGCAGGATTTTTCCGAAACGGGTTTGGATGCCTTTACCGGCAAACCCACGGTTTTTGCGGCAGTACCTTCCTTGGATACCGGTGTCTGTGACGCCGAAACCAAGCGCTTCAACGACGAAGCCGCTAAGTTTGGCGACCAAGTGAATTTCGTGACCGTCAGTTGCGATTTGCCGTTTGCGCAAAAACGTTGGTGCGGCATGACGAACGTGGATAAAGTCAAGATATTAGCCGACCATCGCGATCACGCGTTCGGCCAGGCTTACGGCGTTTATGTCAAAGAAACCGGCTTTCTCTGGCGCGCGGTGTTTGTCGTTGATAAAAATGGCGTCGTGCGCTATACCGAGTATGTTCCGGAGATGGGACAACATCCAAATTACGAGGCGATTTTGGCTGCGGTCAATAAGCTGATGTGAAAAACGCCACGGCAGGTTATTTTTGTCAGGCTGCGCCAATCGGGTTCAGAGGCACGAAAGAATCTCATCGGCGCGGCCTTTTTTATTGTTTCAACAGCCGGCCGGCGGAATCATTGATTCTATTGGCGCCTTGTTTATTTTGCCACACCATCTTCTCACCCAAGAAATCTCTTGATTTTGCCCGTTCATCGCTGTACGTTAGTTTTGTAAGCGGCGCCGCTGTGAAGAGGTGGCGTTGGTCGCCGTTTCGAAACGGGTGAGTTTGACGAAAACCGTGCGTGAAAAATTGAATTTTGTGACATGCCTTCTTCCATTTCTCCGGCATTTGAAAATTTGGCGCTGCCCGGCCTGCGCGATCGCGTGGTGTTGATTACCGGCGCCGTTCGCGGCATCGGTCGCGTCACGGCGGAGCTCTTGGCGCGTTGCGGCGCGGCCCTGGCGCTGCATGGTCGCCTGGAAGCAGAGACGCAGCAGGTTGCCAATGAGCTGCAGCAACAATTCGGCGTGCGCACGCTCGCGGCCGCCGCCGAGGTGACGGATTTGGCGGCGGTTCGTCAAATGTTCGAGGCACTGCAAAGCTGGAGCAACAACCGTCTCGACATTCTGGTTTGTTGCGCCGGATATCCGCTCGTGGAGGCTTTATGGAAGACGCCGCTGCATCAAATGCCGGAAAGCCAGGTCGAAGCAGGGTTCAAACAAGTTCGCGCCGTCGACCTCGACGGCGCGCGTTTTTGCAGCCATTTCGCCCTCAAAATGATGGTGCCGCAACGCCGGGGCAGCATCGTTTATATCAGCTCGACGCCGGCGCTCGCCGGTTATCACGGCACGCCGTACACTGAAGCCAAAGCGGCGCTGCTCGGCCTCATGCGCGATCTGGCGCGGGAGTATGCGCCCCACAACATTCGCGTCAACGCCGTCGCGCCCGGCAATATCGCCAGCGGCTGGTATCATCAATTGAGCGCAGCGGAGAGGCAAAAGCTCGCGATCGAATCACCCATGCAACGCTGGGGCCTTCCGGAAGAAGTCGCCGGCGCCATCGTTTTTCTCGCGTCAGATTTGGCGGGTTACATCACCGGCCAGACGCTGGTGGTCGATGGGGGAGTCGTGAGGCGGTGAGGTAACGTTCCGGTGGTTGGGCGGCCTTAGCCAGCTAACCCGCCCTCACGCCTTATAGCCACTTGGCTAAAAAGGTAAGAACCGCGGCTCGCATCTCGGCTGTTTCAAAATGACCAACATTGAATCTCTGTAACTCCCAGGCCTCTGAATGCCCGAGTTTTTCATAAACCCTCTTCAACTCTTGGTCAATTCGCTCTAAACCAGCCGGCGGCGTCAAGGGGTCGTCGTTGCCAGCCAGGCTCAAGTGCGGTCGCGGCGCAATCAGCCCATTTATCTCCGCTGCTGTAAAATGCTTCAAGAGGGAGGGTACATAATAGTAAATACCATGTCCATCTAATCCTCGGGACTCAATCAAAGCTTCAAAATCGGTCAAACAGCAAATATCCACGCATACTTTGATCCGAAGGTCGAGTGCGGCGAGCCACCAGGCCATGGTACTGCCCATTGATAATCCGAGTGTTCCTATCCGCTGGGCATCAATATCTGGCCGGGAGCACAGATAGTCCACCGCCCGTAAGCTATCAAAAACCATCATGCCCCACAAAACCTGCCCATACCAGAGCATGCGCTTGAATTCTTCGCTTTCGGCTCGACCGCGTCGTTCTCCAAATAACCAGGTATCAATACACAAAGCAGCGATCCCGTGGGCAGTGAATACCTCCGCATACGGAGGGTCCTGTAGAATAGCGCGGCCTCGAATCAATTCATCCTTGCCCAGAGTGTAGTCGCCGCCGTGTGCATGGTTGTAGAGTACAACTGGATAGGGCCCCTCTGTCAGGGGTTTGACCAAGTAAGCGGGCACAGGCTCGATGCCATTTAAGTCAAGCACCAGTTTTTCCAAGGTGTATGTTTTTTGCTCTGACACAGAAAGAATCTTACATGAGATGGGATGGTGTCGACTGGGAAGGTCGCCTAAAAGACCGTACAATTCTTGTCTTCTAAATTCTTGATCGTTCATCGTTTTATCCTACTCCAAGCCAGCTTGTCATCGGGAACGCGTTCGAGCGTCTTGCGGGTGTTCGCCATCTCCAGGTCGAACTCGGGTAACAGCCCGTCATCGGTTTTCATTGCGAACTGAAATCCTCGTACAGAAATTAGTCCTTCACGCTGAAAGTTTCCTGGCAAGCGCTGCACATAAATTTTCTTTCGGCTCGTTCAGCCTCCGTCAAGGTCAGATTGGCGCCACAGTCGGGGCATTGAATTTCTTCCGGCAACATATTCTCCGGACGGGGGTGATTCAATGTTGTTGATAATTTTGTTTGATCCGTTATCCGAGGCAGCTCTTGCTTGCAGTTTGAGCAATAAATTCGCGTGACCTCGTCGCGATAATCACTCCACCGAAACGGCGTTCCACAAGTCGGGCAGGTCGCGATGTCGGCATCGCCGGCATTGGGCACAAGTTTATTGCTGCGGGGACTGAGCAGGACGACGATAGATATCGGCCAGAACAAAAAATTCAAAAGCACGATTGTTTTCAATTTATCATGCTTGGTCCGCCAGGCGATGATGCTGGGCAGGAAAAAAACAATCAGGACCAACAGAAGAAGTATACCATTCATTTCCTCCTCCAGACCACTCAAGCGACAACATTACCGAATAAGGCGCCGACGGCCGCGGTGGCTGCCATGGCCAGGGCGCCCCACAACGTCACCCGGCCGGCGCCAATCGCGACATTCGCGCCGCCGACCCGGGCGGCCAAACCTCCCATCAGCGCCAGGAACACGAGTGAGCTGCCGGCCACAAACGGAACCATCACCGCGGGTGGGCTGATCAGGACCATCAGCAGCGGCAGAGCCGCGCCCACCGCGAAGGTGGCGGCGGAGGCTAGGGCGGCTTGAATGGGCCGCGCCGTGTGCGTCTCCGATAGTCCCAGCTCATCACGCGCATGAGCCGCGAGCGCATCGTGTGTCATCAACTGCTCCGCCACTTGCTGCGCCAGTGCCGGCTCCAGCCCGCGTTTGACATAGATTCCTGCCAACTCTTTACGCTCGGAAGCCGCATCCGTCTCCAGTTCATGGCGCTCGCGTGCAAGATCGGCTTTTTCGGTATCCGCCTGCGAACTGACCGAGACATACTCTCCCGCGGCCATCGACATCGCCCCGGCAACCAGTCCAGCCACGCCGGCGATCAGCACGTCGCCCCGCGCTGCATTTGCGGCGGCTACGCCCACCACCAAACTGGCGGTTGAGACAATGCCATCATTGGCGCCTAAAACGGCCGCCCGCAACCAGCCGATACGTTCGGCATAGTGCCGTTCAAAGTGTTGCTTATGCATGTTAGTGCCTTTCATTTTTTAGAATTTGCAAGCAACCCCGGATCTGAAAGTCATTACTCCAACCTGAATTCTTGATAACGCTCCGGAGCATAGCGCGCGGCCAGCAAACCGGTTGCTTCCTCGACTTTGATGGCCTGCACCAGTACGCCTTCCTGCCCGTATGGTAAGTATGCTTGACACTGGCCGGATGGGGCAATGAGACTTGTCGCCGATTCCTGGAAGCGCAATGCATAATTGACACTGGCAAAGTAGATCGTGTTCTCGATGCTGCGCAGCATCATCGCCTTCTCGTAGTATGGCGCGTTGGCTGCGCCCCACTGCGTCAGCCGGGCGCCCTCTCGCTCACTCCCCGTGTGTTGGGGATGAAAAACGATTTTGGCGCCTCGCACCGCCGCCCATCGCACCGTCTCGGGATAGCGCCAGCCCTCATGGCAAATCGCCACGCCAAACTTGA
>JAJVHT010000220.1 GCA_022072515.1 bacterium
GCATCATTCTCGTGCATCCGGATTTGAAAATGCCGGCGTTCACCGAGTTTGTCTCCGGCGGCGGGCCGATTGTACCGGGCAAATTGTATCCGTTCGTTTTCATCACGATTGCTTGCGGCGCGATTTCCGGGTTTCATGCGCTGATCGGCTCCGGCACCACGCCGAAAATGATCGACAAAGAAACACACGCGCGCCCCATTGGCTACGGCGCGATGCTGATTGAAAGCCTTGTCGGCGTTACGGCGTTGATTGCTTCTACCTCGTTGTTCCCGGCGGATTATTTCGCCATCAACGTTCCGGTGGAGAAATTTGCGCAGCTTGGCTTAAGCGTCGTCAATCTGCCCGAGTTGGAAAGGGAAGTCGGTGAGGCGGTGGCCGGACGCACCGGCGGTGCGGTTTCGTTGGCGGTCGGCATGGCGCAAATTTTCACCGCGCTGCCCGGCATGAAAGGCTTGATGGCGTATTGGTATCATTTTGCCATCATGTTCGAAGCGCTGTTCATTCTCACGACGATCGACACCGGCACCCGCGTGGCGCGCTTTCTCGTGCAAGAATTTCTCGGCAAATTTTATAAACCGCTGGAGCGCACGGATTGGATGCCCGGCACCATCATTTCGAGCGCGTTGGTTTGTGTGGCGTGGGCCTATTTCATTTTCACCGGCAGCATCAGCCAAATTTGGCCGATGTTTGGCGTTGCCAATCAATTGTTGGCAGCGATTGCTTTGGCCGTCGGCACGACCATCATCATCAACGCCGGCCGCGCGCGCTACGCGTGGGTAACGATCGTGCCGCTCGCTTTTGTCGGATCGACCACGCTTGTGGCCGGTTGGAAAAACATCACCGACAATTTTTGGCCGATGACGCAAATTCCTGACAAAGCGTTCACCGGTTATCTCGATTCGGCGCTCACGGCGATTATCATGGCCTGCGCCGTAATCGTGTTTGCCAATTCCATTCTCCGCTGGTATCAAGTGTTGAGCGGCAAAAGCGGCCTCTCGCCCAAACTGGCGGCGGCCGAGTAAACTGCGTACCCCAAACTGCGGCGTGCGTCTGAATTCAGTACGGCGAATCGAGAAAATTTTGTGAATATGGGAAAACTAAAAAATCTGACGCCTTTGCAAAAATTTCGCCGGCATGGCGTTCTCCTGATTATCGGGGCATGGCTTTTGTGCATTGCGTGCGGCGTCAAGAAGGAGGCGGCGCCCGCAAAAAAAGATGGCGGCGGTCCGGCGGACGTTGATTCGACTGCGAAAAGCGGCGACATCACCACTGATTCCACGCGCCTGCCTTTTTATATTGACAAAATTCTCGCGAGTATGGCCGAGGGCCATATTGCCTTCAATGCTCCAGACTCGGTTGTCGAATTGGGGCAATCGTTGATCATTCAGCTTTTACTGGATCCGATCAAAACTGCCGATGAGCTGGAAAGGATGATCCACGCCACCGGTCCCACCGAAAGCCATCAGATTAAAATTTCCGAAAACATGCAGGCTCATTTGATCGGCAGCGGTTTTGAAATCACGGCGATCACGCCGGAAGAGCAACTGATTAGCGCCGAGACGACAACAGAATGGAAATGGGAAATCAAAGCCGTCAAGCCCGATACCCAGCGGCTGTATTTGACCTTGAGCGCGATTGTCAAATTTCAAGGCGAATCGAAAACTCGCGTGATTCGCACCTTTGAGCGCGAAATGCTGGTCAAGGTTTCATTTTCCAAACGAGTGACGGCTTTCGTCGGTGAAAATTGGCAATGGTTATGGACGGCGTTGGTTGTTCCGGTGTTGGGCTGGTTGTGGAAACGTTACGCGGCGAAACCGCGCGCCAAAAAATAATTGTCGCAACATGTTGCCTGCGGCTAACTCACCTCCCCACTCCGATTCCGGTTTCGATGCTGCCGGACCGGAGTTTTCTCTCCGTCGTAAAATTGGCTTCCTACTGGGCCTGCCGTTTTTCCTTTTTCTGTTATGGCCTGCCTTGACCCCCGGCTTGAGCGAAGCAGGCCGCCGTTTGCTGGCGACCAGCGGCCTCATGGCGTTTTGGTGGATTACCGAAGCGCTTCCCATTCCGGCGACGGCGTTGTTGCCGATGTGCCTTTATCCGCTGCTCGGCATATTGCCGATGGCGGAGGTCACCAAAAATTACGGCGATGAAAACGTTTTTCTTTTTCTCGGCGGATTTTTCATTGCGATGGCGATGCAGAAATGGAATTTGCATCGGCGCTTGGCCCTGCACATTGTGCGCCGCATCGGCACCGCTCCGCGCCGGCTCGTGCTCGGTTTCATGTGTGCTACCGGCTTCATTTCGATGTGGATTTCCAACACCGCGACGACAATGATGATGTATCCGATTGCCCTGGCGGTAATTTTGCAATTGGCGCCGGAGCAGGCGGCCTGTGACGAGCAACTCGCCGCCAGTAATTTTCGGACTTGTATGATGCTCGCAATTGCTTATGCCGCGAGTATCGGCGGGCTCGGCACGCTCATCGGCACGCCGCCCAATCTCATTTTCGTTTCCGCCACCGCCAAACTTTTTCCGCAAGCGCCGCATGTGAATTTTTTGCAATGGTTGACTTTTGGTGTGCCGCTCGTTTTGCTTTTTATCCCGATCACGTGGCTGGTGTTGACGCGAGGGCTTTTTCCTATTACCGAAAATTTATTCACCGGCGGGCGCGATTTGATCGAGGCCGAAATCAAAAAGCTCGGTCGCATGTCGAACGGCGAACGCGGTGTGCTGGCCGTCTTTTTATTAACGGCGCTGGCGTGGATTTTTCGTCTCAATTTAAATTTAGGTTTTGCGACCATTCCCGGTTGGGCCAGTCAACTTAGCATTGAAGATAAAGTTTCGGATGCGACGATTGCAATGATCGCGGGGACGATTTTATTTGTCATTCCCACGAGCTTGCCTCGCTTTTCTTCTAAGACGATTCAATGGAAGGGCGGCGGCGAGTTTTTGCTGGATTGGGGAACGGCGATGAAAATTCCGTGGGGCATTCTCCTGCTCTTCGGCGGCGGCATCGCGATGTCCGCCGGCTTCAAATCCACCGGGCTGTCGATTTGGTTGGGCGAACGCTTGGCCGGGCTCGGCGATTGGCCGCCGCTCGCGATGATTATTGCCGTTTGCACATTGGTGACTTTTCTTACCGAAGTCACGTCAAACACCGCGACGGCGACGATTTTTATGCCGATCATGGCGGCGACAGCGCAAGCCTTGCAGCTACATCCATTTCTGCTGATGATTCCCGCCGCGCTCTCTGCCTCGTGTGCGTTCATGATGCCGGTGGCGACGCCGCCGAATGCAATTGTTTTTGCCTCCGGTTATATCACCGTGCCGCAAATGACCCGTGCCGGCATTGGGTTGAATGTAATTGGAGTGCTACTCATCACGGTATTGGTTTATCTGCTCATGATGCCGGTGTTTGGAATCGACCAGCAAGCTTTTCCGGCTTGGGCACAGTAAATTTTTAAAGTTCCTCCCTTAATTATCGGCGCCTGCAGTTTGGCCGCTTTTCGTCATACATCCTTTTCCCTCCGTCTTTTTATAAAATCCTGTTATTCCAAAAATGATGCGGTAGGTTTACGCCTTTTTCGGCGGTGACTGGTATAAAAAAGCATAAGGTTATTATGTAAAAACTGTGAGAGTAAAAAAGACTTTGCGTTGTCTTTATTAGAGGGGCAGCGTTAAGCGGTAAAGTTCAACCTCGACTGGGCGAAAGGGAATGCGACAATGCGGCGAACCAATTTGGCAGGAATCCTCCCACGCCGAACCGATGGGGGTGAAACCGGAGGCGACGACAAGTAAAAAATAATTCTCCAGTTCTTCCTTCCGGCAAGCACTCATTTTTAAAAATTGGGGTGACCAAGAGTGAGAGAAAACCACGCGTTTTGGTGTCTAATAGAATAGAGATTAAAAGAAGGAAAAGACAATGGGAAAAAATTTGAAGTGGGTTGGCGCAATTGGTTTCGTGGTGATTGTTTTGTTCCCGCGGCTTTTGGGCGCGCAAGATAAACCGTTGAAATGGGGCGAGGTGCCGCGCGCTGATTTGGAAATGACGACGTTCCCGCCGGATTCGAACGCCACCGCCGTGATCCTGTGTGATTATGGGCATGTCACCTTCATTGGCAGCGATTTTGGAATGGTGTTCGAACGTCATCGGCGCATCAAAATTCTCTCTGAGGCCGGTTACAAATGGGGCGGTTTGGCAGTGCAATATTACGCGAAAGAAAAATACCAGCGCATCAGCGGGGTGGAAGGGCAAACGATTACACTTGATGCAAAGGGAGTTGTTAAAAAGCAAAAGCTGGAGAAAGCCGCAATCTTTGATGAAAATGTTGACGACACATGGCGCAGGCTGCGGTTCACCCTGCCCAGTTTAAGTCCCGGCGCCGTGGTGGAATATCGGTATACCATTCATTCGAAGGACGGCACCTTTCTTCACGATTGGGAATTTCAAACTTCGGAACCGACGCGTTGGAGCGAGTTCCACGCCGAAATTCCCCAAGTGTTGCAATATGTGATGATTCGTCCAAGTGGGTTAAGCTTTGCGGTTGAAGAGACAATGACCAACCCGCTTCCCGGGGCACAACTCAACTTGCCTTATAATCTTAAAGTCCTATCATCGCGCTGGGCGATGCGGGACGTGCCGGCTTTGCGGGAAGAACCGTATATGACCACCCCGGATGATTATCGCGCCCGTTTGCGTTTCCAACTCGCTAGTTTCGTCTGGCCCGGTGAAATGCCGGTGCAGGTCATGAATACTTGGGAAAAGTTGGCGGAAGATTTGATGAGCTCAGAAAGCTTCGGTGGGCAACTGGAACGGCACGGCGTTTTGCGCAAGCAGGCCGAAATTTTGACGGCCGGCCTCAAAGACCCCGAGCAAAAAATGCGCGCGATTTATGATTACGTGCGCACGACGATGAATTGGAACGGCGAGTACGGGATTTATGTGGACGTTGATCTCGACAAGGCGCTGCAAGCCCGAAAGGCCGGCGGCCCGGAAATCGCTTTGATGCTCACCAGCATGTTGCGTTCAGCCGGACTCGACGCGCATCCGGTGTTGATCAGCACGCGTGAGAATGGCAAACTGACCGATATTTATTCGATCTTAACCCAGTTTAACCATGTGCTGAGCTATGTCAAAATCGGCGCGAATCAATATTTGCTGGATGCTACCGATCCGCTTTGTCCACATACGTTGTTGCCGGAACATGCGCTCAATCAAACTGGCTGGCTTGTGGCCAAGAAAAATCCGAGCTGGGTCGCGATCACCAATCCGGGCCTGTTCAGCAACCAAACTTCTGTGGTGGCGAATCTCGACGCCGACGGCAGCTTGACCGGGAGCTTCGAGTCAAGCGACGCCGGCTACAGCGGGCTGATCGATCGGCACACCTTACACGACGAAAAAGAAGATGAGTATATCCGTAACGGCTGGCTTAAGGGTTTGGCGGGTGCGCAACTGGACTCGTTTAAAATCAGTGACAAGGATTCGACGCACAAACCGCTGCTTACGCGTGTACACTTTCGTTCCAAAGATCACGTGCAAGTGGCCGGTGATAACATGTATTTGAATCCCATCTTTTTCGGGCGCCGCGAGAGAAATCCGTTTACTTTGCCGGAACGGAATTTCCCGGTTGATTTTGCCTATGGCCGCAAGCTGTCGTACGTATTGACGCTCACCTTGCCGGAGGGTTTTGTGGTGCAGGAGATGCCGAAGAATGTCTCACTCAGTTTACCCAAAGAGACCGGGCAGTATCGGCGCTTGACACAGGTGGATGGCAACCGCCTCCAATTCACCAGCCAATTCGTCATCCGTAAGCCGCATTTCGAGCCATCTGAATATCATGCGCTGCGTGACTTTTATGATCGTGTCGTCGCCGCGCACGCCGAACAAGTGGTGTTGAAACGCGTCACGGCAACGGCAAAGAATGATTAACTGTAATTAGAATTTGGTGGTATAAATTTTTTGTGGAGGGCAAAAGATGGAATCCCAAGAAGAGCGTTTAATTGCGGCCGCACAAGCAGGCGAGGCGACAACCCTGCAAAACCTGTTGGCCGCCGGTGCTGAGGTCAACGCCCAAGGCGAAGTCGGCATGACGGCTTTAATGCACGCCGCCAGGAACAATGCTGTTGAATGTGTGAAAGTTTTGCTCGCTGCCGGCGCCGAGGTCAACACCGCCAATGAATTTGGCCGCACCGCCCTCATAATGGCGAGAGAAAAAGGCCACACCGAAGCGATGCAATTGCTGCAAAATGCCGGCGCCGTCGAAAGGCCGCAAAGCCACTCGGCAGTATCGCAGACTGCAAGTCCAGACCGGCTGACGGCAACGGCGGCCCAATATGGTTTTGAAGATCAGGTTGTAAGCGCCGCCAAATGGTTCTTTTGGATTGCGGGTTTGTCCTTGGTCAATTCTCTGATTTTGCTGGCTGAGGGCAAATGGAGCTTCATTATTGGGTTAGGCATTACGCAAGTGATTGACACCATCGCCGTATCGGTTGCCGCCGATAGTGAAACGGGTTTGGGTATTTTTATCAAAAGCGCTGCCCTTTTTGCTGACCTGATTATCATCGGTGTTGTCATCGCTTTTGGCGTTTTCGCCAAGAAAATGCAAAAATGGAGTTTTATTACGGGAATGACGTTATACGCCCTCGACGGTCTGATCCTGGTGTTGGCCAAAGATCTCGTCGGTATCGGGTTTCATTTATTCGTTTTGTGGATGCTCTACAGCGGCTTGAAAGCGCTCAATGAGTTTGGTGAAACGGGAGAGAGCAAGCCGGCGAGCGTTCCGGCTGTTCGATGACGCTGTCAGCTATTTCACCGCCCGGGCGTTGCTGAATAATTACAATTAAACTATGAGCCAGTTCAAACGATTTAAAATGTGTTTTGTGCTTGCCGGCATCGTATTGAGCCTCACGGCTCCGGTTGCATCAAGCGTGGCGAACAGCAAAACTCCGGCTGGCGATCAAGATCGCGAATTCGATGTCGCCAACATGCCGGCGGGTTTAGCCCAAGACGCCGACGCCGTGATGCGGCTGAATGCGCTGACGTTTCTTGTCGAAAAACCCGGCTTGGCCACCGAGCGTGTCCGGCAAGCCGTCACCATTCTCAATGAAAAGGGCCGGGACTATGGCCGCACGGCGGTCGGCTATGATAAGTTCCATCAGCTTTCATATCTGCGCGGCTGGCTCTGTGACGCCAGCGGCCGAAAAATTCGCGAGCTAAAAAAAGCCGACACGAAAGATTATAGCGCCATTGCCGATTACTCGCTGTATGAAGACAGCCGCGTGCGCGTCGCCGAATTGTATCACGATGTTTATCCTTACACCGTTGTTTACGAATACGAAGTGATTTTTCAAGGCGTGATCAGTTGGCCGTCGTGGTATCCTTATTTATCCCGCGGGCCGGTGGAGCGCAGCAGCTTTGAGGTGAATGTGCCGGCGACCACGCCGATTCGTTATCATCTGCGCGACGTCACCCCGGCACCACAAATTCAGCAAGTGGGTGAACGAAAAATTTTGCGCTGGGAAGCGGCGATTTTGCCGAAATGGGAAGCCGAGCCGTATGGGCCGCAAACGCCGCCGGTTATTCTCACGGCGCCGGCCGTTTTTGAAATTGCCGGCTATTCCGGGGACATGTCGTCGTGGAGTTCATTCGGAAGCTGGTTTTATCGACTCTCCAGCGACCGTGCCCAATTGCCGCTGCCGGCATTGTCCGAAGTTCAAAACCTGTGTGCCAACACCGCTTCGGCGAAAGAAAAAGTGCGGTTGCTCTACGAATATCTGCAATCAAAAACGCGTTATGTCAGCGTGCAACTCGGCATCGGCGGCTGGCAGCCTTTTCCTGCGAGTTATGTTTACGAGCGCGGCTACGGCGATTGTAAAGCGCTCACGAATTACATGTTGGCGCTGCTGCAAGCTGCCGGCGTGGAAGCCTATCCGGCATTGATTCACCACGGTGATGACGCTCCGGACGTGATCGCCGAATTTCCGAGCAACCAATTCAATCATGTGATTTTGTTTGTGCCATTGGCGAAAGACACGCTGTGGTTGGAGTGCACCAGCCAGACCTCGCCGCTGGGTCATCTCGGCGTTGGCAACGAAGATCGTAACGTACTCGTCGTCACCCCCAACGGCGGCAAGCTGATGCGCACACCGGCCAGCAAGGCCGCCGACAATCAACAAATTCGCCGCGCTGTGGTTACGATCAAAGCAACCGGCGATGGCACTGCCGAAGTACGGACGCGTTACACCGGCAATCAGCAGGATCATGTTCGTTGGGCGTTGGCGAAAAGCACACCGCGCGAGCGTGAAGATTGGCTGCGCGAAGCAATCGAGGTACCGGCCTTCCGGCTGGTCAGTGCCGATTTTTCCGATGTCGATGGCAAGCATACCGAAATCACCCTGCCGGTTAAACTCGAACTGCCGCGTTTTGCCGCGCGCTCGGGGACGCGTCTGTTCCTGCGCCCCAACTTGATGGAGCGATGGTCGAATGTGCCAGAAGAAGTGAAAGAACGCCGGCAACCGGTCGAGTTGGATTACGCTTTTCTCGATACCGATACGATTTCTTATCATCTGCCCGCCGGATTCGCACTGGAAGCGGCGCCGGCCGCGGTTGCACTGACCACTGCATTCGGCAGTTATCATGCCGCCAGCGTGTTGCATGATAATCAACTCGAATATACCCGCCGTTTGGAAATTCGTAAGACACGCCTGCCGGCGGCGCAATATGAAATCTACCGCCAATTCATTGCCGACGTTGTGAAGGCGGACCATGCACAAATTGTGTTGGTGCGTCAAGGAAATTGATACTCCATCCTCCTCCCTCTGGACGCCCCTCGCACACACGGTGAGCAGGGGCGTCCGCTTTTTATGTCACTCGCGCTTCCAGATTTTTCATGCCTTTCTTTTGGCAAATGTTTTCCGTATCTTATTTTTATAATTTCACTGTCATGGAGACGCCAATGATTGCAACCCTCAACGGTGTTCGTCTTTCATTCATTGACGAAGGCCAAGGTCAAACAATTTTATTTGTTCATGGTTTTCCTTTAAGCCGCGCGATTTGGCAGCCGCAAATCGAAGCGTTCGTTCAAAATTATCGGGTGATCGCGCCGGATTTGCGCGGACACGGCGAAAGCTCGGCGCCAGCCGGTGTTTATGCGATGGCGACATTGGCGGAAGACTTGCAGGCACTCGTTGCAGAGCGCCAATGTGGGCCGGTTGTCTTGGTCGGCCATTCGATGGGTGGATATATTAGCTTTGCCTTTTATCGAAAATTTCCGCAGAGCGTGCGTGCGCTCGTTTTATTTTGTACGCGCGCGATTGCCGATTCTGCCGAAGGGAAGATGGCGCGCGAGAATTTAGCCCAACGCTCCGAACAAGAAGGTGCTGCCGCCGTCGCCGCGCAAATGTTGCCGAAAATGTTCGCGCCGGCAACGGCTATCGCGCGTCCCGCTCTTGTTGAATCCGTCCGCACCGTGATGCTGGCGACTTCCATAAACGGTTTGACCGGCTCATTGCGCGGCATGGCAGCGCGGCCGAGCGCATTGGACTTGTTGCCGCACATAACCGTTCCCACCTTGGTCATTGCCGGCGAGAACGATCTTATCGTCCCTGCGTCCGAATCGGCAGCGCTGGCGGAAGCGATTCCACAGGCCCAATTGGCAATGATTCCGCGGGCGGGACATTTGGCGAGTTTGGAAAATGCGGCAGCAGTTATCGTGCCCATGCAAGAATTCCTCGAAAAAATCTGATTGACATTGAAATAATTTTTTATTATTGTACCCGTAGTTGAGCATTCAGCGCTTTGAAAGTATGGCTGACGTGTTGAAGAAATTTTATGGAATTATCCAGGTGAGTAAAACATGCGTGCCATTCATTCAAAAGATATTCGGGCGCCGGCAGTGGCGGGAATGTTTTATTCCGATAACGCCACGCAGTTGCGCCAAGAGGTCGAAAATTTTTTAGCGGCGGCCAGTCCGCCAGATTCGCCGCGACAGATTATTGCTGCGGTTGCACCACATGCCGGTTACATGTATTCCGGCCCGGTTGCAGCCTATACTTTCAAAACCCTGCAAATCCGTTATTCCCGTCCTCCAACGGAACAATTTTCCCCCACCGTGGTTATCGTCGCGCCGAGCCATCGCGCCTTCCCGTTTATCTCAGTTTTTACCGGACACGCTTATCGTACGCCGCTGGGAGAAGTGCCGGTTGCTTCCGAGTTGGCGCAAACTTTGGTTGATTCCGACCCGATGATTTATGCGGATTGGCGGGGGCATGACACCGAACATGCGCTCGAAGTGGAACTGCCGTTTCTGCAAGTCATCTGGCCGCATTTTCGGCTCGTGCCGGTGGTGATGGGTTATCAGGATTGGGAGTTCTGTCAGCTTCTCGGCGAACAACTCGCGAAGCTCGCGCGCGCCTCGCCGGTTTTTATTCTTGCCAGCACTGATCTCTCGCATTATTTTCCATATGATGAAGCGGTTAAAATCGACCGGCGTTTTATTCAACGTTTGCAAACCTTTGAACCGCAAGTGCTGCAACAGGCTTTGGAAACTGAAGAATGTCAGGCTTGCGGCGGCGGGCCGGTTGTCGCCACGATGCTTGCCGCCAAAGCGCTCGGCGCTGATACCGTCGATGTCTTGCGTTATCAAAATTCCGGTGATGTAACCGGCGATCACAGCATGGTGGTTGGCTACCTCGCCGCCACGTTTAGCAAAAGTGCGAAGGAATAGTTTTGCTTTGCCTTTTGCGTATTGCCTCTTGCTCTTATGCCTGCCGAAGAAAGCAAAAAAACGCTGACGGTTGCGCAAAAGTGTGACCTGTTGCAGTTCGCCCGCCAGACGATTGCCGCGCATATCGCCAATCTGCCGTTGCCCCGGCTGCGCGGCGACTGGCAAGAACTGGCGCACGTTCATGCCGGTGTTTTTGTGAGTTTGCATATCGGTGAGCGATTGCGCGGTTGTATCGGCTATGTGGAAAGTGGTCGGGCGCTGCCAGAAGCGTTGGGCGAAACCGCGATTGCTGCCGCCTCGCGGGACCCGCGTTTTGAGCCGGTGACCGCCGATGAACTGGCGCAAGTTGAAATTGAAATTTCTATTTTATCGCCGTTGCGCGCAGCGGCCTCACCCGCGGAAATTATCCTGGGGCGGCACGGAGTGATGGTCCGGCTTGGGCCGCAGCAAGGCTTGCTGCTGCCGCAAGTTTCTCTGCGTCATGATTGGGATAGCGAAACCTTTTTGGCACATGTTTGCCAGAAAGCCGGCTTGTCCGCCGACGCGTGGAAAGATTCCGACGCGGCGATTTTGATTTTTGAAGCGGAAGTTTTTTCGGAAGGAAATTTTGCTTGAGATAATGCGAACCCCATTCGCCCTCCGTACCGCTGCGGATTGGCAAAAATTTGAATCGCAATGGCTCGCGCCGTATGCATGCAGCAGCAGCGGGGCGAATATGACGCGGCGGTTTCCGGAAAATGAACATGCTTATCGCACGGCGTTTCAGCGGGATCGGGATCGGATTATTCATTCGCGCGCGTTTCGCCGGCTCAAACACAAACGGCAGGTTTTTCTGATTACCGACGGCGACCATTTTCGCACGCGACTGACGCACACCCTCGAAGTTGCGCAAATCGCACGCATCATGGCGCGCGCGCTGGGGCTGAATGAAGATTTGGTGGAAGCGATCGCGCTCGGCCATGATCTCGGCCATACACCGTTTGGGCATCTGGGCGAAACCGTGCTCAATGAAATTTTGCAGGGCCGTGATACGCTTGAGGGCAGATTGGACGGGTCTTTCCTTGGCGGCTTCAAACACAATTATCAATCGCTGCGGGTTGTTGACTTTTTGGAGCAAAAATATGAGTTTGCCGGTTTGAATTTGACCAGACCGGTGCGCGAAGGAATTTTGAAACACACGCGCCTCAAACGTGGGCAATATAAGTATCCGGATTTTAATATCACATCGCTTGCCTTCGAGGTGGACGCAGCGACCACGCTCGAAGGCCAAATCGTCGCCGTTGCCGATGAGGTGGCGCAACGCACGCATGATCTCGAAGACGGTATGCGCGCCGGTCTCGTCGGTGTCGATCAAGTTCGTGAGTTGGCCATCGTCAAAAAGGTGGAAGAGCGTTTGCCTCTTGCGCAATTGTTGTCCAACGCTGCCACGCTGCAACAAGATCAGGATGATTACGTTTATCGTAATCAACTGATCAACGGGTTGATTAATTTGCTGGTCAGCGACATTATTCAACAAACCTTGCAACAGGTTGAAAAATTTTCCACACAGCGAGGACGGCTCGCTTTTTTTAACGAAGAAGTCGTGCGTTTTAGCCCCGCTCTCGATCCGTTGCAAAAAGAACTCAACGCTTTCATTTATCAACAAATCATCTTTGTGCCGAGTGTGCAACGCGCCGATGTGCATGTCAAAGAAGTCTTGCGGGCTCTGTTTCGTTCGTATTATGAAGCGCCTCAGCTTATCCCCGCCGTGGAGTTGCGCCAATCCACCTTGGCGGAGCGGCCGCGCCGAATCGCCGATTTCATCGCCGGCATGACCGACCATTTTACGCTCGCTGAAATGACGCGCTTGCATCAACTCGGCTTGCCTGTGCCGAGATTGGACGAATCCCGGCAGGCCTTGAATTTTTTAAAAGGAAAGTCGCAGCACTTTGTTGCCTTGAAAGAACTTGTCCAATGACCATCCGCTTTGAGAACGTTTGGTTTATCTACGAAAGTTTCAATCCTGCCCATTCCATAACCAGCCAATTACAGGACCTTAGTTTTGAGATTCGCCAAGGGGAAATGGTCGGCCTCGTTGGCCGTTCCGGCTCCGGCAAAACGACGCTGATGCAACTGTTCAACGGACTTTTGCTTCCCGCGCGCGGGCGGATTTGCGTGGACGATGAAGATATCAACTCGCCTCATTACGATCTCGTGGCCCTGCGTCGGCGGCTTGGCGTGGTCTTTCAATTTCCCGAAATGCAGTTCTTTGCTGCAACGGTGGAAGAAGAAATTGCGTTTGGACCGCAGCAACAAAATTTTCGTGCTGAAGAAATTACTCGATGTGTCACACAAGCGTTACACATCGTTGGGCTTGAAGAAAATTACGGCAGGCGTAATCCGTTCACCTTGAGCCAGGGAGAAAAACGGCGTGTTGCTTTGGCCAGTGTGCTGGCCATGCAACCGGCTATGCTGGTGCTCGACGAGCCAACAGCAAGTTTGGATGCCCGCGGCGTTGCAGAAGTGCGCGGCCTGTTGAAAAGTTTTCATGCAACCGGGAAGACGCTGGTGGTCATCAGCCACGATGTTGATCTCATCGCGGACCTTTGCCCGCGCGTTTTAATTCTGGAAGAGGGACGGCTGATATACGATGGCGCAACGAAAGCCTTGTGGGGAAGCGAGGCGACCCCTGAGCGGCAGAATATCTGGCAAAATGCGAAATTACCGTTGCCGCGTTCGCAGCGTCTCCGCGAGCATCTAGCCACTCATGGTGTGGCTTGGGATGACATTCCCATTTTGAAAGAACGGCATTAGAGAAAAGCTTGCCTTTTTACAAAAAAGTGCTTAAATTTCGCGATCTTTCTTTTCCGCAAGCGCATCGCTTTGCCGGTAATGTTTAGATGCTTTTTTCTTTGAGTACACTTTTGTAATTCGTCTGTCTCAGGGTAGGACAAGTGACCTTTGTTGAGACAGTTCAAAACCGAACCAAGTTCACAAAAATGTAACCATTTAGCGACATGGCTAAGTGCCTGGTAGTGTAAGCTTGAAGCGATTTCGAAAGTGTAACCCATTGAAAATCTTTTGAATCTGATTGTCACCGTTCTTTTTTGTAACTCGCCCCTCTCACCTTTTCAAAATTGTAAACCTCAATCCGTGAGCATGGCATACGGATTGCGAAAGTGTAAGGGGTTTTTTAAGACCTCTTACACAGGGTAGCACTGGCCGCCGATCTTCCTGGTTAGCCGTTCAACGGGGAGTCCAGGCGGATCAGCCTGAATCATTGTTCAATTTTAAAAATTTCCGCCGCGGCATTTTCCGGGTGGTTTTGTCGTCCTTAAATTCTCTTAAAAGAATGTGGGATCGCCAGGAAAAAACGCGCTGACGGACAGAGTGACGAACTAATTAACCGGTCGATCAGTTCAGGGATGAAGGTCATCGGCAACATTGGAAACTTAATCGAACCTGCGTTTCGCTCGCACGCGGCTGGCGCTCCACCTGTCTTTGCGGATAACGTCGAGACAAACGGAGAGCGATCGGAAGCGGGAAAGGGTAAGAACATCGTGGCAACTACTGTAGAACCGAAGATCGATCCAAAGGATTTCGATCTTGATGTCATCCCGACCGACATCGAAAGTGCTTGGGGAAAAAATTACGGCTTCGATTACCATTATCCATTGGTGAGCCGGAGCCCGGAAATCAAAGAAATATTTTCCTTGATTAAGAAAGTGGCGAAGAGCAATGCGACCATTTTGATTCAGGGCGAAACCGGCACGGGCAAGGAGCTGATTGCCGGCTTGATCCAGTTTATCAGCCACCGTGGCGACAAGCCCTTTGTCAAGGTCAATTGCGCGGCGCTGCCCGAAAACCTGCTCGAAAGCGAGCTATTTGGACATGAGAAAGGCGCTTTCACCGGCGCCTATCAAACCCGCGTCGGCAAATTTGAGCAATCCGACGGCGGGACGCTGTTTTTAGATGAAATCGGCGACATGCATCTCACCACGCAAGCGAAAATTTTGCGGGTCTTGCAAGATCAGACCTTCAATCGCTTGGGCGGCAACCGCACGATCCAGGTTGACGTGCGGGTGGTGGCGGCGACGAACAAAGATCTCTGGCACGAGATCGAATTGGGAAATTTTCGCGCCGATCTTTATTATCGTTTGAATGTCGTCACCCTGCACATTCCGCCGCTGCGCAAACGCGCCGAAGACATCGTGTTGATCGCGGAATTTTTCCGGCGCAAATTCTCGCGTGAAATTCGCAAGAAAACCAAAGGCTTTTCCGCAGAGACGACGGAGTTGCTGCGCAACCATCAGTGGCCCGGCAATATCCGCGAGCTGAAAAATTTGGTGGAACGTTCTGTGCTCGTCGTCGAAGAAGGGCAGGAGATTCAGCCGAAAGATCTGTCGATGTCCGGCAAGGATTACTTTGCCGCCGGTGGTAAAGATCGCCGCCGCTCGACGGATGGCGAATTGCTCTCGCTCGACACGCTCAATCTGGAAGTCATCGAAAAGGAAGCGATTTTGCGGGCGTTGGAACTGCGCAATTGGGTGCAAAAAGATGCGGCAAACCTGCTCGGCATCTCGCCGCGCGCGTTGAATTATAAAATCAATTACCACAACATCACGCACTCGTCGTGGAAAAAGAACACATGAGGTGGGTGGGTTGTTAGTGCGGAGGTTTTGCTCAGGGGCGATCCCGTTTTTCTCGAGTTAATTGATGAAAAGAATCGGGATTGCCCCGATGAGTTTTAGGGAGAGTAAGGTTGTGAGGATAAGCGCGTTTGTATATTTGTTTTTAGTTATTGCCCCAGTTTTTGCCGGCGATCTCAAAATAGTCTGGCAGCCGAACGCCGAAGCGGATTTGGCCGGCTATGTGGTTTATTATGGCACAGCCGAGCGGCCCCAGCGCCACCGCATCGAAGTTGGGCCCCAGACCGAGTATCTCCTCCAAAATCTACCAGTCGGGGAAACCTATTATATTTCGATAACTGCGGTAGATCGAACCGGCAACGAGAGTTTGCTTTCCGAACAAATTTCCGCGCGCGTTTTGACCGACCAGGAGAAACATGGTGGGGGGTCACCACAGCATTATCTGCTGTCAAGTCATCCTAATCCCTTCCATATTAAATCAAACAAAATAACAACGCTGGCGTTTGCGTTGACGGAATCCTCGCCGGTGAAATTAGAAATCTTCAATCTGCTGGGCCAGCGTGTGATTTCATTGGTTGACAAAACTCTCACAGCCGGTGCACAGACAATTGCTTGGAATGGGTTTGATGCGCAACGCCGGCCGGTGCACACGGGCGTATATTGGTATCGCTTGCAAACCAGCCGCCAAATTTCAACACAGCGCCTCATCATTTATTATTGAATGCGCGCCGCTGTTCGCTCCAGAATTTCCCCGCCATGAACCTTATTCATGTAGAACGGAAAAATAATTTAACAGCTCTTAATGAGTGTGACGCAATCGTTGCTTGCAAGCTCTGATCCTGCCATCCCCTTACGCTTTCGAAATACTTCACGGTAAATTTCGTGCTTTCTCTGACCGCGTTTTCCTATTACAATTTCTGCAGTGTTCGGCTCCCATTCGCTATTTTCAACAAATTCAACCACACAATTTTCCGCAATTTTTTTCACCGATAATGGCATATACTTTGCGTTAGAAGGGCAGGATAATAAAATCACTGGAGATTTCAGACCATGCGACAACTTGCACGACAACATGGAATGGTCGTGGGAATCTTACAGTTGATGTTGAGTTTTAGTGTTGTCTCCTGCTTGGTAATGTCCGCCCCTGCATTTTTATTTGCAGGATCGATGAAAGCAAGCTGGAATGCCAACACCGAAGCGGACTTGGCCGGCTATAAAATTTACTACGGCGAATCTTCGGGAAATTATACAAGCTCCATCAACGTAGGAAAAGTCACACAGTACACCATCAATCAACTCAAAGACGGCGTTCCGTACTATTTCGTTATTACGGCGTATGACACCGCCGGTAATGAGAGCGGCTACTCGCCGGAAGTGTCGGCGAAAATCATTGTGGCCGATACGACGCCGCCGGCGGTGAGCAGCGTTACGCCGCGCAATCCAACTACGCTTGAAATAAGATTCAGCGAAGCCGTTTCAGCGGCGAGCGCGTTAGACAAAGCCAACTATGGCATTGACAACGGCGTTACCATTACGGGTGCGGCCTTTCAGGCCAGCACCACGAATACCGTGATTTTGACGACGAGCGCTCACACCACCGGCAAAACGCATAAAATCACGATTCAAAAAATTGCCGATCGCGCTGCCGTGCCCAATGTGATGCCGCAGTCCGTAAGCTTCGACTATGTTGTTCCGACGGTGGATCAAACGCCGCCGGCGGTCTCGAGCTTTCGCGCCATTGACCGGCAAACGCTCGAACTGGTTTTCAATGAAGCGGTGAGTTTGGCGTCGGCGCAAAGCCAAGCGAATTATTCGATTAACAACAACGTCGTGGTGCAGAGCGCGCAATTACAACAGGATACGCGCACAGTCCGGATTACGACCGGCACGCATGCCGTCGCGGTCAATTACACGCTGACCGTACAAAATATTGCCGATCGCGCGGCCACCCCGAATCGCATGTCACAGCCGGCCACGTTTAATTACAACTTTCCCTCGACGGATAATGTGCCGCCGGTCGTATCAAACATTCGCATCATCAATTCGACATCGGTGGAAGTGTTGTTCAATGAGCCGGTGACGGTGGCCAGCGCGCAGAACAAAAACAACTATTCGATCAATAACGGTCTTGTGATTTCGACCGCCGTGTTACAGAGCGACACCCGCACGGTGGCCTTGACGACCTCGCAACACACAGATGGTGGAACGTACACAATAACTGTGCGGAATATTTCCGATCGTGCCACACCGGTGAATGTGATGCCGCAGGCGGCCACGTTCAGCTACACGTATCAAGCCGAAGATCGCACGCCGCCGGAAGTCAACGCCGTCACCATGACGGATCTCATACACGTGTTGATCGTCTTTAGCGAGCAAGTCACCCAGCCCTCGGCGCAAAATGTGAATAATTATCGCATTTCCGATAATATTCAAGTGCAAACCGCGCAGCTTGCGACCAACGGTTTGGAAGTGACGCTCACCACCTCGGGGCATCAATATAACAAAGACTACAACATCACGATTCTCAATGTCAAGGATCGTTCGGCAGCGGCGAATCCAATTGCCGCGAACACGACGCTGACATATTTCTTGGTGAATAACAATGGCAACAACGGCGGCCTGAATGTGAACGGCTTGAAACCGGCGCGCTATATCGCCGACACGTTGCAGGTCGGGGCCACGTATTACATCGATCGTCCGTATGTGATTCGGCAAATTCCCAACAGCAAGCGCGATGTGGTTTGGATCAAGACGGCCAACGCCGATCGCCTTAACGCGGCCGAGCGCTTTATGGAATTTGTTTTGACGCATGAGTCGAACGTTTATGTGGCGTACGACAGCCGCGCCGCGCAGGTGCCGAATTGGTTGCGAAATTCTTTCACCAACACCGGCGAATACATTATGGTGTCGGAAAGCGCCAACAAGATGAATCTGTGGAAGGCCAGCCGCGTTCCCGGCCGCGTCACGCTTGGCGGCAACAACGCCGAAGGGGTGGAGGCGTACACGAGTTTAAGCATGTACGTGGTCATGGTGGAAGACTTGCAATCGTCGCCGACTCCGGAAGGGGCAACACCGCAAAGCTTTGTGTTGAAGCAAAACTATCCCAATCCCTTTTCCCGCAGCGCCAGTGTGACGGGGCAGACCCAAACAAAAATCGACTACTATCTGCAAGATCAGCACACCGTGACGTTGACGGTGCACAACACTATCGGGCAGGTGGTGCGCAAACTGTACAGCGGTTTGCAGCCGGCGGGAACTCATAGCGCCACATGGGACGGACGCGATGATAACGGTAATTTGTTGCCGAGCGGCACTTATCTTTGCACACTTGAAGTGCGTGATGAAGTCAACGAAGCCGGTTTTGCCATGACGGCCTCGTTGAATCGCCAAACACGTGTGATGACGTTGCTCAAATAAAGGTCCGAAGTCCGAACACCAACGACACGATTTGTTGGTTTGAACGAAAATAATGCTGCACCAGGCGTGGTCTTTGGTGCCGAACGTTCTGCTCGTCACGCTTGCGAAGCCATTTTCCTCCTCCTCCGCGGGAATGGGTCGGTTATACTCGACTCATTCCCGTTTTTATTTCTCCCCAGACGAGATCCGCCCTGTATTTAAAAATCATGTTGGCGTTTGGCTCAAAATTTAGTTGACTTCGAGCCCTTCATTGTCTATCTTTCCAAAAGTATAAAATTCGCAACGGAATAACCCTTCGAACGGATAAGCTTTGATACCTGTGTATTTTTACCAGCAGAACGACTGTCCGCCTGCAGAAATAGAAATTCCATTCCATTCAGATTTTAAAAAAAGTATGGTGGGGAATATTGCTGGCCAATGGGCGACTTTGTGTTGTCGCATTGCGGCGAGGCGACGAGTGTTGTTTTCGGAACGAGGGTGTTCTCGCTCCCGTCGCCAACGCGGGGGTGGTCTGAAAGATTTTGTCCTTTTTTACTTTCTCGTGCTTCCCGCGGCTGTTTTGGCGGCCGATGCCATTCCCCGACTCGCCATTCAAGAAAATTCTTTGCAAACCCTGCGGTTTAATATATCGATTCCTGCCCCGTCTTTTTCGCAGCAAAAAACCAACGATCAGGTCTATGATGTGATTCACCTTGAAAGTTTTGCGCTGCAAAACCACCCCGGCTTGCCGGCGCTTCCAACTTTAAGTTACTTTGTAATTCTACCGCCCGAAGGAAACTTTCAAGTTCGCTTTGCGACAACGCTGGGCGAACGGGTTTATGGAAAAAAATTGCTTCCTTCCGTCATGCCGGATTCAATGCAACCCAAGCTTACCGCGTTACCCCCGAGCCTCAGCGTGCCGCCGGTGCGATTGGTTGACACCGGCATTTGGCGGGGGTTCCGGCTAGGCCGGCTGGAAATTAGCCCCTTGCAAATTTTTGGCGACGCCGTGCAATTTTTTTCGGCGCTCAATATTCAAATCGACTTCAACTTCCATCCAGGCGCGCCGTTGCAGTCGAGCGTTGCGCTTACAAAGATCGAGCAACTCGTCTTAAAGCCGGCATTGAATTTTTCCGCCGCGCTGAACTGGCGCCTGAATTCGACCGCAACAAACCTCGAATTTGCTCCCCAATTCCACGCGGCGGTGCCGGCGATTAAAATTGTTATTGAGAATGACGGCCTGTACAGTATTTCCTATCGTCAGCTCGACAGTCTCGGCGCGAATCCC
>JAJVHT010000150.1:0-10699 GCA_022072515.1 bacterium
ATTAATGGAACCGCGTTCTATTAAACTTTTGTAAACGGATTGAACCGGTTGAGCGGATAAACATGCCCATCTGCTCAATCCGTTCAATCCGCTTACTTTTCTAAGCATTCAATCTCTGCCGCACCACTTCATAACACACAATCGCCGCCGCCGTCGAAACGTTCAACGAATCGACTTTGCCGCGCATCGGAATGTGAAAGAGAAAATCGCATTTTTTGCGCACGAGCTGGTGCAGGCCGAGGCCTTCGCCGCCGAGCACGAGGGCGAGCGGCATGTTGGCGTCCATTTGGAAAATCGGCTTTTCGCCAGTCATGTCGCAGCCGACGATCCAGATATTCTCGCGCTTCAGTTGCTCGATCACCGCGTTAAGATTGGTTTCCTGCGCAATCGGAATGTGAAACGCCGCGCCGGCGGAGGTTTTCACCGCGGCGGCGGTCACTTCGGCGCAGCGGCGTTTGGTGATGACGACGCCGTGCATGCCGGCGCCGTCAGCGACGCGCAAAATCGCGCCGAGGTTGCGCGGATCTTCGACGCCGTCGAGCAGCAGCAGCGCGGGCTTTTCATTCTGCTCGCGCGCGCGGGCGAGCAACTTTTCCCACGGTACATAATCGACGCCGGGCATCACCGCCATGATGCCTTGGTGCTTGTCGGTTTCCGCGAGACGATCCAACTCCGGGCGCGGCACGGTTTGCATGGGAATGCGGCGCTCTTCGGCGAGATGAATCAATTCCATCAGCTCGGGGCCGCGGCTGCCCTGGCTGAGAAAAATTTTCCGCACCGGCGCGCCGGATTGCAGGGCCTCCTGCACCGGATGGCGGCCATAGGTTTTGAGATCGGGCATGATAAAATCGTTAAAAAGAAGTTGGCCGGTTGGCCAGTTCGCCGGTTCATAGCTTGTCTGCACCGGGCCGGTCTGGCGTTGCGGCGGGTTCGATTGGTCAAAAAGTGATTTACTTTTTCAACAAGATAATGGAGGGGAGTCAAAGAAGCAAGGAAGAATTAGTTGGTCGGTCACCGCTGACAGGAAAAAAATCCGCGTCGTCCTCCGGACGCAGTCCGCGGTCAAAAGCTTTTAATTTAACACGGCCCACCAAACAGTGGCTTTCAGTTCATCACCTTTTTCCCAACAACAAACGCTTGAATCTGCTGCCACAATTCTTTTTTCCCCAGGGCGGTGACGGCGGAATAAAAGATCAACTCGGATTTCGGCAAATGGCGGAGCGCCGCCACGATCTCGCGCTGGCGCTCGTCGCGCTGACGGTTGGAAAGTTTGTCGGCTTTCGTGGCCACCACGATCACGCGCTGCTGCACGTGGGCGAGCCAGGCCAGCAATTCCAAGTCGCTGGCCGCCGGGCCGTGGCGGCTGTCGATCAGCGCGATGACACCCCGCAGCCGCTCGTTTTTTGCCAGATAGCTTTCGATCAATTCCCGCCATTGCTCGCGCTCACTTTGCGAGACTTTGGCATAGCCGTAGCCGGGCAGATCGACAAAATAAAACAACTGGTGAAAAGGCTCCGCCGGCGTGATCCGGAAAAAATTGAGCAGGCGCGTTTTGCCGGGCGTGTTGCTGGTTTTCGCCAGCCCGCGGCGATTGAGCAGCGAATTGATCAGGCTGGATTTGCCCACGTTCGAGCGGCCGCAAAAAGCGATCTGCGGCAAATTATCTTTGGGCCATTGCGCCGCCTGCGCCACGCTCATGACAAACTCGGCGTTCTTGATGTTCATGGTTTTGGTAATGACAGGAATGACCGGCAAAATAATTATAGTCAAAATGATTAAAATAGTTAGATGATTTTGACTTAAATCGTTTTGACCATTAATTTGGGTTTTTGTGTATTTCAGTTGGACATTGAAATTAACGTTTTCGAGAAAAAGAAGAGTTTATTTACTTCTTTGCCTTTATGAATACGCAAGATCATAGTGGCAGGATGATTGAAGAGCTTGCAATTGTTTTGCCACAAGCATCTTGCCAAAATATCTTGGCGGGTCCTAAAAATTTAATTAATCACCGCCGGCGGCTCCATTGCCGGTGGGCGCAAAGGGAGTGCAGCCGGTTTTGTTTTCAAGGCGCTTTCCGGCGATTCCACCGATGGCGCCGGTTCCGTCGCAACCTTATCTGCCAACACCAGCGCCAAAACTTCGTCAATGTGTTTCACCGGCGTGAGGTGCATGCCTTTGCGCAAGGGCGCCGGCAATTCCTTCAAATCTTTGGCATTCTCGGTGGGAATGATCACGGCGCGAATGCCGAAGCGCTGCGCCGCGAGAATTTTCTCGTTGAGGCCGCCGATGCCCAACACCGAGCCGCGCAGCGTAATCTCGCCCGTCATTGCCACGTCGCGCCGTACCTGCCGGCCGCTCAACGCCGAGATCAACGCCGTCGCCATGGTGATGCCGGCGGAAGGCCCGTCTTTCGGAATGCCGCCTTCCGGCACGTGAATATGAATATCGGTGTCTTTCCAAAATTGGCCGGTGATGCCGAAACGCGCCGCATTGGTGCGCGCGTAAGTGAGCGCCGCTTTCGCCGATTCTTTCATCACCTCGCCGAGCTTGCCGGTCAAGACGAGATCGCCTTTTCCCGGCATCAGGCTGACTTGAATTTCGAGAATATCGCCGCCGTAGCTCGTCCAGGCCATGCCCGTGGCGCTGCCCACCGCCCATTTATCCGCCAGCAGGCGTTGCGGAAATTGCGGTACGCCGAGATATCTGCCGAGATTGCCGACAGAAATTTTCACCGTCAGTAGCGGCGGTTTTGCGATTGCCGGCGGCGCACTCACCGCAACGGCATCAAACAAATCCGGCGTCTTGGCCGCCGGACTTTCCACAGGCGCGGGCGATTCGAGCGCGGCCACCAACGTTTTCGTAACTTTACGGCAAATCGTCGACAGCTCGCGCTCCAAATTACGCACACCGGCTTCGCGCGTATATTCGCGAATCATTTTTAAAATGGCTTTCGGCTCAAAAACAATCGAACTTGTCTCCAGCCCGTGGGCTTTGAGCAATTTGGGAATCAGAAAATTTTGCGCAATGGCCAGCTTCTCGTGTTCCAAATAACCGGGAAGATTGATGATCTCCATGCGATCTTGCAGCGGCTCGGGAATTTGGGCGCGCACATTCGCCGTGGTGATGAACAACACCTGGCTGAGATCGTAATCGACGTCGAGATAATGATCGTTGAACGCCTTGTTTTGTTCGGGATCCAAAACTTCCAGCAGCGCCGCCGAAGGATCGCCGCGAAAATCCATGCTCATTTTATCGATTTCATCCAGCAGAAAAACCGGATTGACGGTTTTGGCGCGTTTCATCGACTGGATGATTTTCCCCGGCATGGCGCCGATGTACGTGCGGCGATGGCCGCGAATCTCGGCTTCGTCGCGCACGCCGCCAAGCGAAACGCGCACGAAGTTGCGGCCCATCGCGGCCGCGATCGATTTGCCCAGCGAAGTTTTGCCGACGCCCGGCGGCCCGACCAGGCACAAAATCGGCCCCTTGATTTGATTGACTAATTTTAGCACCGCGAGATGCTCGAGGATGCGCGCCTTCGGTTTCTCCAACCCGTAATGATCTTCGTCCAACAGGCGCTGCGCCTGCGTCAGATCGATGGTGTCGGCGCTGTGATTTTTCCACGGCACCGCGACCAGCCAATCCAGATAATTCCGGATCACGGTCGCCTCCGGAGAAATCGGCGGAATGTGGCGCAGCTTATCCAATTCTTCCAGCGCCTTGGCTTCCGCCTCGGCCGGCATGCCGGCCTGCTTGATCGTTTCGCGGAGTTTGCCGAGCTCGTTGTCAACCTCCGGCTCGTCACCCAGCTCTTCTTGAATCGCGCGCATTTGTTCTTGCAGCCAGTAATTGCGCTGCGTGCGCTGAATGCGGCCGCGCACCTTGTCGTCGAGGTTGCGCTCGATCTCCAGAATCTCGATTTCGCTTTCCAATAATTCGGCGATAAAAAGGAACTGCGCCTCGACGGTCTCGATCTCCAGAATATGCTGCTTGGTTTTCAGCTCGCGCTGAATATGCGCGGCGACAAAATCGGCCAGATGTTGCGGCTGTTCGATGTTTTCCATCGCAAACAAAACTTCGTTGGGAAGATTGCGGTTGAGATGGACATAATCTTTGAACAGCGCGACGGTGCGCCGCATCAGCGCCTGCCGTTCCGGCGTCACCGGCGTGTCGGCGCCAAGAATATCGACGCGCGCCTCGTAATGGTCGGTAATCGGCAGAAACCGGTTGATCCGCGCCCGCACCAGGCCTTCGACCAACACCTTCACCACGCCGTTGGGCAGTTTGAGCATTTGCAAAATGCGCGCGACGACGCCGACACGGTGCAAATCATCCTTGCCCGGCTCATCTTTTGTCACATCTTTTTGCGCGGCCAAAAAGATGATGCGATTCAGCCGCATCGCTTCCTGCACGGCGTGCAATGACGGCTCCCGCCCCACGAGCAGGGGAAAAGTCATGTATGGGAAAACGACAACTTCCTTGAGCGGCAAAACCGGCAGCCGGCTGTTAATGTCGATCTCGACGCCGTCGCGGAGCAGTTTGTGCATGGGATTCTTTCGGAAAAAGTTACGGCAAAATAAATGGCAAGATCATTTATAAACTTCAAAATCATCTTGCCACCATTATTTTGCAAAATTTTCTACGCACTTGGCGATTCGCGAATGCCCGGTGTTCAGGCGCTTTTCTTCAGCTCTTCGTAGGTAAACAGCGGGGGTTGATTTTGTGTGATCGTCTCCTTGGTGACGCGAATGTGCTTGACCTCCGGCATGTTGGGAATTTTGTACATGACGTCGAGCATGATTTCTTCCATGACGGCACGCAAGCTGCGCGCGCCGGTGCGCCGCTTCATCGCCTTCTGCACGATGGCCGTCAAGGCGTCGTCATCAAATTCGAGCGAAGCGCCATCCATCGCCAGCAGGCGTTTGTATTGTTTGGTCAAAGCATTTTTCGGCTCGAGGAGAATTTTCAGCAGCGCCGCTTCGCTCAATTCCGCCAACGGCGCAATCACCGGCAAGCGCCCGATCAACTCGGGAATCAAGCCGAAACGCAGCAGATCGTCCGGCTCGGTTTGCATGAGCAGCGCCGTGGTGTCTTGCGCCGTGCGCTTCGACGACTCGGCGCCAAAGCCATACTGCTTTTTGCCGATGCGGCTCGCGATAATTTTATCCAAGCCTTCAAAAGCGCCGCCGCAGATAAAAAGAATGTTGCGGGTGTTGACGTTGATGAGATTTTGCTCCGGATGCTTGCGGCCGCCTTTCGGGGGAATCGCCGCGACCGTGCCTTCGAGCAATTTCAACAGCCCTTGTTGCACGCCCTCACCGGACACATCGCGCGTGATGCTGGGATTGCCGTCTTTGCGCGAGATTTTGTCGATTTCATCGATGTAGATGATGCCCTTCTCGGTTTTATCGACGTCGTAATCCGCGGCCTGCAACAGCCGGACGAGAATGTTTTCCACATCTTCGCCGACGTAGCCGGCTTCGGTGAGCGTGGTCGCATCGGCAATCGTGAACGGCACTTGCAGCGCGCGCGCCAACGTTTGCGCCATCAACGTCTTGCCGGTGCCGGTGGGGCCGACGAGCAAAATATTGCTTTTCTCCAGCTCGACGTCGTCCATCACGTTGACCTGCTCGATGCGCTTATAATGATTGTAAACTGCCACTGCCAGCGACTTCTTGGCATACTCCTGGCCGATGACGTAATCGTCCAGTTCTTTTTTGATTTCCACCGGCGTCGGAATGCGGCCGTAAAACGAAACGGCGCGGCGCTGCGCATCTTCGCGAATGATGTCGCTGGCGTTGCGCACGCATTCATTGCAAATAAAAACTTCCGGACCGGTGACGATGCAATCCACCTGGTTGGAGTTCTTGCCGCAAAACGAGCAAATAAACAAACGGTCGCGTCTGCTGAAATCGGCCATGATAGTCTACCCTGACTCCTTAGAAGGCTATTTCGTTTCTTTCTTGCGTTCGAGCTTGCGGGTCAACACTTCATCGACAATGCCGTATTTCACGGCCTGCTCGCCGGACATGAAAAAATTGCGATCGGTGTCTTTTTCAATTTGTGTGATGGCCTGGCCGGTGTGCTTCGCCAAAATCTCATTCAAGCGCTCGCGCAGCGTCAAAATTTCGCGCGATTGAATTTCGATATCCGTGGCCTGGCCCTGGGCGCCGCCGAGAGGCTGATGAATCATCACGCGTGCATGCGGCAACACATAACGTTTGCCCTTGGCGCCGGCGGCCAGCAGAACGGCGCCCATGCTCGCGGCCTGGCCCATGCAAATCGTGCTCACCTCGGGCTGAATAAATTGCATGGTGTCGTAAATCGCCAAGCCGGACGAAACGTAGCCGCCCGGCGAATTAATATAAAGATGAATGTCCTTCTCCGGATCTTCCGCCGCCAAAAACAGCAACTGCGCGATGACCAGGCTCGCCACGTGTTCATTAATATCCGTGCCCAAAAAAATGATGCGTTCCTTCAACAGGCGCGAATAAATATCGAACGACCGTTCACCACGACCGGTTTGCTCAACGACAATCGGCACTAATCCCATGCTGGTAACTCCTCTTTTTGATTGAAGGTCCTTGCTCGAGGTTGGCTCGTTTGCCGGCTAGCCAGTTAAACTGTCGGTTGCAAACCGGCTGGCCGTCCACTCGGCTAACGTTTTTAAACCGTAATAATACGTTGTTGCCCGCGCTCTTTAAATGGCGCATGCCGCTCGCGCAGTTGCATTTGCCCTTCCAGCAACTGCAACGTTTTCGCTTCCAACAAATCCTCACGCAGCTTCTCGCGTTTGTCGGCGTCGTTCATCGTCCGATTGACGAGACGCTGCGGGTCTTCCTTGGAGGCAAACGCCAGTTGAATGACATAATCCCGGATTTCATCATCACTCACCGCGATATTCTCGGCAGCGACAATGCGTTCGCGCAAAAATTCCCACCGCAGCCGGCGAAAAGCCGCCGCGCGAGACTCGCTTTTGATCGTCTCCTCCGGCATGCCGGCAAATTGCTCTTTTATGCGTTCAAAAAACTTTTCGGCATACGTCTCCGCCATTTTCTCCGGCAATTCGAAGGCATTGACTTTGAGCAGTTCATCAACGATCTCCCGCCGCAATTGCTCGCGGCTGCGCTGTTCGGCCTGCCGGAGCAGATGCGCCTGCACATCATTTTTCATCTCGTCCAGCGTCTGAAATTTAAATTCAGCGGCAAACGCCTCATCCAGCGGCGGTAAAACTTTTTCGGTAATTTCTTTGACCGTAAATTGATAGTGGGTCGGCTGCTCCGCCGCGGTGCCATCCGGCCGGCGCTCCGTGAAACTGGTGCGGCGGATGTCTCCCACTTTCGCGCCAATCAGCGGCTTGGTAAAATCTTCCGTCGCTGAAGCGAAAAATCGCTGATTCTCCATCTTGTCGCCAACGATCGGAAAACCGGCGGCGTCGATTTTTTGCAGATCGACGAGAACCAAATGGCCGTCCTGCACTTCCCCGCCGTCAATGGGGCGCGTGGTCGCGCGCTGTTCCCGCAAGTCTTCCAGCGTGTCGTTGACATCTTGATCGTCGATGTCGTAAATGACTTTTTCGAACTCCAGCCCTTTATACTGCCGCAACTCGATTTCCGGAGCCACTTCGACGGCGGCGCGAAAATTCAGGCCGTCTTTTTCATCATATTTCATATCTTCCACGCTGACCGGGCCGACGGTGTGCAAGTCGTTTTGGGTACGGGCTTGCTCCAAAATCTTCGGCACCATGTCATCGATGGTTTCCTGGCGAATGGCCTCCCCGTAAAGCTGTTTGACAAAATGCACGGGCGCTTTGCCTTTGCGAAAACCGTGAATCTGAACCTGCTTTTGGTAGCGGCGCAGCGCCGTGTTAAACTCAGACTCAACTTCAGTGGCCGGAACGCTTACCTCGATGTAACGTTTCCATTTCTCGGCCGGAATCACTTTGACGTCCAATGTCGCTCCTCTGTTTGAATGCTTGGATTTTATTCTTCAGCCTTACCGTTTGGCGCGTAGCGCCGCTTTCGTGCCAGAGAAGGGACTCGAACCCATAATCCAGTGAAGGAACCAGCTCCTAAGGCTGGCGCGTCTGCCAATTCCGCCACTCTGGCAAAAACTACCCGGGCCTTGGAAAAACCGGATAGCGTTTTCCTCACCGTCTCCATGCAGCGCAAAACCAAAATGAGAAACGATGATTAAAAAATATAGGTAATTTTCTTTCTAAAAGCAAGACTTGCTTGGTGCCAGTTCTTCTTGACTTTCCGCAGTGACTTGCCTATATTAAGATGAAAGAAACTGAAAATTTTGAAATTTATTTCTACCAAATATGGAAAATCAGAAGCCTCGGCGCAAGCAGCAATCCTTGGGCAATCGCCGGCTGAACTTGTCGTTTTGGTATGTTATTCTGGCGGTGCTGATGATGTATGCGCTGCACAGTTTTTTTGTGGGCGATAACGTTCAGCCGATCGATTATAGTGTATTTAAAAAATTAGTCCGTGAAAAGAAAATTGTCGCATGCGAAATCACGGCGCAGGAAATTACCGGCCGTTACAAAGCGGATCAATCTTCCGAGGCGGCCGATTCCAGCAATCTTTTTTCTTTGACGGTCGCCGAAGCCGACAGCCAAAAACAGGGCAAACGCTTCATCACGTTGCGCGTCGACGATCCCGAGCTGGTGAAAGAGCTGGAGGCCGCCGGCATTGCCTACACCGGCAAGGTCGATACCGGCTGGTGGCAGGGCATTCTGCTCAGCGGCATTTTGCCTTTGTTGATTCTGCTGGCGATCTTTTGGGGCTTCGCCTTCCGCCGCATGAATCCGCAAGGCGGTTTGATGTCGATCGGCAAAAGCAAAGCCAAAATCTACGTCGAGGGCAAAACCAAAATTACTTTTAAAGACGTTGCCGGCATCGACGAAGCGGTCGAAGAGGTTCGTGAAGTCGTCGAGTTTCTGAAGAATCCGGAAAAATTTAAAAGCCTCGGAGGCCACATTCCCAAGGGCGTGTTGCTCGTCGGCCCCACCGGCACGGGAAAAACGTTGTTGGCGCGGGCCGTGGCCGGAGAGGCCGGCGTGCCATTTTTCTCGTTGAGCGGGTCGGATTTTGTCGAAATGTTCGTTGGCGTCGGCGCGGCGCGCGTGCGTGATTTGTTTCAGCAGGCGCAGTCGCAAGCGCCGTGCATCGTTTTCATTGACGAGATTGACGCCCTGGGCAAAGCGCGGGGCATGAGTCCGCTGTCGAGCCACGACGAGCGCGAGCAGACGCTGAATCAACTGCTGGTGGAGATGGATGGCTTCGATCCGAACAGCGGCGTCATCATCATGGCCGCCACCAATCGCCCGGAAATTCTCGACATTGCCCTGTTGCGCCCCGGTCGCTTCGATCGCCAAATCGTGGTCGATCGTCCGGACATCAACGGCCGCGAAGCGATTCTGAAAGTGCATGCGCGCAAAGTCAAATTGGCATCGGAAATCGACCTGCGGGTGATTGCGGGGCGGACCCCGGGGTTTGTTGGCGCCGATCTCGCCAACGTGATCAACGAAGCGGCGTTGCTCGCGGCGCGTGTCGGCAAAAAACACGTCGAAAGCTCCGATCTCGAAGAAGCGATTGATCGTGTCATTGCCGGCCTCGAAAAGAAAAATCGCGTGTTGAATAAAAAGGAAAAAGAAATCGTGGCCTATCACGAAGCCGGCCACGCGATTGTCGCCGGCAGCTTGCCCGGCGTCGATGCGGTGCATCGCGTTTCCATCATCCCGCGCGGCGTGGCGGCGCTTGGCTATACGCTGCAGCTTCCCACTGAAGATCGTTATCTGATGACGCGCACCGAGCTGATCAACCGGTTGAAAGTTTTGCTCGGCGGCCGCGTCGCGGAAGAAATCATCTTTCAGGAAATTTCCACCGGCGCGCAGAACGACCTCGAACGCACGACGGCGATTGCGCGCAGCATGGTGACCGAATACGGCATGAGCGCCAAGCTCGGCCCGATGTATTATGCCAAAGAAAAACGCGGCCTGTTTGTCGGATTCGAAATGAGCGGCGGCGAGCCGCACAGTGAAAAGGTCGCGAGCGAAATTGACGAAGAAGTGCGAACCATCGTCGAGACCGCCTATCGCGAAGTGAACGCGCTGCTGACGGAAAAAAAAGCGAAACTGGAAGTCCTGGCGCAAATGTTGTTGGAAAAAGAAATGGTCGAAGGGGCGGAATTGGAAACGCTGTTGAATGGCAAAAGCAGCACCACCGACGCGGCGGCGAGCGTGCCCGCCGAAGAAAAAAACACGCCGGGCCCCGTGACGGTGGAGCAACCCGCGCTATAAATTTTTTCAACCCCGATTTTGTATTTTGGATTGAAAGCTTTTGAAGAAATGAAGGGAAATCGGGGTCTCATTATTTGGATGTGCGAAATTCAGGTTCAACTATGGTTCAACATCTCCGCCTCGCGCTCGCTCAAATCAATTGTCTGGTTGGGGATATTCCCGGTAATACCAAACGCATTTTAACCTGTCTGGAGCAGGCGCGGGCCGCACAAGCCAATCTCGTGCTCCTGCCGGAACTGGCGATCACCGGTTATCCGCCGGAAGATCTTTTGCTCCGGCGGGATTTTGTCGACGCTAATCTACAAGCGCTGGACAGAGTCGTTCGGGCGACTGAGGGCTTGATCGCGCTCGTCGGATTTGTGGAACGCGAGGGCAATGCCATTTTCAATGCTG
>JAJVHT010000150.1:10799-19621 GCA_022072515.1 bacterium
CTTTTGCTCCGGCGGGATTTTGTCGACGCTAATCTACAAGCGCTGGACAGAGTCGTTCGGGCGACTGAGGGCTTGATCGCGCTCGTCGGATTTGTGGAACGCGAGGGCAATGCCATTTTCAATGCTGCCGCGATTTGTGTGAATGGCCGCTTGCTCACGACTTATCGCAAGATTTGCCTGCCCAATTACGGCGTCTTCGACGAGAAACGTTATTTCCACCCTGGGCATCAGCCGCTCATTTTAAAACTGGCCGACCTGCGCATGGGCGTCAGCATCTGTGAAGATATCTGGGTGGATGGCGTCATCGAATATGAAGCGCAACGCGGCGCGGACTTCATCCTCAATATTTCTGCTTCACCGTATCATTGGAAAAAAGGCGACGAGCGCGAGTTTCTGCTGACCAGCCGCGCGCAAAATAATCGCGTCTATCTCGCCTATGTCAACACCGTCGGCGGCCAGGATGAGCTGCTGTTTGACGGCCGCAGTTTTATTTTCGATCCCACCGGCCAGCCGTTGTTGCGCGGTGAAAAATTTGCCGAGCAGTTCATTATTCATGATTTGGCGATTGACCCGACCCGGCTGCGAAACGCTGACCGTTCCCAAAGCGTCATTACTGTGGGAGGCGACAAAACCGAAGGCGCCGCCACCAAATATTTTGCCCTGCGCGAAGTGCCAGTCGCGCTGCCGGCGCCGATTTTTCCCCAGCAGGCGAGTGCGCCGAATTTGGCCCCACATTTGGATGACGAAGACGAAGTGTTTCGCGCACTCGTGCTCGGCACGCGCGATTACGTTGGCAAAAACCGTTTCGCCAAAGTCGTGCTTGGCCTCAGCGGCGGCATTGACTCCGCTCTCACCGCAGTGATTGCCGTCGCCGCGCTCGGCCCGGAAAATGTCATCGGCGTGCTGATGCCGAGCCGTTTCAATATTTCCGCCAGCACGGAAGATGCGCTGGCGTTGGCCCAACGTCTGGGTATGCAAACGCATACCATTCCGATCAACGCGCCGGTGGAAGCGATGGAAAATTTATTGGCACCAGCCTTTGCCGGACGTGAACGCGATATCACGGAAGAAAATCTGCAAGCCCGCATTCGCGGCATGATCTTGATGGCGCTGTCCAACAAATTTGGCTGGCTTGTGCTCACGACGAGCAATAAAAGCGAAGCCGCGGTGGGCTACGCCACGCTGTACGGCGATATGGCCGGCGGGTTTGGCGTGCTTAAAGATGTGCCGAAGACGTTTGTTTACCGTTTGGCAAATTGGCTGAACCAGGTTCATTTCAAAGAAAAGCCGCCCATTCCGCAACGCATCATCGACCGCCCGCCGAGCGCGGAGCTGCGTGCGGATCAAACCGATCAGGATTCGCTGCCGCCGTACGATCTGCTCGACCAAATTATCGAAGCGTTTGTGGAAGAAAACCACGGTGTGGAAGAGATGATCGCCGCCGGTTTGCCGGAAGCCACTGTTCGGCAAGTCGTCAAAATGATCGACCGCGCTGAGTACAAACGCCGCCAAGCCGCGCCGGGCATCAAAATCACGCCGCGCAATTTTGGTAAAGATCGCCGCATGCCGATTACAAATCGGTTTCAACCGTGACGACGAACACTAACAGCCGCCTCAATTCTGCAACTTTCATTTGCTATCTCGTGTCATGCCCAAATTGCAAATTACCAAAGACAGCGTTTTATTGCAAGAATTCGACATTCATGCCGAGCGTGTCACCCTCGGGCGTGATCCGGAAAACGATATTCGCCTGGGAGATTTGACCGTGTCGCGGCGGCACGGCCAATTGCAACGCGACGCCGGCGGCCGCTATTGCATTGAAAACTTGCAAGGCCGCAACGGCATTCGGTTGAATGGCAAGGAAATTACCCAAGCGACGGCCTTGACGGACGGCGATCAATTGCAAATCGGCGTTTACCGACTGCACTTTCACGAGACCCCGGAAGCCGCGCTGTTGCAGCAAAATCATCGCAATACCGGTTCTGAGGCAATACGGCCAAACGCCGCCGCCGGTACGCTGCCGGAATCCGCTGCCGCGCTGCCGACCACCGTGGAGCCGGTGCAGAGAAAAGACGCCCCGCGTGTTGCCGCGTCCTCCACAGCCCAAGCTGTGGAAGTCGGCGTTTTAATCAACGAGGCGAACAATGCAATTTTTATGTTGGATCGGGATCGGGTGGTGTTGGGAAATGAAGGGCAAGTCGACATCCGCGTACCTGGGCCGGAGCGGACACGCGCCACCATCGCCCGCCACGGCAAGTATTTCTACCTGTGCAGCGAAACCCCGATGCCGTGCGTTTCCGTCAATGGCCGGCCGGTGATGAACGCGCGCCTGCTGTATAATGATCACATTGAAATCGGCGGGCGGCGATTTATCTTTCGGGAGATTTAAAACAGCAGTTTGTCTTTCAGCTTCCGCTTCAGCATTTCACGGGCGCGGAAGATGCGGGCTTTCACCGTGCCCAATGGCACTTTGGTGATTTCGGAAATTTCCTCATAAGAAAGCTCGTCGCTGTGGCGCAGCAAAATGACCTTGCGATATTTCTCCGGCAGGTCGGCGATCGCTTTCGTGATCAAGCCCGTCTTCTCGGTCGAAAGCAAATCATGATCGGAGGAAGATTGCAGATCCGGAAATTCCCGCTTCAACTCGCCTTCTTTGGATTGGATCGGCTTGTCCAGCGAATAAGTGCGCAGCTTTTTTTTGCGCAAATGATCGATGGTGTTGTTGATGGCGATTTTATAAAGCCACGTCGAAAAGGCAAATTCTTCATTAAACGAGGCCAGCGAGGCAAAAGCTTTCATGAACGCTTCTTGCACGAGGTCTTCGGTTTCCTCTTTATTGCGCACCATTTTATAGAGCAAATTGAACAACGGCCCGTGGTAGCGTTGCATGAGTTCGGCAAAAGCTTTTTGATCACCCTGTAGGGCGCGGTCAATGACCGGAGTTTCGGACCTTTTGGCTGGCATAGGGGGCGGACTCGTTGCTCCTTTTCATTATGCGTTTCGGACAAGATAGTTTAAAATTCGATAACAATCAAGCAAAAATCCCATGATTTGTGGTCTCGGTATCGACCTCGTTGAAATCGTCCGAATCGAGGAATTGTTGGCGCGTTGGCCGCAGCGCTTCGTGCAGCGCGTTTTTACGCCGGAGGAAATCGCGCTGTGTGAAAGCCGCACCCATCGCGCCGCCGCGTTTGCCGCGCGGTTCGCCGCCAAAGAGGCATTGGCCAAAGCGCTCGGCACCGGCATGGATCGCCACTTGGCGTGGAAAGATTTTGCCGTGCTCAACCACAGCAATGGCCGGCCAATGCCGGTGTTGAGTCCGCGGCTGGCGGCGCGGCTCGCCGGCCTGAAGGTTCATCTCAGCCTGTCACATACCGACCACGCGGCCACGGCGGTTGTCATTCTGGAAGGCCATGACTGAAAAATCAAGAGACGTGCGAAAAGGCCGGACGCATTTTCCAATCGTTCATTTTATTTTGGCAAACGCGCGATAATGATGCTCATTTAACCCGACTCATTTTGTATGGAAACTTTTAATGACATCACCAAGCTTCCCCGGGTGGTGACGGCAGAAGAGATGCAGGCGGTTGATAAATACACCATCGAAACATTGAACATTATCGGCCGCGTGTTAATGGAGAATGCCGGGCGCGCCATCTTCGCGGCGATTCGTGAGCGCTGGGCGCCGCTGGCAGGAAAACGCGCCATCGTGCTATGCGGCAAAGGCAATAATGGCGGCGATGGTTTCGTCGTGGCGCGTTATTTATTGGAAGCCGGCGTTCATTGCGAAATTGATTTGATTGGTGCAGCCAGCGAGCTGCGCGGCGATGCTGCGGCCAATTATCTGGTGTTGACACGATTGGGCTGTCCGATTCGCGAGATTCCACATCTCGACGCGCTGCCGGATTTGCGCCCGGCGGATTTCATCGTCGATGCCTTGCTGGGCACCGGGGTGCGCGGACCGTTGCAAGGCCTCATGGCGCAAATCGTCAATCGCATCAATGACAGCGGCCGGCCCGTCATCGCCATTGATTTGCCGACGGGAATGAACACCGATACCGGTGAGGTGGCCGGGCCGTGCGTGCAAGCGACTTTAACCGTGACCATCGGTTGCCGCAAGCAGGGCTTGCTCTTCACGCCGAGTCGAGAATACGCCGGTGAAACGGTGGTGGCGGAAATCGGTTTCCCGGATCTCGCGTTTCGCCAGGTTGCCGCCGAACGTCAAGTCAAACTGGCGACCTATTTGTTGACCCACGACGTGTTAGCGACATGGATACCGCGCCGGCCGTCCAATGCGTTCAAGAATCGGGTTGGCCAAATTTTAGTGATCGCCGGCTCGCGTGGTTTCGGCGGCGCGGCGCGTTTGTCCGCCGTCGCGGCGCTGCGTTCTGGCGCCGGGCTCGTCGCATTGGCCGCGCCCGAATCGCTGCTGCCACAATTTGAAGCCGCCACCGCTGAAGTGATCAAGGTGCCGTTGCCGGAGGAAAATGGCATCATCAGCGCCGCTGCGATTGAAGCCTTGCAGAGCCGTTTGCAATGGGCCGAGGTGATTGCCATCGGCCCGGGACTCGGCCTTGCCGAAAGCGCGCAGCGTGTCGTCAAGCATGTCTTGGCGGAATTTTCCGGCACCATCATTCTCGATGCGGATGCGTTGAACAATCTCATTGGGCAACAAGAAGCTATTCGCCGCGCCGCCGGAAAAATCATTCTCACACCGCATCCTGGTGAGTTGTCACGCTTGACCGGCGCCAATAAAGCGGCGATTGCCACCAACCCGGTTGCCATCGCGCGGCAAACCGCAGAAGAGTTGGGACAGATGCTCGTTTTGAAAGGCGCGCCGACCGTGGTGGCTTCGCCGACCGGGGAAGCGTTTATCAACGCGACGGGCAATGCGGGCATGGCGACCGGCGGCAGCGGTGATGTGCTCACCGGCATCATCGCGGGACTTGCCGGGCAGCATCTCGATCCGCTGCGCGCGGCGCTGTTGGGCGTCTACCTGCATGGTCTCGCCGGTGATTTGGCGCGCGACCGACTTGGCGAGTGGAGCATGCTGGCGGGAGATATTATGGAACATTTGCCGGCGGCGCTGCAACAACTGGCGCAAAAGCCATAAATAACGGCGGCAGAATTTGTTTCCTGTTCTTTCAGAGAAATCATCTTGACAATGCCGTAAAATTTTTACATTTTTTATCCCACTTTTCGTACAAACGATTCCTCCGTTGCTGCGAACAGGAATTATTTTCTTCCATTAGCGTGAACTTCTTCGCAGCGCTTTTTCAAAAACAATTTTGCGCGCAAGGCCAATTCGATCACCAGATAATGAGCAAAGAGCATGATTCTCCCCAGGGCGGGGAAAAGAAAAGGCCATTGGCTTACGAGGCTTATCAAACGTTAGCCGAAGCCTACGCCGCGTGCGTTGCGACCAAACCACATAACGCCTATTATGACCGGCCGGCCGTGCTTTCCCTTGTCCCGGAAGTCACCGAAAAAGTCATTTTGGATGCGGGGTGCGGTCCAGGTGTTTACACGGAATGGTTGATCACGCGAGGCGCGAAAGTTATCGGGCTGGATGCGAGTGAAAATATGTTGGCATTCGCCAAGGCCAGAAATCATGACCGCGCGACTTTTGTGCAGGCCAATTTGGAAGAGCCGATGCCATGCTTTCGCGACCAGCATTTTGACGGCATTGTGAGCGCTTTGGCGATAACCTATGTCATGAACCTGCAAGCGCTTTTCGGCGAATTCAATCGCATTCTAAAAAATGCCGGCTGGATCGTTTTTTCAACCGAACATCCCTTTTCTGCCTATCAATATTTTGGCATTGAAAATTATTTCGCGACCACGCCGGTATCATGCGAATGGCGCGGGTTTGGCACAAAAGTCAATATGCCCAGCTATTTTCATAGCCTGGGTAGCATCGCTGCGGCGATCACCGACAATGGTTTTGCCATAGAAAAGATTTTGGAACCCCAGCCGACCGAAGAATTTAAAAATGCTGATCGGCAAGAGTACGAAAAACTGATGAAATTCCCCGGATTCATTTGTTTCAAAGCAAGAAAGATGGGGGCCGGTTCACTCATTTGAAAGGATTCCCTCATGCCTCGTGGAAAAGCCTCAAAGGGTAAATGCGCCTATTGCGACACCGAGATTGCCAAGAACAGCGTAGGCAGGCATCTCGCGGCGTGCGTTATCCGCCAAACGATGATTCAGCAAGCCGAACGCAAAAAGGGCCAAAGCGAAACACTGTATCATCTTCGCGTGCAGGACGCCGCCAGCAGCGAGTTCTGGTTGGATTTGGAGATGCGTGGTTCTAAAACCTTGAAAGACCTCGACTCTTATTTGCGCCGCATTTGGTTGGAGTGCTGCGGGCATCTGAGTCAATTTTCTATCGGCGGCTGGGGGGGAGAAGAAATACCCCAGAGCCGTCGCCTTGACCAGGTTTTTAAAGTCGGCCGTGAGCTGACGCACATTTATGATTTTGGCACTGAATCAGTAACACTGATCAAAGCCGCCGGAGCGCGGAAGGGCAAACCCACCACCGCTCGTCCGATTGCACTTCTGGCGCGCAATCTCATGCCGGAATGTAAGTGCATCCAATGCAAACAGCCGGCGGCCTGGTTGTGCCAGGAATGCTTGATTGAAGACAACGTGTGGGGCACCTTGTGCGACAAACATGCGTCGAAACATCCGCATGACAATTATGGCGAGCCGATTCGTCTCGTGAATTCGCCGCGGTTGGGCTTATGTGGCTACACCGGCCCGGCAGAGCCGCCGTATTGAATGTTTTTATTATAGACGAGATATTGCCGTCGTCCCAAAGTTTTTCTTGAACTCGGTTGCGTAAACACTAAACGCCATTGCAAACCACGATAGCGTCACGGGGTAGGAATGCGCCGAATTTTCATAACGATCATCTTGATCGGATTTATTCCTTTTATCTACGCCTTCGTCGTGGAAGCCTTTAAATTTCTCTCGGCGAACGTCGTGTCCCTGCTGTTGAACTGGATGACCTACGGGTTCATCTTGTACCTTGTTCTTTATGTATTCTTTTTACGCGCCAAAGTCGGCTTCTTTGAAACCTTCGAACATGAATTGGCTCATACGGTGGTGGCGCTTTTATTTTTCAGAAACATTCAACATTTCATCGCGTCCAAACACCACGGCGGCCAAATGGCGCATCTTGGCGCCGGCAATTCGCTGATCGCCCTGGCGCCGTACTTCTTTCCAGTCTTCACCATTCCCTTTCTCATCATCAAGCCGTTTGCAACCGCAGCCGTGCATCAAACCGTCGATTTCTTTCTCGGCCTCACTCTCGCGTTTCACTTTGCCTCGCTCTTTAAAGAGTTCGGACCCTGGCAATCCGATATTACGCACACCGGCATGCGCAATGCCATTGCCGTGGTCATCTTTCTTAATACGCTTTTCACCGTGCTCACTTTCAGCTTTGCCTTTAACAAATATGACTACTTCCTCGCCTATTCCAAACAAGGCTTGCTGACGGCTCTGCATACCTATCAGGCGATTGGCGGTTTCATCAACAGATTTTTGGTTTTCTTGAATCAGATCATGCTGGCAAACTAATCTTTGGAGAAAAATCAAAATACCAATGCAAACAAAATCACTGCGCGCGCTCGGCGCCGTGCTGCTTTTGGCTTATTCCGGTTGCAGCGAACATAAGCCGCCGCCCGCGCCAACGGGATTTGCGCGCGTGCACGGCCAGCAAATTCTTGCCGCCGACGGCCGGCCAATTTTGTTGCGCGGGATCAATCTCGGCAATTGGCTGCTGCCGGAAGGCTACATGTTTAAATTTGAAGTCGCGACCGCCCATTGGCAAATTCAGCAGGTCATTAAAGAACTGGTCGGCCCGGCGGAAGCCGCGGCGTTCTGGAAACAATATTATGAAAACTACATCACCCGGGACGACATTCGCTATCTCAAACACATCGGCCTTAACTCGATTCGCGTGCCGTTCAATTACAAATTGCTGACGCCGGAAGATCATCCTGGCATTTGGCTCGAATCCGGTTTTGCCTTATTGGATAGCGCCATCACCTGGAGCAAAGCCGAAAGTCTTTATGTGATTTTAGACATGCACGCTGCGCCGTGCGGCCAAACCGGTACGAACATCGACGACAGCGCCGGCCACCCGTGGTTGTTTGAAAGCGCCGAATGCCAAGATCGCACCGTTGAAATCTGGCGCAAAATCGCCGCACGCTATCGCCACGAAACAACGGTGCTGGGTTACGATTTGCTCAATGAGCCGATCCCGCATTTCGAGGGGTATGAGAAATTCAATCCGCTATTGGAGCCGCTATACCAGCGCCTCGTCGCCGCGATTCGCGCGATTGATCCGCAGCACATTATTTTCCTTGGCGGCGCGCAATGGAACAGCAACTTTAGCGTCTTCGGCCCGCCGTTCGATAACAATCTGGTCTACACGTTTCACAAATATTGGACGCCGCCGGAGCTCAATCAAATTCAAGCTTACATTGACTTTCGCGAAAAATACAGCGTGCCGCTTTGGCTCGGCGAGTCCGGCGAGAACACGGATGAATGGATTGCCACGTTCCGGCAGCTTTTGGAGAAGAATGATATCGGCTGGTGTTTTTGGCCTTATAAAAAGATGGAGGCTGCCAGTTGCCTGCGCGCGTTCCAGCCGCCCTCACATTGGGATGAAATCGCCGCCTTTGCAAAAGTCTGTTGGCTCGATCCGGAAGCGATCAAAACCAAACGCCCGCCTCTTGCCCACAGTCGCGCGGCGCTCGCGGAGTTTATTGCCAATGTGAAATTTCAAAACAACGTGGTTAACGACGGATACGTGC
>JAJVHT010000140.1:0-5592 GCA_022072515.1 bacterium
CAAACCGAATGTGTACGGCAGCATCTTTCGTTTTGATGGTCAGGCGAGCGTGTTTTGGGCGGAGAAAGGGCCGTGTTATCGCTGCCTCTATCCGGAACCGCCGCCACCGGGCCTCGTGCCGAGTTGTGCTGAGGGCGGCGTGTTAGGCGTGCTGCCGGGAATCATTGGCTGCATTCAGGCGAATGAGGCCATTAAAATTATTCTCGGCAAAGGGGAATTGTTGATCGGGCGATTGTTGCTGTTCGAGGCGCTCGGCATGCGTTTCCGCGAATTGAAATTGCGCAAAGACCCGCAGTGTCCCATTTGCGGCGAGCAGCCCACGATTCACGAGCTGATTGATTACGAGCAATTTTGCGGCATCGGGAATGATGACGAAAATCCGCGCCATTCCTTTGACATTTTTCCCAAAGCGTTGGCGCGCAAACTTGAAAACAATCACGTCTTCTTGCTGGATGTGCGCGAGCCGGAGGAGTTTCAAATCTGCGCGATCCCCGGCGCCACGTTAATTCCGCTGAAACAATTGCCGGAACGCCTAACGGAGATTGACGGGTCGGCTGAAATCGTGGTATATTGCCGCACCGGTAAACGCAGCGCCCAAGCAGTGAAGCTGTTGCACCAGGCCGGTTACACGTCGGCAAAAAATTTGGCCGGCGGCACCCATGCCTGGGCGGATGAGGTGGATCCCACTATGCCAAAATATTGATGGGCTGAAATGATTTTTTATTCAAGCCGCTCCCGCCAACCCGGCAGAAGCAGGTCGCACAAGCTCTCAAAGCGTTTGACGACTTCCGGCCCCCACCCATGCATCTTTTGGTGGATTTTATGAAGTTTCTTTTCACGAAATAATTTGTGCGGGGTTTTGGAATAAAACCGATCCGCCAGGCAGATGATTTTTTCTTCCAAGCTTTCCGGCAAATAATCGCGCCGCGGCAAGGGCAATTGCTGTTGGATCACGTCTTGTTGTGATATTCCGGCGCCGGTGTGCCGCTCGCAAACCAGCGCATGCCGCGGCCAGCCCTCAGCCTCCAAAATTTCCCGGCCCAGCAGGCCATGCCGAATATACGGCTCGCTGCCGGTGCAAAGAATCTCGTGCGCGGCGCAACGAAAAATCCCAATATCGTGTAGCATGGCCGCTTCGTAAATGAACGTCATATCGATTGCCGCCTGGGGCTGGTGTTTTTGAAAACCCGCCGCCAGGTCGAGCGCTTTTTTTGTCACCAACACACTATGCGTGACCAGAAGACGATAAAGCTCGCTCGGGGGATCGTAATATTTTTGAATAATTAAAAGGGGATTCATTAAATTATCCATCAGCCGGTATACGTCATAATATAAAAAAACCATTTTATATCTGCAAGCGCGGCATGTGATAATTTATAAATAAAAATTTGCATTTTTCCCATATTTCTGTTATCTTTTTGTGTTATCAATCAAACAGCGCAGCTCGATCTGACCAGCCTTGATCAACACATACAGTTTTCTGGAGTTTGTCCTTGCCGTTTTCTATTCTGCATTTTGCCGATTTGCATCTCGACGGCGCCTTCACGGGGAGCCGGTTGCCGGCCACTTTGGCGCGCAACTGCCGTGAGCAATTGCGTAAAACCTTGCGCCGGATTGTCGATCTCGCCCAGGCCCGCGGCGCCCATGCGGTCACCGTGGCCGGCGATTTATTTGAACGCGCCCGGCTTTCTCCCGATACCGCGGCCTTTTTGATCAGCGAATTCGAGCGCCTGGCACCGATCCCGGTCTTCATTGCACCGGGCAATCACGATGCCGCCGATGCCGGCTCGCTTTATCAACGCGGCCGCTGGCCGGAGAACGTCAACATTTTCGCCAGCAACCGTCTCACCGAGCGGCCGCTGACGAAAGAAATTTCTTTATGGTCCGCGGCGCATCGTTCACCGAGCGAGCGGCAAAATTTTCTCAGCCATTTTCACCTGCCGCAACCCAGCTCCACCCACTTGCCGATTTTACTTTTGCATGCCACGCTCGTCGCCACGCCGTCGCCGTCCAACAATACCCACGCGCCGGTGACGCTGGAAGACATTCGGCAAGCCGGTTTTCCGCTGGCATTGCTTGGCCATTATCATACAGCGCAAACGGCGCGCGCCGGCAACACTGTCGTGGTTTATCCCGGCAGCCCCGAGCCGCTGGGCTTCGATGAACCCGGCCAGCACGGCGTGATCTGGCTGCAAATCGAGCCGGGGCAACCGCCGAAAATTGAAACCGTGCCGCTGGCCGAGCTGCGTTTTGAAACGGTGGAAGTGGCCGTCGATGATTGCAACCATCGTGATCAATTATTTGACAAAATGATGGCGCTGCCCCCAGCGCGTGATTTTAACCAAGCCTTTGTACGGTTGCGTTTGGTTGGCAGCGCGCCGTCTTCATTGTTTCTCGACTTGCCGGTGTTGACCCAGCGTCTCCAAAATCATTTTGCCTTTGTGCAGCTTGAAAATTTGACGCAACCTGCGGCCGATCTGCAGCAACTGGCGCAGGAGCCGACGGTGCGCGGCGCGTTTGTGCGCGAAGTGCTGGCGGCGAGGGAAACCGGCGCCGACGGGCCGGCGAGCCAGCAACGCTATATGGATGCGCTCGCGTATGGATTGCAAGCTTTTAATCAAGAGGACATTGCGCTGCGATGAAGTTACTTGAAATGACGCTCAAAGGGTTTGGGCGCTTGCGGGAAGTGCAGTTTGATTTCCATCCGAAAATCAACATCATCTTCGGGCCGAACGAGGCCGGCAAATCGACGTTGCAGCAAGCCATCATTGCTTTGTTGTACGGCTTTTATGACAACAACCGCGCGCTGCAACGCGAGCAGGAACAACACGCGCATTATCGCCCGTGGGGTGCCCGCCGTTTGGAATCCGGGTCAAAACAAAATTCAGCCGGTGCCGCGCCGGTTATTGGGGCCGTGGAAGCGTTAAACGACACGGTGCGCATCCATGAGCCGAAGATCGTGACGGCGCCGTCATACGAAGTGATGGCGACCGCGCCCGTCGAAGTCGAGACGCTGGCAGCAGCTCCGCGCAACGGCGACGGTCAAAGCACGAGCCTCGACAGCGAATACAGCGGGCGACTCAAATATGCGCTCGATAGCGGCACCACTTTTCTCATTCACCGCGATTTTAGCCACGGTGATTTGCCGACGCAACTTCTCGAGGCGACCACCGGCGAAGACTGGCTGGTCAAATTTCGCCGCGGCCGGCACGGCAAAGTTGATTTTATGGAAAAACAAATCGGCATGTCGCGTTCGGTTTTTTTGGCGACGGCGTGTTTGCAGCAGGCGGCGCTGCGGCCGTTGGCCGAGCGGGAAGCCAGTGCGGTGTCCGATGCCATTCTGCGCCTGTTGGATGCGGCCGGCGCCGATCATTCCGCCGAGCAGGCGATTGAGCGTCTCGATAAAAAATTGCGCGAGTTGGGCAGTGACCGCGCCCAGCGCGCGTTGTTGCCGCAGGCGCGGCTCAAACTGGAAGAATTGCGCGCCTCGTATGCCCTGCGCACGGCAACGCAACGCGAAGCGCAAAGCGATATTGAAAAAGCCGAATTTTTGAAGATCGAAAACGAAGAGTTGCGCGTGCAATTGGCCGGCCTCGAGCGTAAAATGATTCAAAATCAAGTAGCCCAGTTTGAAGCCCGGCTGCAACGCGCCGAAGAAAATGCGCGCCAGCGCGAGAAGTTGGCAGAGGAAATGCAAGTAGTGCAGGCGTACAAAAATTTTCCCGTCGACGAGAAAGAGCTTTTTTTTCAGTTGATGCAGGATTACAACCAGCAGGATAAGCTGCGCGCCATGCTCGCGGATGAACGCGCCGGTCTCGATGTTAAAGTTTTGGCGCTGGATGAAAAAACCAAGGCGCTGCACGTGCCGGAGGACATTTGGAACGGCATGTTGTTCGAAGATTTTTTGGCGCTGCAAAATCGCTGGCAAGCGACATTTCAAGAAATCATCGACAATGAAAACGCCAAGCATGATGTCAATGAGGCGCTGAAAAAAGCCGGGATGACTGAGGCGGAACGCAATGAGGTTACCGGGTTGGATTGGCGGCAGATCGAACAGTATAAATCGCTCGATGCCAAAACTAAGGAAACCGAGGCCGAAGTGGAAGAAGCGCGTGAAACGTATGATCGCCATCAGAAAGACCGGGAACTTTGGCAGCGCTGGGCTTCACTCGGCGCGATCGTCGCCATCGTGGCGCTGTTCATTGATTTGGTGAATCGTATTGCCGACACCGAAAACACTACGCTTGGTTTTATTTTGCCGCTGTGCATTGCCGCGTTGATCACGGTTTATGTGCTGTTTGTGCGGTGGGGCGCGCGCAGCCGCGAATTGGGCGCCTGGTTGTTGGAGGTGGAAAACCGTTACATGGAAGAACGGCAGCAACTGCGCGAGGTGCAATTGCGCTATCAAGTCGCCTCGATTCAGGAATTGGAGGAGCAACGGCTGCATTTTGAAAAGCTCGGCAGCGTCAATCAGGCAGAAAAGCAACTGCACGAAAAAATGGCAAAAATCGAGCAGCCACTGATGAATTGGATGATGGCGCTCGGTATCGGCCACATCGCGCCGGAAACGGTGCAGGATGCCGAGAAACGCTTGCGCGACAGCCATCAACTGTGGAGCGAAAAGAATGCGGCCAAACAACGGCTGGTACAAATCGACGAAAAGCAAAAGCAGATCGAGCAGATTATGGCGCGGCTCGTTACCGAGTTGGAAGAAGTATTGCACAAGGCCGGCATTAGCGAACCAGCGAGTGAGAAGGCTTTTCAAGCGTTTTTGAACGGTTGCCAAAAGCGGGAGTATTGGGAATCATTACAGATGCAAGTGCAGCAGGCCGAAACCCTGCAAACCGAAATTCTCGCCGGCGAGACCCCGGCCACGCTGCTGGCGACGATCAAACGTCTGCGCGAGCAAGCGGGCCCGGTTGACGCCAAAGAAAAAGCGCCGGCGCCGGTGAAAGCCGCGCCCGGAAACGAAATCTCGCGGGTGGAATTGCAGCGTCAGCGCGAAACGCTGCAGCAGGAAATTCATGCGAAAGAACAAACGCTGGCGATTTTGCAGGAACGTGTGACCGCCCGCTTGCAAGGTTTGCCGCCGCTGGCGGAGATCGAAGAAGATATTGCGCTGGTGGAAGCGGAAGTGGCGAGCCTGGAAAAGGCGCGAGAAGCGTTGGAGATGGCGCGGGATTTCATCGCGCAGGCGGCGCAGCGCTTGCATCACGATTTTGCGCCGCGGCTGAACGAGTTTTTGAGCCGGCATCTCGGCAAGCTCACCGCCGGGCGTTACACCGGCGCGTTGGTCGATCCTTCGAGTTTTTCCGTGCGTTTGCAAGGCCCGGCCATATCGGCGCCGGTGGAATTGACGCGGCTCAGTCTGGGAACGATTGAGCAAGTCTACTTGCTGCTGCGCGCCGCGGTGGTGGAAATTTTTGCGCAGAACGGCGAGTCGATTCCGATCTTGCTCGACGATCCATTGGTGCACGCCGACGCGCGCCGCATGGCGAATGCGCTGCAAATTCTCGATGTGCTCGCCGACTCGCATCAGATTTTCTATTTCACCAAAGACCCGCTGGTGTTCGAGCATTTTCACGGCAAGCC
>JAJVHT010000140.1:5692-8066 GCA_022072515.1 bacterium
GATTTTGAACGCGACTAATGACACCGCGTCTTACTAAGACGAAAATACGTTTGACTAAAACTAAAAATTGTTTATCTTTGTACACAACTGCAGACGCGGATGTTTGACGGATGGTGAACTCAAATCGGCTCGGCTTATTCGTTCTTTTACTCGGCATTTTACTGCTCGGCTTGACGGACGTGCAAATCATTGCGCCGATGCTGGCGAAACTGGCGCAGGATTTTTCCGTAACGACGGCGATGATGGGAACAGCGGTAAGCGCCTATGCGCTGGCCGCAGCGTTGTGGGCGCTGGTGGTGGGGCCGTTGTCGGATCAGAGCGGGCGATTGATCTTTTTACGGGTGGCGGCCTTTACTTTTGCGGGCGCCGCGCTGCTGGCGTATTTCGCCGCACGTTTTGAACATTACGTCGCGGCCCGCATGTTGGCGGGGCTGGCCGGCGGCACGATTTCCGCGTGCGTGATTTCGCAGATCGCCGATTTGTTCGAATACTCGGCGCGCGGTCGCGCGATGGGCTGGCTCGGCGCGGTTTACTTCATCGCGCCGGTGATGGCCGTGCCGCTCGGCGCGTGGATGGCCGGAGCTTGGGGCTGGCGGAGTCTGTATCTGTTGCTTGCCGCCGCCGGCGGAATACTCGGCTTGTGCATCCGTCCGGCCTTATTGCCGCCAGAAAAAAGAACGAATTCCTCTCCTGTTGGCAAAATTCTCTCACAGCAATTTAAAAAGTATCCGCGTTATTTTGCCAAACGTGAAACGCTCGGCGGGCTTTTGCTCGCGATCACGGTTTCCTCGACGATTGCGGGACTGATTACGTATCTTGGCGCGTGGTTGAGCAAAATGTTCGGCATGTCGATCCAACTGATCGGCGTGGTTTTTATGGTGACCGGCGGCGCTTCGGTGCTCGGCGCTTTGCCCGGGGGGTGGCTGGCAGATAAAATCGGAAAGCACCGGGTGATTGTATTCAGCAGCGTTTTGCTGGCGCTTGTTTTAATCTGCGTTAAACTTGTACAAAATTTCACCGGAGTTTTTTTGTATTGTGCCGCTGGTGGTTTGGCGATGGCGCTCCGGGAGGGTCCGTTTCAAGCGTTGATCAGTCAACTCGCGCCGGCGAGCGAACGCGGCGCTTACATCGCGTTGCGCAATGCGACCTCGCAACTCGCGATTGCCGCGACCGCCGTCGTTTGCGGTTTGCTTTTCGAGCGCATGGGATTCCATGGCGTCGCGTATTTTGCCGCTTTGAGCAGTATTGCCGCGAGCGCGCTGGCGTGGTGGATCGGAGAACCAAAACCCTAACAGTAGCAAACACCAAAAAATTTTGTAGTGCGAACCTAAAACTTTTGGGAGTGAGTCATGCTGTTCATTCTAATGCTCGTCATCCCCGTCGTCGGATTGCTGTTGTGGATCGTCGGCGCCGTCTGGCTGGGGGTTATTGCTTTTCGCGAGTCGGCTGGCGCTGGCCTCACTTATTTGTTCGTTCCTTTTTATTCACTTTATTACGGCCGCATGCAGCGCCCCAAAACCAGGAGGCCTTTTTTGATTGTTGTCGCCGGTTTCGGATTGTTGTTATTTTTTCTCTTCGTGTTCGTTCCCGCCGGCTTTTCTTATTTGCTGACGCACGCCGGCTCGCGGCCCGACGACAGTGTCATCAACACCAGTGCCGTTCGCGCTGAGGTGGCCATCCGTGAAGCAGCGTTCTTCGCGCCGGACGGCACGCCGCTTTCTGGGTGGTATTTGCCGCGCGATAATTCACCCGTTGCCATCATCTATTGCCACGGCCTGTTTCGTTCCCGTTTGGAAATGTTGGATCGCGCCGAAAAATTTTGGCAGGCGGGTTATGCCGGTTTGCTGTTGGATTTTCGCCGGCACGGCAAAAGCGGCGGCGAGCTGACGAGCATGGGCTATCTCGAACGGCAGGACGTCATCGGCGCGGTGCATTATTTGCGCGACAGCTTGCGCGTGCAATCGCCCATCGCCGTCTACGGCGTGTCCATGGGCGCCGCCGCGGCGCTGTTGGCGGCAGCGGAAGAACCCGCGATTTCCGGACTGATTGTTGACAGCAGTTTTCTGTCGTTCGATGACACCATCGTGCATCACGCCAAAAACTGGCTGCATTTGCCCGAGTTTCCGATTGTCGATGAGTTGATTCTGCTGACGAAATGGCGCGCCGGCTTTAGTACGGAAGATTTTGACTTGCACCGTGCCGTGCAGAGAATCGGCGACCGGCCGATTCTCTTTATTGCCGGCGGCGCCGACACGCGCATGCCGCCGGAGATTGCGCAGGCGCTTTACCAGGCTTCGCCAAGCGCCCATAAAAATATTCTCATCATTCCAAAGGCGACCCACGGCAAAGCCTTCAGCACGGATCCGGAAACGTG
>JAJVHT010000140.1:8166-12314 GCA_022072515.1 bacterium
CCGACACGCGCATGCCGCCGGAGATTGCGCAGGCGCTTTACCAGGCTTCGCCAAGCGCCCATAAAAATATTCTCATCATTCCAAAGGCGACCCACGGCAAAGCCTTCAGCACGGATCCGGAAACGTGTACGCAAGCAATTGTGAGTTGTTTACAAAATGTTGTTGCGTTAAATGGATCAACCAACTGGAAGGACGCCAATCCTTAATTTTTAATACTCGGAGGCTGTATGAAGTAGTTCAACAAACCTTTCGGGGCGCACTGGCAGCAACGGTCGTTCTCGGCGGATTGGTTGTTGGAAGTATTGTTTCACAGCAATTCAATCTACTGCTCTTGGTGATTGGATTTGTTTTATATCCAACTTTTGTTGTTCTCACCCTGTATTTTCGAACAAGAAGAGAACTGAAATGGAAGGAGTAATTTTTATTGGCGCGTTGGCAGCGCTCTTTTTGGGTATGATTGCGTTTTTAACCAGAGAAAGAAAACCGAAGCCCAAGGAACGCTAAATTAATTAGCGTCATTGCTTTTCTCGCGCCTATACCGAAAAAATAAAAAGCCCGGCGAGCTTTTTCGCATCCACCGGGCTTGTAGTTACTTTTCCCTTCCGCCAAGCTCAGAAACTCTGCGTCAGCCGTGTCAAAATCAGGCGGCCTAAAACCGGCGCGCCGATGAATTCGAGATGCTTCTTGTCAAAAAGATTTTGCACGTTGAGTGAAAAACGCGTGCTTTTGGAAAAAGGCAAGTCATAGCCGATATTCCAATCCAACACCATGTACGTTTGCACCTCGCCGGCATAGGCGCCGGATTCCATGGGGAAACCTTCCACATAGCGCCCGCGCAACTCGGTATCAAAACCGTGATCGGCCGTGCGATATTGAACGGCCAGTGCTGCTTTGTTGCCGGGCGCATTGAGCGCGACATTCGCAATGCCATCGAGGTTATAATAAAACACGCGATTCCTTTTCTTGAACGGGTTGAAGCCTTTCGTCGTGACAAACGAATAGTTGCTGGATAATGTCCATTGCGGGCTGAGGAAACAAGACAGGCTGACATCCATGCCGTTGAGCGTCACCTCGCCAAAATTGCGCGAAGTTTGCGTGATTTCCGTGCCGCTGCGCAGCTCGAGGGGAGAGACGATTCCCATTGGAACGTTTTGCACGAAGCCGGAAATCAGCGCCACAAAAAGATCAACGGACAAACCGAGCTGCTGTAATTTTTGCAGGGCGGCAGGATCCGCCGAAATCTGCTGGGTTAATGCGGCGGCCAACTCTTTTTGACTCGCGTGCACCGTCGGTGTTTCCACTTTCAGCGGCCCGACGAAGTCGCGGATTTTGGAATGATAAACATCGACGGTCACTAAAAGCTTGTTGCCGATGATCCCCTTGTAACCCGCTTCAAAATTGTTGGTGATCGTCGGCTTGATCGGCTCAATGTCTTTGACGGTGCTGGGATCAACCAGATCAAACGGATCGCCCGCGCCCGGTTGTTGCGCGCGCACGAGATCGATGCGTTTTAAAATTCCCGGGACGCTGTTGGCCGGAAGTTGTGACGGCAAAATGTCGACCAGCAAATTGGCGATTTCCGGGGTCAATTGATTGAACGGTGCCGGAAGCTGTTGCAATGAGGCCGGATCATTGGCAATTTGTCTGAGGAAGCTGTGCACGCCGGGCCACACCGGATCAATGTAATCGCTGTTCACATAAGCCGTTGACGATGCGAAAGGAGAAATCATTTGCGGGCGGCCGTTCGCGCCATAACTGAAATGGTAGCCCGTCTTGGTCGGCACGCCGCGCGTGCGCACATCGAAAAGAAATTGCCGCGCCAGGAGAACGTCTAAAAAAAGACTGTTGGGCGTCGGCGTGCTAAACGCGCGGTTGTAGGTGGCGCGCAACGTGTGATTCGGCTGTGGCTTGAAAACCAGGGCGGCGCGCGGCGAAAAAACCGGATCTTCGAGTTCACTGTGATCGTCGAGGCGCGCGGCCGCGACCAAATCAAATTTGGGCGAAAGCTTGGTTTCAGATTGCAGATAAACGCCCAACTCGGTGATATTGTCTGCTTCTTCATTACGGCCATTGATGCTGCCCTTGGTGTTCGGGCGGGTAAAAATCGCATCCAGGCCATACGTGAAACGCTGCGGTTCTCCCCAGTTCAGGCTGTGTTGCGCCTGTCCGACAATCACTTTCGAATAGTCTTCGATGATCTGGCCGGTATTCAGGGCGTAGGTCTCTCCGGAATTGCTGGCATTGACGAAACCTTGCAGGAAGAGATTTTTGTAATTAAACCGGGTCTGGCCGTAATAGTAAGCCCACCCATCGGCTTGCCCGGGCCCGATGCCGGTCAGCTCAATTTGGTTGCTGCGATTATAGCCGGTATTAAAAATCAACGAGCTGTTGCCGTTGAAACGAATATCCAGGCGCGCTTCACCGGAAATCTTTTGAATATTGAAATCGGGTTGGTTGAGCGCCGGCGCGCTGACCGTATCCAATCCCGTCGCGGTCGCGCGAAAACGGGGAATCTGGACGGGCAGACCGAGAAAACCATAATAATCTTCCCAATCATGGCCGCGATAATACTGCCCGGAAATTTTGAACCCCACCTTATCGCTAAACAGCCGGGCATGCCGAAAAGACGCCGAATAAATGTTGCGCCCCCCGACGCGGCCGTTCGGATGATTCAGCTCGTTGTTATTGTAAGCATCGTGCCGGCCAAAATTGAAGAAATCACGCCCGCCGCCACCCACGCTGATCGTCGTGCCGGCCGATTCGAACGGCGATTTGGTGATGATGTGCATCACCCCGTTGGTGCTGTTGGGACCGTACAAGGCCGCGCCCGGTCCGGACACCACCTCGATGCGGGCGATGTCGTCACTCGTTATTGGCAAAAAATTATATGCATTGAGGCGCAGCGAAGGCACCGCCGCATAACGATTGTCAACCAACGACAGCAAAGAGCCGGAGAAGATGTTATTGAAACCGCGCACGACGACGTTGCTTTGGGCGATACCGTTGGTGGCAATATCCACCGCCGGCAGGCCGCGCAAATAGTCCGTCGCCGTCGTCACCGGGCGGCCGCGAATTTGTTGCGCCTCCAAAACTGTGATTGCCGCCGGCGCTTCCAGCGCTTTCTCCTGCCGCCGTGAGGCCGTCACGACCACTTGATTCAATTCGATGCCGGACCAGGTAAGCGCAACGTTAAGAGTGTAAATCTCGCCGGCTTTTAAAATAACATTGGGAAAAGTTTTTTTCTCGTAACCCACGTACGAGACGATGACGGTGTAGGTGCCGGCGGCCAAAGACGCCACTTCGAATTCACCATCGAAATTGGACACCGCGCCGGTATGAACTCCCGTTGCGGTTACTTGAACATTGGCTTGCGGCAGCGCTTCACGGCTTTGGGCATCGGTCACTTTGCCGCGCAAGGTGGCTGTTTGCGCCCATAGCGCGCCGGCATTGAGGCCAATACACAAGCTAAACGTGAAAATCCTTTTCAGCCAAACACGATGTAGAGACATGATCACCTTCCTTATTTAGCAAAACAAACTTTTCAAAACAAAGGCTCAGTGAAAAATTGGCGTCTTCACTGAGCCTTTAAATTTGTACTGCTAAATTTTTACATATTGTTCCACTACCAGTCAAATTGGCCGGTCTCTCCCGGTGATCGGCCAGTCATGACGCGAATATACACTTGCTTAGAAACTCTGCGTCAACCGCGTCAAAATCAGGCGGCCCATGATCGGCGCGCCGATGAACTCCCGATGTTTCTTGTCCAAAATATTCAGCGCATTGATCGAGAAGCGTGTGCCTTTCGAGAAGGGCAAATCATAGCCCCAGTTCAGGTCGAACACGGAGTAGGTTTGCACTTCGCCGACGAACACGCCGCTGTCTTGCGGGAAGCCTTCGATGTAGCGGCCGCGCAATTCGACGTCGTAGCCGCGTTGCGGCACGCGATATTGAATGGACAAGCCGGCTTTGTTGCCCGGAGCATTGAGCGCAATGTTGTTGCCGGTGTTGTCGACGTTGCGGAAGATTACGCGATTCGTCCGTTTGAAGAAATTGAAGCCGTTCTTCGTGACAAACGAATAATTCATGCCGAGGGACCAACGGGCCGAGGCATTATAAAACATGCTCAAATCCATGCCGTTGACCGTGAC
>JAJVHT010000140.1:12414-14394 GCA_022072515.1 bacterium
GAGCGCATCTGCGGGCGGCCATCGGCGCCGCGGTGGAAAGTGAAGCCGGTTTTAAACGGTACGCCGCGCGCGCGCACGGTCAACAAATTGGATTGGAAAGCCGGGTTGACGGCGCGCAAAGGATTCGCCACCGACTGTTGCAAAATATCCAGATACAAATCCAACGGCGATTGGGTGTTGAACGCGCGGTTATAAGTTAAACGCAAGGTGTTGTTGGAGTTGGGTTTGAAAATCAACGCCGCGCGCGGCGAAAAAACCGGATCTTCGAGATAGTTATTGTCGTCCAGGCGCGCCGCCCCGACGAAGTCGAGCTTGGTCGGATGCAACTTGGTTTCTGATTGCAAATAAACGCCGTATTCATTGAGGCTTTGTTTATCATTGCGGCCGTAAATGGTGCCTTCCGAATTCGGCCGGGTAAACAACGCATCCACACCATAGGTGAAGCGTTGACGCTCGCCCAAGCCATAGCTATGCTGCACCTGTCCGACATACAGCTTGGACTTGTCGACAATCAATTGGCCGGTGCGGCGAATATAGGTATCGCCGGCATCGTTGCCATTGACGAAGCCTTGCACGAAAAGATTTTTGTGGTTAAAACGCGCCTGGCCATAATAATAGCCCCAATCAACGCCTTGCGCGGCGCCGATACCGGTCAGCTCGATTTGATCACCTTGATTAAAGCCACCATTCAGAATAAACGAGGTGTTCTCCGAGAGACGGAAATCCCAGCGCGTCTCGGCGGCCATCTTTTCGACGGTAAAATCCCGGGCATTGGAAATGGGGCCACCAACAGTGACGGGGCCGCTAATCGTGGGTTTAAATTTCGTGATCGTCGCTGGTTCATCCGCATCAAAATTTTCCCAATCATAGCCGCTATAATACTGGGCGGAAAGTTTGAATGCAACTTTGTCGCTCAGGATGCTGGCATGGCGAAAACCGCCCATAAAGATATTGCGTCCACCGGCAGGATAAAGCGCATTGGCGTCACTGCCGGAGCGGCCAAAGTTAAGAAAATCGCGTCCGCCGCCGCCGACACTCACCACCGTGCCGGGAGAATCAAACGGTGAGCGCGTGATGATGTGCATGACGCCGTTGGAGCTGTTCGGGCCATAAAGCGCTGCCCCGGGGCCGAACACGACTTCGATACGTGAAATATCTTCATTAACGATGGGGAGAAAATTGTAGACATTCACCCGCAGCGAGGGAACATTGGCGTAGCGGTTGTCGGTCAACGACAAAAGGGTGGTGGAAAAAATATTGTTGAAGCCGCGCACCACCACGTTACTTTGTGCAATGCCGTTGCTGGAAATATCCACAGCCGGCAAGCCGCGCAGATAATCCGTCGCTGTCGTCGTCGCGCGGCCGCGAATCTGGGTGGCTTCCAAAACCGACACGGAAGCCGGCGCATCGAGAATTTTTTCCTGGCGGCGCGAGGCAGAAACGACGACGGGATTCAATTCGACACCCGAGCCGGAGAGGGCGATATTCAATACTTTGGTTTCACCGGCAGCCAGCGTGACCGTCTGCACCTTGTTATCGTAGCCCACATATGAGACGGTAACAGTATACGTACCCGGCGCCAAGTTCGGAACCGTGTACATTCCGTCCACATCAGAAGCCGCCCCGGTTTTGACTCCCGTCGCCGTGACTTGCACGGCGGCCTGTGGCAGTGTTTCACCAGATTGGGCATCGGTCACTTTGCCTCTCAATGTTGCGGTTTGGGCAAAGACCGCGCTTCCGCTAAGGCCGAGTAACAAACACAGCAGCACAGGTGTGTGTAGCCATAGCTTGCGTCTCTGTAGCATTTTCTCCCTCCTTAATTGGGAAATTAAGGGTTAACAACCGGACGACGGTCCCGCCGCCGAAATCAAGGCCTTTCCTGGGTTTAGCGCCGGAACAGTAGTCAGTATGTGAATTGTAAAAGAATCTCCGTGGGTCTAATTTGTTAAAATTTTTTATCAGGCGCAAGTGATATTTTAA
>JAJVHT010000140.1:14494-19238 GCA_022072515.1 bacterium
AAAATATTGTTCAAAATCAGCCGGTAGCCCGGCGAGTTTTTGTGCAGGGAAAGCTGGGTCGGCGGATCGTAAACCATGTGTTGATAATCTTCGGGATCATGCCCGCCGTAGAACGTGAACGTGCCGCGGCCGAGATTGCCGTGCAAGTATTTGACTTCCTCTGAATTGGGCACTTCGCCCAAAATGGTCACTGACTTTTTGATGAGGCCGCGCTTGAAACCGGTGGTTTGCCCCATGAAGCCGTTCACGACGGAAACGTGATCCTGCGTGAGCATGGTCGGCACCGGATCGTATTTGGCGGAAAATTCAAAAAGCGTGAAATAATCCGCATCGGCGCTGCGCACGCGCGGGTTGGTGCTCGGTGGAAAATCAATGTCCGAAAATTCATACACCAGCGGATTCATTTCCAGGGTGAAATTTTCAAACGCAAAGGTCTGCGCATAATCCAGCTCGCTTTGCGCATTCGGCGCCGGCGGATCGCCGTCAAAAATACTCGCGCAAATATCGGTATTTTGCGCGGCCAGCCCGAGATCGATCGTATCCGTCGCCGAACACATGGCAAAGAGAAAGCCGCCGCGCGCCACATAATCTTTAATCGTCCGCGCCACCGCGCGTTTCAGTTCCGACACTTTGTTGAATCCCATCCTTTTGGCCATGTCTTCATTTTTAGCGACCTCCTCCTGATACCACGGCGTGGCGTTGAAACTGGCGTAGAAACGGCCGAATTGTCCGGTAAAATCTTCGTGATGCAAGTGCAGCCAATCGTATTTCTCCAATTCACCGTTGAGCACTTCTTCATCCCAAACCGTTTTGTAAGGAATTTCCGCGTACGTCAGCGCCAACGTCACGGCATCATCCCAGACTTGTTTGTTTTGCGGCGTGTAAATGACGATGGCCGGCGCTTTTTCGAGCATCACCACTTCCATGTTGCCGGCTTCGATGTCGGCGTAAATTTGCGTGGCTTCGCCGCCGCCGACGGTTGCGAAGGCCACGCCACGCACCCGGCACTCGCGTTCGAGCTCAGCTTGATAATCCATCAGAAACGAGCCGCCGCGATAATTCAGCAGCCACTCGACCGTCACGCCGTGATCGAGTGCCCAATACGCCACGCCGTACGCTTTGAGATGGTCGGTTTGCTTGAGATCCATGTAGATCAGCAGCTTCTGGCTCCAGGCCGCCGAGGCGAAAAGCAAGCTCACGCTGAGGAAAAATGTATAATGAATGAAACGACGCATCGATGAATCGCTCCGAATTTACGATGATTTATTTTTCTCTGCCAGCTCCCGCGCCCGCCGCCGCGCCTCTTCCAAAAATAAACTCTGCGGATAATCTTTCAATAATTGTTCGTACAGCGATTGCGCCTGCCGCAAATCACGCAAGCCGGTTTGCTGGATTTCCGCCAGCCGGAACAACGCGCGGTCGCCCACCACGCTTTCCGCGTATTGGCTGAGAATCAGGCGGAAACGTTCGCTGGCGACGTCAAATTTTTGCTGTCCTGCGTATAAATTTCCCAAACTGAACAGCGCCTGCGGTAAAATCGCCGCTTGTGGAAAACGCTTGAGCGCGCTTTCCAGGGTATCAATCGCCGCCGGGGCTTGATGCTGCGCCGCCGCATATTCGGCGTGCGCATAGCTCAACAACGCGCCGGCGGAATCCGCGAGATTCACATCGAGCAGCAGCAACAACTCCAGCGCGTCGTTCACCATGCTCTCGGCCGTACTTTCCTCGCGCGGCACATTGACAATCGTCTCCAACAAATTTTTGGCGGCGCCGAAACGGCCCTGATAAAACGCCAGCCGCGCTTCGCGAAAATTTACTTTATCGGCAACGAGCTGGTTATTGCGCCCCATTTGCCGCGCTTTTTCGTACCAAGCGATGGCCTGCGGCTCATCGCCGAGCGCCAGATAACAATCGCCGAGCCGGAAGAGCGCTTCGATCCGCTCGTTGCCGCCAGCCGGCGCCAACCGTTCGGTGATTTGCTGGTAAATCGCGATCGCGCCCTGCACGTCGCGCAAATTCTCCAAAAGAATTTCACCCTGGGCCAACAAGCCGCGCAGCGCCCACGGATTGCGATTACCCGCGGCTTTTTCAATCACCTGGGCAAAAGCCGCTTGCGCTTCTACATATTTGCCCTGGGCCTGCAAACATTGTCCCAGCCCGAATTGCGCCGGCAACGTGTACGGCGAATTCGTGAGATCGCGCAAAATGATTTGATAGCCCTGCTCGGCAAAGGCAAATGCGCCGGCGTTGCGCGCCTGCTCGGCAAAAGAAAAAATTTCACTGCCGACGTTGGCCTTGTCCGCCGCGCTGCTGAGCCGCTCCAGCGTTTGATACGACAACAGCGCGCGGCCATATTCCCGGCCCTGCATAAAAAGTCCGGCCAGCAGACGGTGCAGCAATTGCGGCTGCGTTGATTGCGGCAAGGCGGCTTCGATGGCTTTGGCGACGGCGGCAAGTTTTTCTTCATCGTCACGCGTCATCTCGTTCATCTTGCTCTGCACGAACGGAAACTGGCGCGGGTTGGCATCGAGAAAACGCAAATACTCCGCTGTCGCCGCCGCATAGTTTATCCGCAGCGTGTAGAGATTCGCGAGTTCCAGGATGAACAGCGTGGGATTATGCAACTGCTGCCGCGCTTGCGCATAAACTTGCATGGCGGCATCGTAGTCGCGATTTTCCACCAGCGCATTGGCCACCGCCGCGAATGTTCCCGGCTGCGGATATTTTTGCAGCAACTCTTTCCACCTCGCCTGCGCCGCCGCGGTTTGCCCGCGTTTGAATTCAACCTCGCCGAGATCGACGCGTGCATTGATGTCGTCGCTGACTTCCAAGCGGCGATTGATCGCCGTGGCCAACGCGTCATAACGGCGCAATTGCAGCAACAGGCGTTTCAGGCTGAAATAATAACTGCCGTTACGCGGGTCGGCATTGAAGAGCGCCGTATAAATCTCCGCGGCGCGTTCAAATTGCCCCATCCGTTCCATATCCTGCGCCAGCCGCAACTGCGCGGCGTTTTGTTGCGGCGTCTGGCTGAATGCAGCGGTGATCGTAATGAATGTGCTTGCAGTTTGCAGCGAAAAGGGAACCGCAACAAAAAAAAGCAAAAGTAGTCCCCGCCCCTTGTGGGCAAACCACAAGCCGGTTTTTGTCATCGCATCCCACCGCAGGGCGCGGCCATGACTATTTAGCAGATTTATTTTTGTTCTTATCCCGAATGCAGCCATTTGTTCCTTGCTGTTTGCTTTTTGCATTTTTCCCTTTAGTTGTTTAGCTGCTGTTGCTGTCCTTTGGTGAGCGCATCAAAATAGCGCTGAATCAAATCTTTATAATCGCGGGTGTAGTCTTCTCGCAGCGCGCGGAGGAGATCCTCATAAAGGCGGCTGTTCTTCTCGCCGAGATCGGCGGGTAAACGGCCCGGATCAAGACCGCGATAGGTTTTGCCGGTTTGCGCCTCACGTTCTTTGCTGTAATCGCGCTCGCGCATCGAACGCTGCGCATCGAGCAGGCGCGAGAGAATTTGTTGCTGGCGTTCGATCGTCGGGCGGCCGGCTTGATTCTGTTGCAAATTTTTCACGACGTCTTCCATGTCTTTCGCCGTCTGATCGAGTCGCCCGAGAATCTCGCCGCGCTGGCCGAATTCCTGCAGCAGTTGTTCGAGACTCTTTTTGACCGCGGCCTGCTCGGCGGCCAAACGCGCCATCGCGGCCTGGCGTTCCATCGCCTCCATGCCCTGTTCGCCCAGCCCCTGCGTTTGTTGATTGATGCCCTGCTGTTGTCCCGACAGCCCCATCATGCGCTGCATGAATTGCTCGAAGCCCATCGACATCGACATGCCGGCGCCCTGCTGCATGGATTGCCGCAAACCGGCCACGGCCTGATCGAGGCCCTGCATCGCCTGGCCCTGCCGCTCGCCGGCAGCCTGGCCGTTGCGCTGCTCCATTTCATCCAGCGCCGCTTGCATCTCGTTCATCGCCTTGCCCATCGCGCGGGCAATGTCCGGCGTCACCGCAAAACTTTTTTGCGCGAGTTGATAGAGCTGCTCGCCGACGCGCTGCAAACCCGACATCAGCTCCTGTTGGCGATCGGCATTCTGATTGAACTGCGCCGAATTGGCATTCATGCCCGCCGACTGCTTCATGAGCTGTTCCTGCTGTTTGGAAAGCTGCAACAAATCGGTCGAACTGCGCTGCAACGCTTGCATCACTTCGCGGCGCTGGCTGTTTTGCATTTCCTTTTGCGCGCCTTGCAGCGACTGCTGCATCTGTTGCAGCGTGCTCGCAATTTTCTGCCCGCTCTGCTGCGCTGGCGACATGCTGCCCTGCTGCATTTGATTTGCCATCTGCTGCATTTGGCTCGCGAGATCGGGCGAATCCATCATCTGCGCCGCCGACTGAATTTTCTCCGCCGGCCCCTGCTGCTGCAATTCCTGCATCAGCTTGTTCAAATCGCCCAGCGATTTTTCGAGCGCTTGCGTGTCTGGTTTCATGCCGGCTTCTTTGCCGGCCAGTTCGTCGCGTTTATCCGCCGCCGGATTTTTTGCCGCTTCTTGATTGACATCTTTTTGGCGCTCCAGCAAATCTTCCGTCTTTTTAATCGCCTCATCCAGCTTTTGCTCGGCCTGCACCTGTTTCAGCAAATTGATCGTGCGTTCGAGGTTTTTCACAAACTCGTCTTGCGAAAATTGGAAATTCTTCATCGCCTCCTGCAGCTTCTCCGGATCGACATTCTGCATGGCTTTTTGCAT
>JAJVHT010000040.1:0-9041 GCA_022072515.1 bacterium
CTTCACATATCTCACAAATCCTGCATCAACTCCACCTGCATGCCGTCGGGCGCGTCAAAGAACGCCACTTGGCGCGTTGGGGTCGCCATAAAATTTTCGATGGTGAATTTCGCGCCGCGGCGTTTGCATTCGGCGACCGCTTCGGCAAGATTCGGCACCAGGAACGCGAGATGATAAACCCCCAAGCGCTTCGCATTCGCCTCGACCTGACAAGCGCTGCCGTCCGGCGCCGGCGAGAGACAAAACTGGGTGTCGCCGATTTTCAACGTAACGATAATTCGCCCGTTCTGTTCCGAACGTTTGCTGATTTCGGCGTCCAGAGTTTTTTGATAAAATTCCACCGCCTGGTTTAAATCGGCGCACCGGTAATGCGCATGATCGTATTGTAATTCCATCGCCATTACTTCCCTGTTGAATTGAATTATTTTCGCCGCCTGGATTTGCTGACGTTATGGTTTGGAAGTTGCGTCTTTGCAAAAATAGCAATAACTTTTTCAAAAGCAAGCACCAAACTTCTAAAATCTTCCGCTTTCGTGCTTGCCGGTTTTAGTATTTAATCTGGCGATGCCAGCCGGTCCTCACCAAAAAAAACCGTCTGTTTAATGATGATATTTCCAACGGCGGCACTCACTTCGCCAAAATCATTCCAGCGGCTGATTCTTTCCACAACAAGCTGCTCCAACTCACTGTGATTGACCGTCGACGTTAGGACTGTTGCTGCTGTCACTTTGCCGCTCGGCGCAATCGTCAGCCGCAAACGCATTTCGCCGTTGATTGCCGGATGCGTCTTCAAAATGCGGGTGTAACAATCCTGCAGCGACGCTTTGTGCTGCAAAATAACCCGGCGAATATCCGCAGACGTGCGGCTCGTTGGCAGCACGGGCAGGCCGAGAAAAGAAAGGTTTCTCTCAATAATATTGGGATGGGGTCCAGTGAGTGGATCGTCGTCAAGAATCGTTGGGGATTCCCGATTTAAAGACGCGGTGTTTCCCGGCCGTCCGGCGGTTAAGCCGTACAGAGAAGAATCTTGCACAGCCCGGTGGCGCGATTCATGCTCGTTTCTTTTCGTCTTCGTTGTGTCACGGCTTTGCTGCAAGAGAACCAGCTTGGAGTTAGATGCGTCGCGCTGGGGGTTTTTATTTTGGGGAGATGGCCCCGCCTGCGCTTGTGGCACACCGATCAAAATGTCCGCCAATTCAATTTCGTCTTGGGGATCGGCTTGGGCGATGGTGTTCAACTTGAGCATCAACTCGATTTCTTCGAGCGTTTCGCACACCCCACGGGCCTTCAGCGCCAGTTGCTCTAATTGGGCGCGTGTCAGCTTTTCTTGCTGCAGCGGCTGCTGAATGTCTTTCACGTCGTGATGAGCCTGCTCGATTTTCGGAATGACTTTGTGGTCGATGCGCTCGAGCTGTGCGCGCAAGACTTTGTTCTCCGCTTCCAATTGCAGCCGCCGCAGAATGGTGGCCTTAGCGGCATCGTAACCCAAATTGCAGAGAAACAACAACAGCCCCGAGCCGACGAGTACTTTGACAATTGGTGAGATGCTCAGCCACGATGACGGGCGATTCGATGGCTTGGCGTTCGACATTGACGATGGTTGGTTGCGTTGGCGAAATTTTCTCATGAGAGCTCCGGCTCGACATACCGCCTTGATTTTGCATGATAAAAGCTCGGCCGGTGGCACATTCTACTAATTCCACAGGAAAATCGGGGTGATATTTATTTATGCAAATTCAAGGTAGACCAGGAATCCCTTCCAGCCCTCGCCAATTATTCAGCTCCAACTCGCAGACGGCAGGTAATCGAGGTAAGCATCCAGGTGATGTAATGAGATAAACGTAGTGGCACGGCGGAAGAATTGCGGAAATTTTTCACAACAAATTCGACCTCATAAATTTGCTTGACATTCTGGCATTTCGTCTTATATATATTGAAAGGGTCAATCGATGAAAAGTTTAAAATTTTTCTTAACCTCAACGCCAGAAAAAACGCTTGCAAACGACTAATTTTTAAAAGCAGCTTGCGACCACAACTTTGGGATAAGCATCATGGAATATCGCTTTTGTCCACAGTGCGGAGGGACGATGTCATCGCCAGGCCAAGTGAATGGGAAAACCGGCAATCAGTCATGTTCAAAATGCGGCTTCGTTCATTATCAAAACCCCAAGCCTTGTGTCGGCGCCGTTATTCTGCAAAACGGCAAAGTGCTTTTAGTCCGTCGGGCCAATGAGCCGTTTAAAAATCACTGGGATTTTCCCGGCGGTTTTCTTGAATGCGGTGAGCGCGCCGAGGATGGATTAAAACGAGAGGTCGGAGAGGAACTTACAGTCGGCGTCAAAATCATCCGGGTACTGGGAATCTATCCGGATACTTACGGGCCGGGAGGAGAGGCAACTTTGAATATTTATTATTATTGCAAAATTTTGCCGGGCAACATCGTGCCCCAAATTGAAATCGCCGAGGCAGAATGGTTTGCGATCAACGCGCTTCCAGCGCCATTGGCATTTGGGCACGTCAAACTGGTTTTAAACACTCTGAAGTGAAAGCGCCGGTGAAAATGCTTTTCTTGCGGGCCGGTAAACTGGCTTTTTGAGACGCGGTTCAGAGCGCCGCTGATTGATTTCGCCGGCATATTGCTGTATCCGCGCGAGGGCCTGACAAACCTGGCCCGCCTGCTCCAGCGTCAAGTGCGAATGCATGGGCAAACAAAGATTGCGTTGTGACAAAATCTCGCTTTCTTCGAGACGAAGATGGTTAAACTCTTTATAAGCTCTGGTCTTGTGCATCGGCGGGCAAAAGTAGCGGAGCGTTTCGACGCCTTCTGCTTTTAAGCAATCTTGCAAAGCCACGGCGTCGAGGCCAAACGCGGTGGGATCGATTGAAACGGCAAAAGAGCAAAAATTCGTTTCGCACTCGTCTAAAATTTGCTGAAACTGCATGCCGGGAATATTTTTGAGGTGATCATGGTAATGCGCGGCAATTTCCCGCCGAGCGGTGAGATTACGTTCCAGATCACGCAATGACCAAAGTGCGATAACAGCGTTCAATTCGCTGAGTTTGCCGTTGAAACCCACAAATAAACAGTCTTTTTCGACTTTATTGTAGCCATAGTTTCTCTTGCAGTCCAGCTCTTTTGCCAGATCGTCATCGTTCGTCGCAATGACGCCGCCTTCACCGGCGGTAACAACCTTGGTGCCGCTCAGACTAAAAATTTCGGCGTCGCCGAACGAGCCGAGAAAGCGGCCACGGTATTTCGAGCCAATGGCCGCAGCAGAATCAAAAAAAAGCCGGACTTTATAGGTTTGGGCAATTTCTTCCAATTCTTTGAGGTGGCACGGGTTCCCAAACGCATTGACCGCCAAAATCGCGGAAGTGTTTTTTGAAATTTTTAGTTTGACTTCTTGCAGGCTGATATTGCACGTCGCCCGATCAATATCGACAAATTTCGGCCTGAGATGCGCCAGCGCGATGGCGTGCACCGTCGAAGGAAACGTATAGCTTGGGACCAGTACTTCCGTGTCCCGTGGCAAAGTGGAAAGAAGTATTTCCAAACCGGTGGTGCCATTGGCAACCGTCAGCGCATGTTTAACCCCGAAAATCTCACAGAACCGGCTTTCTAATTTTCGCGTATATTTGGCAAAATTTGACAGCATGCCGGACTTCAGGATGTCATTTAGTACATCTTGCAATCCGGACGATAAAACGTCATCCGGAATGAGCGGATAACAGCTTTTTATGCTTTCAGAAACAATTCTATCGCCGCCCAAAACAATAGGTTTATTTGTCAACATAAGCTTTAAAAATTTTATAATTTTTCAGTTCACTCTTAACTTCGAGGTCGCGTTTAGGTGGATGTCCGCTTTGGTCGTATACGATAGCGCGCCCTGAGATCCCTATTGAACGATTTTATTACATACAATCATTCGACCTGCATTGCGGAAAACGAATGGGTAAAAAGCCTTGAAAAAAGCGTCGATCAACATCTTAATTGCTGATCACGACCCCCAGAGTGGTAAAAGACTGTTCGATACACTCAGCCGCCGGGGTTTTAATATCCAAATGGTCAGCAGCAGCAACCACTTGCTCGAGACCGTCGCAGCAGCGCGCCGTGAGCAAGCTTATGATCTCGTGTTTTTGGATGCGGCCCTCGACGCGGCGCCAGAAGGTTTTTTAAGTTTGAGCGCTAAATTGCAGGAAATGCTGCCGGGAATAAAAATTATTGTCTTGCTTGAAACGCCAGCGCCATATGCTGAAAAGGAAACGAAAACAAACGGCAAAACGCATTTTCTCTTGAAACCGATCGCAGATGAACAAGCCGTTATGCATGTGGTGGAGAGCTGCCTGGATTTGCTCTCCTCCAATAGCGGGCTGGCGCTGGCCAGGAATTATAGCGAATACGTGACGATGCAGCCCGGTCTCAAGGATCTTTTGCAGAAACTCACCAATCTCGTGGTGAAAAATCTGGGTTATGAGATTTGCACCGTTATTTTAAAGCGCTGGAATGATCCCCGGGCTTTGGAGATGGCGGCGATGCGCGGGCTCAGCATGGAACATCTGCGCAAGTTTTGCCTGAAAGTCGGTGAAGGCATTATCGGGCAGGTGATTGAAACGGGACAGCTTCGTGCCGTGCCGAATATTTTTGCCGACAAAGATTACCGCGATCCCGGCTTCACACTGAAAGAAAATCTTTGTTCCATGCTCAGCATACCACTCCGTCACCATGACAGCATTCTGGGAGCGCTCAACATTTATACCGGTGCCGGCTACTCTCACCATTTCAAGCCGGATGAAATCAACTTACTCACGATTTTGGCGGATTGGACGGCCTTTGCGATTCAAAATGCCGCGAAGCACGAAACGAAGGAAAAGGAACAAACCAGATTAATCGAGGAAATCATTCAGGAAACGCAATCCTCCGATTCCTTGGAGAAAATGATCAAAGCCATTTTACCCAAAAGCATTGCACTGGTCGGCGGTGATTCCGGCTACATTGCTTTTGTCAACTTCGAACGCATGCGCTTCCATCCGGTGATCGGCCATAACCGAAAGATTGAAAACGTTAGAAAATTTAAAATCGGTTCTAAACATGAGGGCATTGCCGGACACGTGGCCCGGCACGGTAAAGCGGAAATTATCGATGCGCTGCATGACGATCCCCGCTACAAGATCAAGATCGATTCGCGCATTCAATCCAAAGTGATTGTGCCGCTCAAGTATCAAAAACAGGTCGTGGGGTTGCTCAGCGTCGATTCCAATAAACGGATGGCATTTAATGATGATGATAAAAGAATATTGGAAGTCCTGGCCAGCCACTTGGCGCTGATTTTTCAAAAACAGAAATTTGATCAAGCTTACAGAAAGCTGGGCGATACGTTCCGTGCCAGCCAGGATCTACATGAAATCTATGCGGCGATTATCAAATGCGGCAGTGAGATCATTGGCGCCAAAGCCGTGGCGCTGTGGGAAAAGGACGCTGCCAGCGATTTTGTCATTCGTGACTGGGCAGGCCTAGCGAAACAGCGGGTGCTGGCCGTCAAAATACCGGCGCGGGAAGGCATTATCAGCGAGGTCATCGCAAAACGTGACACCGTGATTATTAAAGACGTCAAAAAGAACGCCAGATATTGTCATCCGGAATTGATTGCGGACACACCGTTTAAATGGCTGCTCTGCGCGCCGATTTTTTTCGGCAACGAAGTGTTCGGCGTGATTGATATTTATTCGCGCCGGCCCCACGGCTTTTTCGAGCAGGAAGTCGATTATATCAAAGCGCTGGCCAATCAGGTCGGCGTGGTCATACAAAACGCCCGCCTGATCGATCACTTCAACCGCATCGGCCAGGCGAATACCTCATCGCAGGGCATTACAGAAATTTTGGAAAGCATCGCCCAAAGCGCCTTGGAAGTGCTTTACGCCGAGCCAGTCACGCTTTTTCAATTTGATCAAGCCACCAATCGTCTCGTGGCGCCGCCGATTTGCGCCGGAAAATTGTTGGAAGAACGTGATTATGTCGAATCTTTCGTTTTCAGCGGTCACTCCTTTGCCGAGCTGATCATCAAGCGCGGCGAATCTATATATATTGAAAATGACATCGACGGACACGAGCTGATGATCGCGGCGAAACAAGATGCCAGTACGGGAATGCCGAAGCAGCGGTTTCACGAAAGAGAAAAAATAAAATCCCTGGCGGCGCTCGTTTTAAAATTGGGCGAAGAGACCGTCGGGTTGATGTTTCTGAACTATCGCACGCCACAAAACTTTTCGCCCATTGAAAAAAAGATCATGGAAGCATTTGCCGCACAGGCCGCCATCGCCATCAGGAATTCCAGGCTCGTCGTGCAATTTCGCAATATTCTCGAAAAAATCCCGGACCCGATCATCGTCACAGAAAATCAAAACACGAACGGCGATGCCGTTTGGAAAATTGTGTTCGCCAATCAAGTGGCGCATGAAATGTTTGGCCATGACTGGGCTTCCCGGGAACTCGAGGGCAAGGATGCGCGAAAACATTTTGGCGAACAGACGCCTCGCTTAACCGAAGCGTTGCAGGAAGGCAGTGGCGAAGTTTCTGATTTCGAGACGTCTTTTCTTCACAAAAATGGCACTCCCCTCCCCATAAGTTTGTCGACCTCCATTTTGCAGAAGGATTCGGCCAATCGCATCGTCAGAACCATTGGAATCGCTAAAGATCTGACGAGCCGCAAGGAATTGGAAAAAAGCAAAATCACCATCGACAAATTACAGCTCAAGCTCGCTGACATCGGTCACGAGTTTCGCGCGCCTTTGCACATCATTATCTCCCAAATTGGTGGATTAAAATATCATCTGCAAAAAAATTACCAGGAGGACCCGCTGGTCACGAAAACCGCCAAGATCGTCGAAGAAGAAGCCCATCGGGCGGCGCGGCAAATGAAAAATACGCTCTGGTCAACGGCGCAATCGCTGGAAGCATTGGGCGTCAATTTCGAGAAGGGATTTATTGGCGATACCGTCATGCTTTGCGTCGAGCGGTTTTTGGAAACCGCCAACAAAAGAGGAATCAAGATCATCGTCTATGACAGCGTCAAAAAACTTCCCGGCATCTATTATGACAGAAGCCAAATGGAACAAGTTTTTACGAACCTTATCGATAACGCGGTTAAATATTCATTTTTTAATCAAAACCTCGAAATCCGCGGACGCGAAACCGGACGCCATATTGAAATCGCCATCGTCGACCGCGGCCTGGGGATTCCCGAAGATCAACACGAACGCATCTTTCAGGGTTTCAGCCGGAGCGAAATTTTAGATACGACCCGGTATATCCCTGGAACCGGTCTCGGCTTGATGATCGCCAAAGAAATTGTCGAGCGCCACAAGGGGCAGATTAAATTCAAAAGTGTGCCTTTTTTTAAGGACCCGCACCGCCTTAAATTATACGAAGGGTACGAGACTACATTTTTTGTTGTTTTGCCGCATCATCCCAAAGAGGTATAAGATGTCAAAAAGAATACTTTTTGTCGATGACGAAGATTGGAGCGTCACCCCTTATTTTCCCAAGTTGCAGGACGAAAAGGTGGAGGTCGACCTCGCCAAAGATGGCGACGAGGCCCTGAGCTTACTCCAAAAAAACAAATATGATTTGCTCGTTTTGGACATCATGCTGCCCCCCGGCAACAAAATCGGCAAACGGGTTGAACCACGCAAAGCCGGCGCGATTTTGCTGCAGCTCATCAGGCAGAACGAGGTGCCAAATATGAAAACTTTGCCGACAGTGCCGGTGATCATTCTCACGGCCGTCATTGATTATACGCTTTCAGAAAGTATCAAACAGCTTGAGATAACCGAAATTTTTCAAAAACCGGCGTCTTTTGACGAAGTGACTGAAAAGCTATTGGCTTTGCTAAAAAACTAAAAGGCGGGATAGAAATGAGCGAATCACTCGACAGGGATTTTGCAAAATTCATTGAAAAGAACGGGGAAGTGCTGAGGATGCTGGCCAGCGAAAGCTCGGCGACGCTGGATACGCTATGGCGGGTCCTGGTTTATATCTTTGAGCTCAACTACCTATCCGTTTATGAGACGAAGGACGGCACGACGTATCGCAAAAGTTTTGAATGCGACCGCAGTCCGCTGCGAAAGCTGCCAGATTACGAAGATTTGGCCGGCTTGTTGGAATCCGCTTTCGCGCGCGATCGCGCTGAATCAAGCCAAAAAGAAGAACTTCGAAAAGGCAATTTTCTGTTGGTGGAGGCCATTGCCGCCATTCCTCTCATCATCGATAATGGCAAAAAAATTCTCATCATCTGCCGGCAGGTGGAAAAGCCCAAAGACGAAGTCATTCACGGTTATATGTTTGATGGCTATAAACTGCAGCTTTATCTGTCCGTCATTAGAAATTTTGTGCGCGTTCATGAACAGCAAAAACAGCTCAGACAAAGCTATGAGCAGCTTGCGCAAAGTCAAAAACAAATCACCCATAGCAAAACTCAGATCAAGCTCGCCGCTATTGCGGCGGGTGTTTTTGCATTACTGGAGGGGCTATCCTCAACAATCGGAATCATCAAAGAATCATCACTAATTAGTGTAACGGAAAGTCTTCTTATCATGCTGGTTCTCGTGTTTTTAATTGCCGGCGGGATACGTTTATGGCCAGCAGCGAAGCCTTTAAGAATCTTTACAACAATTGATGATTTCCTCAAATGAAACTTCCGGATGGCAAAGTATTAACCGCGAACGATTCACGGCTTTATAGTTTTCCTTCCCTCACAAACACATACACCGGCGAATTGACGAACTCAAACACCGGCTGCAACCCAAACGGCGCGGTGTAATGAAATTGCGTCGCCAGCCGGTAACCGGAGTCCGGTGCCTGTAGCGTGGCCAAACTTTTGGGTTGCAAATACTCGACAATAACAATATAGTCCGGCCGCGGCGGTTCAATGCCGTTGGCGTTCTCGCCCGTTTTCTCGTACTGCGCGGGAATGGCGTCAAACCAGGCGGTGTACGGTTCGTCGCGTGCGGGGATGCCGTATTGCCGCTCGACCCAGCGTTCGAGA
>JAJVHT010000040.1:9141-14101 GCA_022072515.1 bacterium
CGGCGGTTCAATGCCGTTGGCGTTCTCGCCCGTTTTCTCGTACTGCGCGGGAATGGCGTCAAACCAGGCGGTGTACGGTTCGTCGCGTGCGGGGATGCCGTATTGCCGCTCGACCCAGCGTTCGAGAGCAAGAATGGCGGTGCGAATTTTTTGATAAGTTTGGTCGTTGTTTAAATTGTTGTGCCATTGCTGCGCAAACACGTAAAACTCTTTGTCAATCGGCGGATTGACAATCTCATATTGTTCGCGCGAGATGGCCGGTCCGCGCAGTAACATCTCAATGGCCGCTTTCGCGGGAACATTTTGCTCGATCCATTCCTTGGCCAGATAGCGCGAGTCATTCGAGAATTGCAGCGCGATGGCCAAGCTATAAAAAAACGAATACACAAAAATAACGGCAACACCAGACTTGATGGCCAACCCGAAATTTGCCGGCAGGGCCTCCAGCAATGTCACTGCAGCATAACCGGCGCAAAGCATCAGGCCCGGAAAAAACAGCGGCAGATACCACGGCGCGATTTCCGAAGCAGCGCCGAAAATGACATAATATGGTGCAAAAGTGACGAGCAACCAGACAATGGCAGCGGCATTCCGGCGGCGCACCAGATGATAAAGTGCGACGACTACGCCCGCCATTGCGGCAATGAATAATGGCCAACCCAAACCATTCTTGGCGTGTTCAAGCATGGTGAAATACGACATCTGGCCGGGCACGCCGCGCGCTTTATTGAAAAACAAATCCCGCGTGTAGCCATCGAGAAATTCAAAGGGCGACATGAGCAGCGCCGGATTGGCAAGCACAAAGCCCAGCGGAATGAGCAACACGAACCAGAGCAGCTTGGACCATTGCCGGCTCTCGCGCCGCATAAAATGCGAAAGTAAAAGCGGCAAAATGAGCAGCACGCGGTCAGTTTTCAGGCCGATAGCCAAACCGGCAGTGAGTGCGGCTAAAAAGTACCAGCGCCAGGTGCCGCGTTTCCAAATCATCAACGCGAAAAAACAGGAAAGCCAGTACCAAAAATTTGACGGTGCATCGACCGTCGAAAAATGGGCGATCGTCACGAACGACATGGAGACGGCCAGCAGCAGTGCGGCAATGTAGCCTACTCTTTTGTCAAACAGCAGTGTTCCCATGATGAAGGTCAACCCGACCACGAGCACGGACATGATCGCCGAGAGGGTACGAGACATTTGAATAACGCGGCTTTGTTCCCGCACGAGCCAACCCTTGCTTTCGGCCGAGACGGTTCCAGGCGGCGGAGGATCGACCAAACGTTCGTAGGCCTTGACCGGCAGAATGTCGCCGAGCCAGATGGTGTAATAATGCAAGCCGCCATACGCGAAGTGATGCGGATTCGGCTCGCGGTCGGCAAACATGTAATAAGCGCGTTGCGCGATCTCGTCCGGATGCCAAAAATTCGGCGCGCCCCAGCGATTGCCCCAGATATTTAAAATGAAGCTCAGCAAAAAAATCAACGGCAGGAATTTCATCTCAGCCAATTTAAGGCGCCGCGATTCCTGCGCAGCGTGAGGTGACGGATCAATCATGGGAAATTTCCACTTTCAATAGCCGGCCGGGCCTCGAAGGGCCCGGCATGGCCGAAATACAAGAAGCTTTAACATGCTCAACCGATTAAAAAACGGCCAACGGATCTTATGAAATCCGCTGGCAGCTTTTCGCCAGCTGGTCAAAATTTTTTAATTTTTCCAGTTTTTACCGAATTATGGCCGCATGGCGCTGGCTATTTTTGCGGTGTCCGGCATGGCGTGGCGGGTCAATCGAGTTGCGCGAATGCCGCTTTCAAAAGGAATCAAATTGTGCTGCATCGCCGTACGCGAGACGTCGTTGCGGTATTGGCGATCCGCCAGCGGTGTAAGCCGTGATGCCGTTGCCAGCGGCGCGGTGTTGAAAAAAATGTAAACCTTGCCTTCCTGCGCCGGCGCGGCGACGATTTCTTCGCGATGATCACCGAAGAGATCGGCGCCAAAGATCGTATTCGAATCCACTTTGGCGATGACCGGCCCGCCAAAGCGGCTGACGCTGCCGTTACGCATGCATATCTCCCGCACGCCGTCGCCATCCCAATCCACCGGAAAACTGCCGTGCATGCTCGGCCGGGAAAAAATTTTCCCGTTCGGATCGAAAACGTATTGATAAATCGTGTCGATTTTTACACCGTGCTCGCCGATCTTTTTGCCGCCGATGTCAAATGCATAACATTGCATGCCTTCGGTGTCCGGAATAATCTTGGAAACCCAGCCGCCATCGACATGGCGATAATTCCAATGCGCCCACAAAATCTCGCCGCGATTGTTTGCCAGCATCATGCCGATCCGGCGATGCCGCTGTCCATACCACCCTTCGCGGCAATAATAAACTTCCTTGCCGGGATTTGAGGGCAACACATCGGCGACGTAAACAATATCGGGATGACCGGAATACGGCATGCGTTCTTTGATCGTCCACAAATCCTTGCCGCCCTCGGTGATGCAATGCTCGCCCCACATAATTTCTTCTTTGCCGTCGTCATTCACATCGGCAATGGTGAGACTGTGCGAGCTGTGCGTGCCGTCAGCGATCACACGTTCCCAAACTTTTTGCAGTTTGTTGTCATAACAAAACAGCCGTTGATTCGCATACAAACCGCGCGCGACAAGAACATACGGACTCTTGCCGTCGAGGTGGGCGATGGCGAGGTAATTGCGGCTGTCGCTGTTGTAATCGTCGCCCAGGCCGTCGGCGCCCGGCCAGGGCACTTCATTTTTAATCACGCCGGTTTCGCCGTCCAACACGGCCAAACGATCGCTGTTGTAATCTTTGGGGTCACCAGATTTGTTGGTTTTGATCAACACCTCGGCGCGGCCATCCGCATCAATATCCCAAACCACCATCGGCGAATAAAACACGCCGGCTTCGATGCCCCAGCCCAAATCGACCGTCCACAGCGCTTTGCCGTTCGCGAGAAAGGCCGTCACTTTATAAGTATCTTGCGATTTTTGCCACGCCTTGGGCGAGGGATCAATGTCCCAATTGTTGGTATGTTTGATGACGACTTCACGCTCACCGTCGCCATTCAGATCGCCGGTGGCGAGTTGGGCGTCGAGATATGGCCGCCCGACATCAAAAACGAGCGCGCCGATGTCCGGATCCGAATTGGGCGGCGCATTCACTTCGACTTGCACAGTAGCCAAAGAATTTGCGGTTTTCGCTGGCAGCGCTTTCACTTCGTAAACGTAGCGATTGCCGGCGGCTACGCTATCATCAATGAAGCTGGTGAACTGTGTCCGTTTGAGCAAGTGTGATTCGTTTTCGTTTGTTTCCAAGGGGCGGCGAAAAACCTGGTAAACCGTGCCGATCGAATCCTCCGGCAATTGCCGCCAGCTTAAAAAAACGCCGCGCGGCGTCGGCAAAGCGATCAAGCCGCGGCCCAGGCGATGCGTTTGTTCATCGACAAACGGATCAAAGTCATTTTCAGGTTGAATCGGTTTTTTATTTTGGCAGGCCAAAGTCAGACAGGTAACAGCGATGCCGACACACGGCAACCAAGCGATTTTCATACCACGCTCCCGAGAGTTTTTAACTTCACTTTACACCTTCAAAAGCCCATGCCCAGGGCTTGGCAGGGCAGGCCCCGATTTCCGGCAATTGCTGAAATGAGTTGGCGCCGGTTTTCGGTATCCAATACAAAATCGGGGTTGTACACAAGTTCTCCCAAACTCCACGTTAAAATAAATTAATATATCGACAACTTTCTATATTTGCGGAAAACAATTTATAAATTTTTCCGAATTTTAATCACATCACCGAGACCCCAGGCGCCGCCGGTTATCCATTCATTCTCGAATTTTGTGTCGAGAATTTCGTGCAGCTTTTCCGCGCCGCTTTGCAAGCCGGAGGCAGGAGAATTCGGATCGGCGATGCGAATCATCACTGTGTTCGAGTCAAGGCGATCCAACCATAACTCTTGATGATCGAGAAGATCCTGCGGGTGCATGGCAAACACGATTTGTTCATCCGACAGCTTCAAGAGCACGCGCGGCAAATATCCCATGGAAACATTATCCACGACAACGGTGCGCGCCGCGGCCAGGGCGGCGGCCGGATCGGGCTTTTGCGTGGTGTAGGCATTGAAGCCGCGCAAGCCGTGCAGGCCGGACAACGCGACGGCCAGGCAAAGCAAGAGGGCGAGCGGCACGCGCTGCGTTTTGAACAGGCGCAAAAGCAAAATTGGCATAAACGCAAAGAACGGCCACACCATGCTCAAGTATTTCGGGTTCATGGCGTGCGCGGGACTGACATAGGTCAAATATAAAACAATCTGAATGCCGCTGATCCAAAATAAAAAAAACAAAATTTGAAAACCAGAGAAATCGGGCCGGCGCAGATCTTGAAAAAACTTCAAACCCTGCCGGCGGAAGGCGATTAAAAGCCAAAGGCCGCATGCCGCCAATAAAACGTAGCTGTACGGTTTGAACGGCAACGGATTGAGCCAGAAAAAATGAAAGCTGTCCCCAATCGCGGCCACACGCGTTTGCAAATTTTCATGGCTGAATTCGCCGCGCATCAGGCTTTCATTCCGAAACGAACGATAAAAATATGGATGCAACAAAAAGAAAATGGCGTACCCGGCGAGCAGCGCGCCGAAAATTTTGAATAAGCGTTTTCTATTGACGCGGACTAACCGAATTATTGCGAAGACACCGCCGCCGGCAGCCGCTAACGCAAAATAATAATACGTCAGCGCCCCAGCCGCGGTGAAGGCCACGAGGAGAAAAAAGTCCAATGGGCGAACTTGACTTTTTGTTGCAGAACATTTAAAAATTCGCCAGACAAAGAGAATCGTCAGCAGCGCCAGCAGATCATATTGCCGGGCTTCAAACGAAACCTGAAACACCGCGGGGCTCAATGCCCAGGCACACGCGACCACCGCAGCCTCGATGGGATTGCCCAAAACTTCAC
>JAJVHT010000040.1:14201-19232 GCA_022072515.1 bacterium
AAGAGAATCGTCAGCAGCGCCAGCAGATCATATTGCCGGGCTTCAAACGAAACCTGAAACACCGCGGGGCTCAATGCCCAGGCACACGCGACCACCGCAGCCTCGATGGGATTGCCCAAAACTTCACGCGCCAAAAAGTACAGCGCGAAAATCGACAGGATATTCAGCGCAATATTTAAAGAGGGGCCGGTCCACAGATTAATTCCCAGGGGCAATGCCCAAACATGCAAAAGCCAAAAGTAGAGCGGCGGATGAATATCCGTGTTGGCAAGATCGAGGCCGATCTTTTTGAAGCAAAACCGTTGGTCGATTTGCAAAAATTTCTTCCAGGCCGCCGCGGGAACCCATTCTCCGAATGGCGCGTGCCCTTCCGCAGCATGAATATATTCCGTGGCATGCCCCGTGGCGCAGACGTATGAAAAGCCTTCGTCTTTGCTGAATGTATTTTTGACGGAAATGCCGGAAAAACGCAAGGCCGGAGCTGCCAGCAATGTCAAGGTGAGTATCGCAAACGCCAACTTGGAACGAAGCATCTAAATCATCCAGCAACAGAACCGTAATAACAAAAAATATTTGCCGGCTTGCCAGTTGAAAAATTAACCGGCAAACTGGCTAACTGTCAAACCAGCCGACCCTACCACAACCACGCCATAAACATAATCACCGCAACGATGGCACCGATGAGATAGCTGATCGGATCTTTGGCGGTGAAGACAATCGGATCATCGGTCATTTTGCCGCGCAGCGCCCAGAGCCACATTCGCGTCATCCAATATAACAGGAACGGACCGATCAACAGCAAAAACTCCGGATGTTTGTAGAGCGGAACGACTTCCTTGCTGTTGATATAAAAACAAAGCACGACAACGGCAAGATAGCCGCTCGCCGGCCCGATACTGCGAAACAAATCAATATCGCCGACGACATAGCCGCGTCCCTTGCTTTTGTTTTGTTTGTTTTCCTGCATGAGATAAAGTTCGGAAAAGCGCTTCACAAAAGCCAGGTTGAGAAAGAAAAACATGGAAAATGCCAAAAGCCACGGCGAAATCGGCACATCGGTCGCAATGCCGCCGGCAAAAATGCGCAGCGTGTACAAGCCGGCCAACACCAGAACGTCGATAATGAGAACGCGTTTGAGGTGGAACGAGTACGCCGTCGTCAAAACAAAATACGAGCCCAACAGCAGCGAAAAGTGCAGCGGCAAAAGCGTGGCGGCAACGATAAAACTGCCCGCCAACAGCAACGGCGCAGTAAACACACCGACTTTGATTGGCAACGTGCCGGCGGCAAAGGGGCGGTGGCGTTTGTGCGGATGCAAACGATCGGCTTCCAAATCGAGCAGATCATTCACGATATAAACACTCGAAGCGCAAAGACTAAACGCGATAAAGGCATAAAGCGCTTGCCAATTAAGGTCCACCTCCAACACTTTGTGCGCCATCAACAACGGCACAAACACCAAAATATTTTTGACCCATTGATAAACCCGCAAGGCCTTGAACAGCGAGAAGAAAAAATTTTTCTTTTCCGTAAAAACGCCGCTGACGGTTGCAACCCGGCGGGCCTTGCCGAGCAAACGCCCCGACGGTTCAACCAAATAGGCTTGCTGCGCCGCTTGCCACAGCGGCAGATCGACCTCGGCATCGCCGATATAATCGAAGCCGTTATGGCCGGAATTTTTTTTCAAGGCTTCGAGCTTGCGGTGGCCGGAAAGATTGATAGCGCCATTGCTGGCCAGCACTTCCGCAAAAAGGCCAAGATGCGCGGCGACGCCTTGCGCCACCTGTTCATCCGCCGCCGTCGCCAACACGATTGCTCTTCCCGCTTCTCGTTCTTTTTTGAGAAATGCCAAAACGTTCTCGCGATAGGGCAAGCTGGCCGGATTGAGTTTGACTCGTAGTGCCAGTTGGCGTTTAAAATACGCCTTGCCTTTGAGCAGCCAAAATGGCAGCGACAAAAGGCGCAGCGGTTTGGTTTTTACCAAAATCAGCAGTGACTCCCAGAGCGCGTCCGTTGCGAAGAGGGTGCCGTCCATGTCAACACAAAGGGGTCTGCAAAAATCTGACGAAGGTGCAATCATCAAAGGTGCTTTCGTTTGCAGTGTGTAGACGAGCCGGTCAAAAAAAATCTTGCTCAACTAAGTTTCATTACCTGCAAGAATTGGGGGTTGCGGATTCTCCGGTTCCATATCATCAAGTATAAATTGTTACGCTCTGGTAAATAGCCGCCGTTTAGAAACATCAGCCGCCGGATGGGGCTGCCCCAGGAAGGCAAAAATAAGGCTTGCTTGGTGTAAAAAAAATCTATATATATCCACAATTGAATTTTCGTTTTCTAAAATTATTTTCAGGAGAGAGGGAGAAAATGTTTCATAAACATCGCTTCGGCCAGTTGGTGGCGTTCGGGGTGGTGGCGATATGCTGTGCTCGGGCGTTCGCCCAACCCATACTTTTCCCCACGCCACTCAGCCCACGCCTCGCCAATTACGATATTTCCGTGCGGCTGGACACCAAGAACAGATTATTGCACGGCAGCGAAACGTTAACCTGGTTTAACAAATCCGGTGACACGATTACCGAGCTGCAATTTCATCTCTATCTCAACGCTTTTCGCAACAGCCAATCGACTTTTATGAAAGAATCGGGCGGAACAAGTCGCGGCAACGAGATCGATCCGGAGGGCTGGGGATTCAGCGAGGTCAATAAAATCAGTCTGGCCTCCGGCGAAGACCTGACTGCGCGAATGGAGTTTATCCATCCGGATGACGACAATGCCGAAGACAAAACGGTCTTTCGCCTGCCGCTTCCCAAACCGCTGCGGCCGCTTGATTCAATCATCGTCCGCCTCGATTTCACCGCGAAATTACCGCAGCCGCCGTTTGCACGCACCGGCGCGAAGGAAGAATATTTCTTCGTCGGCCAATGGTTTCCCAAAATCGGGGTTTATATCGACGGCAAATGGAACTGCCATCAATTTCACGCCAATTCGGAATTTTTTGCGGATTACGGCGTCTACAACGTCCACATCACGGTGCCGGAAAAAAATATCGTCGGCGCGACCGGGTTATTGGTTGAAAAGAAAACAAATGCCGACGGCACCGCCACACATTTTTACCACGCCGAGGACGTGCATGATTTCGCCTGGACGACGAGTCCGGAGTATGTCGAGTTTACCGGCGAAGTGCAGGACGTCAAAATTCGCGTATTGATGCAGCCCGATCATGCGGATCAAGGCCTGCGCCACGTGGAAGCCGCGAAAACCGCGGTGGAATGTTTTCAAAATTGGTACGGCGATTATCCGTATCCGAATTTAACCGTCGTCGATCCGCGGCGCGGCGCCTTCGGTTCGGGCGGCATGGAGTATCCGACGTTGATCACCGCCGGAACGTTTTATGGCATGCCGGCGGGCCTGCGTTTCGTCGAAAATGTCATCATTCACGAGTTCGGCCATAACTTTTGGTATCATTTGCTCGCCTCCAACGAGTTTGAAGAAAGCTGGATGGACGAGGGCATCAATACGTATACCGAAATGCAGATCATGAATGACAAGTACGGTCCGGACGGCGACATGCTCGATTTCCTCGGCGTCAAAATTAACACCGGGCAACTGCACCGGCTGCGGTATCTTTTCAACGCGAATTATGATCCGACCGTGCGTCCGGCCTGGGGCTACTATTCCGGCGGCAGCTATGGCTCGAATTCATACTCCAAGCCCGGCATGCTGTTGACGACGCTGCATAATTATCTCGGCCAGGAAACCATGTTGAAAGTGATGCGCACGTATGTCGAGCGCTGGCGCTTCAAACATCCGCAGACGCGCGATTTCGTCAATGTCGCCAACGAAGTATCCGGCCAGGATTTGAATTGGTTTTTCGATCAAGCCCTGTTCTCGAACGCCGTGCTTGATTACAGCGTCGACCGGGTTTTCACCCGTGCGCTCAAAAAAGGCGAAGGTTATGATTTCGATCTTTCCACCGCGCCGCCGGATTCGACGATGACGAGCGGCAAAAGTGAAAAAGTCAAAACCGGCGATTCCGTCGAAGCCAAAGGCAAACCCAAGCTGTACGAAAGCGGGATAAACATTCGCCGGCTCGGCGCGTTCAAATTTCCCGTTGAGGTTGTCGCCACTTTTGAAAACGGCGAAAAAGTGCGCGAAACATGGGACGGGCAAGAATTATGGAAAAAATTGCGTTATACCAAGCCCACGAAGTTGGTGTCGGCAACAGTCGACCCGGAGCAAAAAATCATGCTCGACGTCAACTTCACCAACAACAGCAAGGCGGTCGAACCGTCCGGTCTCGGCCTCGACAAACTCTCGGCGCGTTGGCTGTTTTGGATGCAGTTCCTGCTCGACCAGCCGGAATTTATCAACGTGCTCACGGCAATAACCAGCTTATTCTAAACGCCACGGCAGGAGGAAAGCTTTATGATTTTTTCCAGTCTCATCGCGGGCTTCGCACAGGTACGCGCCCACAAGCGTCTCCTGGTCATCTTTTACCTGGCAAATTTATTTTTTGGATCATTACTACTGCTGCCACTTCGCGCCCTCATGCAGGATTTTATCGGCGCCAGCACCCTGGGCGCGCGCTTAAGCGGCAATTTGGATATGGATTTTTTGTTCGAATTTTTGAAATATCATGAGGGCGCTGTCTCTGTTTTCATGGCGCTCGTTTTCATCGTTCCGGCAGCCCATTGGCTGGCCACGCTCTTTTTATCCGGCGGTGCGTTCGCGGTATTTGCCCAAGACGCAAAATATGAAGCGGCTTTCTTTTGGGGAAGCGCGGCAAAATATTTTGGCCGCTTCCTGCGTTTGGGGCTTTGGAGCGTGCCCATTTTCGCGCTTCTATTCTGTGTGCAATTTTTGGAGACCGGCCTCCAACGGCTGCTGTGGGGAAAAGATCCTTATCAAAATATTGTTTACTGGGGCGGTTGGATCAAAGTCGGGTTGCGCGCGCTCAGTTTTTTAATTTTCGGGATGATCCTGGATTATGCGCGGATTCACGCTGTGCTCAGCGAGGAAAGCGCGGCGCGC
>JAJVHT010000018.1:0-5950 GCA_022072515.1 bacterium
AGGCGCCCGGCAGGCCTTTTATGGCTTGCTCTTCATTTGGGGCATTCAGTTGCTCGACGAGACCATCCGGCTGCTGCTCAACTATTGGCGCTTCAAAGGCGGCAAGTGGAAGTTTTTGCGGGTGTGAGTGTAAAACCATTATTTGAGAAAATGGAGCAAAAAATTGCGCTGGCTGATTAACGCGGCGGCAGGCTGGTGAAAATGTCCGGCATTTTTATCTCATTCGAAGGCATCGATTTCTCCGGCAAGTCCGAGCAGGCGCGGCGCTTATTTGAAACACTGCGCGGCGCCGGTCACGACGCCGAGCTGCTGCGCGAGCCGGGCGGCGTCGAGATTGCCGAGGCGATTCGCCATATTTTGCTTGACGCCAAACATGGCCGCATGACCGATCGCACCGAGATTTTGCTTTACTCGGCGGCGCGCGCGCAAATTACCAACGAAAAAATTCAGCCGTTGCTGGCCGCCGGAAAAATCATCATCGCCGACCGCTTTGTCGATTCGACCACGGCGTATCAAGGCTACGGCCGTCAAATTGATCTCGACTTCGTGCGCCAGGTCAATCATTTCGCCACAGAAGGGATGTTGCCGGTAATCACTTTTCTATTGGACATTCCGCTCGCCGTGGCGGAACAACGCCAACAGCAGAGCGGCAAAGTCGTGGATCGCCTCGAGCGCGAAGACCGCCATTTTCACGAACGCGTGCGGCAAGGTTATTTGCAGCTTGCCCAAGCCGAACCCGCGCGTTTCGTCGTCTTAGATGGTACGCCCGCGGTTGCCGTCGTGGCGCAACAAATTAATGCAACTTTGCGACAGCGTTGGGGTTTTAAAATATAAACTGGTTGCTGTTGCGGGCCGCCGGTGGCTTGTAAAAAACGATCCGCAACCAGGAACAAGCGATTTATTCAGGAGATCACTCATGTTGAAAAAAAGAACCGCCTTTTTTGTCGTCTTTTGCGCTGCCGCGCTTACCGTTACCGGTTGGGCCGTCAATTGGGGCGTCAGTGTCAGCGCCGATTACGTGCACGAGATTCGCAAGAATATCGAAGTCTTCGGCTTGATCTATCAGGAGATTTCGCGCAAATACGTCGATCCGGTTGATCCCGACAAATTCATGAAAGCCGGCATCAACGGCATGCTGGAAACGCTCGATCCGTACACGGTGCTGATCGAGAAAGAGGACAATACCCAACTGCAAATCATCACGCACGGCAAATACGGCGGTTTGGGCATGGTGATCAGCACCCGCGATGGGTGGCCAACGGTCGTCGAACAGCCTTCTGATGGCACACCGGCTTTAAAGGCGGGCATTCGCGAAGGCGACCGCATCGTCGAAGTGGATGGCACTTCCACCAAAGGCATGAAAGTGGATGACGTTGCCGGTCGTTTGCGCGGCGAAATTGGCACGCCGGTGAATATTAAAATCGCGCGCGAGGGCGAGCCGCAGCCGCTGGAGTTTCACATGGTGCGCGCCGAAATCACCGTGCATGACGTGACCTATTCCGGTCTGATGCGCGACGGCATCGGCTATATTCGCTTGTCGCGGTTTTCCAAGAACGCCGGTTATGAAGTCAGCCAGGCCATTCGCGATCTCAAAGCGCAGGGCATGAAGTCGTTGATTTTGGATTTGCGCAACAACCCCGGCGGCTTGCTCGAAGCCGCGGTGGAAGTCTCTGAGAATTTTGTGAAAAAGGGCGAGTTGATCGTTTCGACCAAAGGCCGCGTCGACGGCAGTGACAAAGAATATCGTTCGGAAAAAGATCCGCAAGCCGGATCGCTGCCGCTGGTGTTGCTGGTGAATGGCAACAGTGCTTCCGCCTCGGAAATCGTGGCCGGCGCCATTCAAGATTTGGATCGCGGCGTGATCATTGGCGAAACGACCTACGGCAAAGGCCTGGTGCAGACCGTGGTTTCGCTCAATCGTGATGCCGCGCTGAAAATCACCACGGCGAAATATTATGATCCGAGCGGGCGTTGTATTCAAAAAGACCGGCCCCACCCCGGCGCCGAAAATGCCTTGGGCGATCCGGAAAGCGATCCCTTCGCCGATAGCAGCGAGAATGCCGGTGCGCCCGCTGTCGGTGCAAAAGAAGAAAGAGCGGCGTCCCCGGCGTTTCGCACCAAAGGCGGGCGGCTCGTTTACGGCGGCGGCGGCATCAAGCCGGATATCGAAGTGGCGGAAGGCAAGCTTTCCCGTTTCGAGGCGGCGTTGCGCTACAAATCCGTGGCGTTCAATTATGCGGTGGCGTATGCCGGCAAACAACCAGGTTTAAAACAGCAGGATTTTCAAATTACTGACAACATTCTCGCCGATTTCCGCCAATTCATGCGCGACAAAAAATTTACTTATACTTCGCAAAGTGAATTGCAGTTGGCCGAATTGAAAAAAACGGCGGAGAAAGAAGGTTATCTGCAGGACATTCAGGGCAGTGTGACGGCCCTGGAACAGGCCCTGCAGCGCGAGAAAGAAGATGATTTCACCAAGAGCCAGGACTTTATTCGCCGCGAGTTGGAACAAGAAATTGCGGCAAAGCTTTTTGGCTCACGGGCGCAGGTCGAAGCGACATTTGACGACGACCCGTTGCTCAAAAAGGCGGTGGAAGTTTTGTCAAGCACGACGACGTACACCGCGGTGTTGAGCAGTGAAAAAAACAAACAATAGCAGGAACATTTTCTGAGGAGCAATAACAAATGGCAGTGGTCAAAACCAAAAAGAAGTCCGGCAAGAAAGTAGCAGTTAAAAAAACCGGGCTGGCGCGCAACGGCAAGCTCGGCGCGAAATATGTGTACACGTTTGGCGGCGGCAAAGCCGAAGGCCGCGCTGAAATGAAGAATTTGCTCGGCGGCAAAGGCGCCAATTTGCATGAAATGGCCAGCCTCGGTTTGCCGGTGCCGGCGGGCTTTACCATCACCACGGAAGTTTGCACCTATTTTTATGCGAACAAGCGGATGTATCCCAAATCGCTGCGCGCCGATGTCACGAAGGCGATTCAGCACATTGAAAAGATCATGGACGCGAAATTCGGCGATCCGAAAAATCCGCTGCTGCTTTCCGTGCGTTCCGGCGCGCGGGTTTCGATGCCCGGCATGATGGACACCGTGCTCAATCTCGGCTTGAACGATACCACCGTGCAAGGCGTCATCGCCCGCACCGGCAACGAACGATTTGCTTATGATTGCTATCGCCGGTTCGTGCAAATGTATGGCGACGTCGTGCTCGGCCTCAAACCGGTGCACAAAGACGAGATCGATCCCTTTGAAGAAATTCTCGAAGCGAAAAAGCATGCTGCCGGCGTGCATTATGACAATCAGCTTTCCGCCGCAGCCTTGAAAGAGCTGGTCGCTGAATTCAAGGCCGCGATCAAAACGCGCACCGGCCACGATTTTCCGGATGATCCGATGGAACAACTCTGGGGCGCCGTCGGCGCGGTATTTAGCTCGTGGATGAATGATCGGGCGATTGCGTATCGCAAACTCTACGACATTCCCGAAAGCTGGGGCACGGCGGTCAACGTGCAGTCGATGGTGTTCGGCAACATGGGCGATGATTGCGGCACCGGCGTCGCGTTTACGCGCGATCCCGCCACCGGCGAAAATATTTTCTACGGCGAATATCTCATCAACGCCCAGGGCGAAGACGTTGTGGCCGGCACGCGCACGCCGGAACGCATCTCGCGCTTGGAGCAGGATATGCCGCCGGTTTACAAACAACTGCTCGGCATTCGCCAGAAACTCGAGCGCCATTACAAAGACATGCAGGATGTCGAGTTCACCGTGCAAAACGGCAAACTGTGGATGCTGCAAACCCGCAACGGCAAGCGCACCGGCTTCGCCGCGTTCAAGATTGCGCACGACATGGTGAAAGAAAAATTGATCAAAAAAGAAGCCGCGCTGCAACGTCTCGATCCGAGCGCGCTCAATCAATTGCTACGTCCGATTTTTGATAGCAAACAAAAAGAAGAAGCCGTGCACGCCGGCCAGGTTTTGGCCAAAGGCTTGAACGCCGGCCCCGGCGCGGCGAGCGGCCGCATTGTGTTCAACGCACCGGACGCCGTCGAATGGAAGAAGAAGGGCGAAAAAGTGATTCTCGTCCGCATCGAAACCTCGCCGGAAGACATCAAAGGCATGGATGCGGCGGAAGGCATTCTCACCGCGCGCGGCGGCATGACCTCGCATGCGGCGCTGGTGGCGCGCCAGATGGGCAAGGTTTGCGTCGCCGGTTGCAGCACGCTGGAAATTGATTACCGCGCCCGCACGATGACGGTGAAAGGCCGGACCCTGCGTGAAGGCGACTGGCTTTCCATTGACGGCACCACCGGCGAAGTGATTGCCGGCCAGATCAAAACCAAACCGTCGGAAATTTTGCAAGTGTTGATCGACAAAACGATGCATCCGGAAGATTCGGAGACGTACCGGATTTATGCGACGATCATGAACTGGGCGGATAGTATTCGCACCATGAATGTGCGCACGAATGCCGATCAGCCGGATCAAGCCGCGAACGCGATTGCTTTCGGCGCCGAGGGCATCGGCCTCTGCCGCACCGAGCACATGTTTTTCGGCGGCGACCGCATCGATGCGGTGCGCGAAATGATCCTCGCCGATGACGAAGCAGGCCGGCGGCGCGCGCTCGACAAGTTGTTGCCGATGCAGCGCCAGGATTTTGCCGGTATCTTCGAGGTAATGGACGGCTTGCCCGTGACGATTCGCACGCTCGATCCGCCATTGCATGAATTTCTGCCGCACACGGCCAATGAACAAGCTGATCTGGCGGCAAAAACCGGCATGCCGGCAGAGAAGGTCAAAGCTAAAGTCGAAGCGTTGCACGAGTTCAATCCGATGCTCGGCCACCGCGGTTGCCGTCTCGGCGTCGTTTATCCGGAAATCACCGAGATGCAAGCGCGCGCCATTCTCGAAGCCGCATGCGATGTGGCGCAGTCCGGCAAAAAAGTGCTGCCGGAAATCATGATTCCGTTGGTCGGCCACATCAACGAACTGAAACTGCAAGCGCAAGTCGTGCGCGAGACCGCGGCGAAAGTTTTTGCCGAAAAAGGCCGGAAGGTCGATTACATGATCGGCACCATGATCGAGCTGCCGCGCGCCGCCGTGGTAGCGGATCAAATCGCGAAAGAAGCCGAGTTCTTCAGCTTCGGCACCAACGATTTGACGCAAACGACATTCGGCCTCTCACGCGATGACGCCGGCCGTTTCCTGCCGTTTTATGTCGAGCATGAAATTCTCGACAATGATCCGTTTGATACGCTCGATCAAGAAGGCGTCGGCCAGTTGATGCAATGGGGCGTCGAACGCGGTCGCGCCACCCGCCCGAAGCTCAAAGTCGGCATCTGCGGCGAGCACGGCGGCGATCCCGCCACCGTCAAGTTCTGCCATAAAATCGGCCAGAACTACGTGAGCTGCTCGCCGTTCCGCGTGCCGATTGCGCGCTTGGCGGCAGCGCAAGCGGTGTTGGAAGAAGCCGAGAAGGATTAAAAATTTTAAATTGAAAATTTGAAATTTTCAATTTAAAATTGCGGTTCGGAATAAAGAACAAGTATCGCCCACGCGTACTGCGGAATTTCCAAAGTGGCGTGGGCGATTTTGTTTTGGACTTGCCGATTAGAGATTTTGTTGTTATCTTGTGTGGGAAAATTGTCAGAGTTCACATGGCCAGAACAATCTGCATAAGGAAAATGTGTCGCCGGAACTTCCCCGCGCCGCCGGTTGCCGTGGTGGAATCTTATCAGGAATTCTGGCATTCCTTGGCGAACTTTTCACCCGCCGACGGACGGAACAAAATAAAGGCAAATTTTCCACATGCGCATTTTCTGTGATTTCGACGGCACCCTCGCCCAAAATGATGTGGGCGACGCCTTCGTGAAAAGTTTTGGCGATTGGCCGGAATGCAAAAAAGCCGTGCAGCGCTGGATACGCGGCGAAATTTCTTCGCGCGGCT
>JAJVHT010000018.1:6050-19026 GCA_022072515.1 bacterium
TGTGATTTCGACGGCACCCTCGCCCAAAATGATGTGGGCGACGCCTTCGTGAAAAGTTTTGGCGATTGGCCGGAATGCAAAAAAGCCGTGCAGCGCTGGATACGCGGCGAAATTTCTTCGCGCGGCTATTATGAAGTGGCGGCGGCAACGATTCGGGTGCAGCGCGACCAACTGCATGAGTTTTGTGACGCGCAACCGCTCGCGCCCGGTTTTCTTGAATTTGCCGAATTTTGTCGCCAACAAGACTGGCCACTGATGGTGCTGAGCGATGGCCTCGATTATTATATTCAGCGCGTGCTGGCGCGGCACGGACTGAAGCTGCCGGTTCTGGCCAATCGCCTTGAATTGGCGCCGCCCGACCGCGTCGTGATTAGCTTTCCTTATTTCGCGCATAGCTGCGGCCAGTGTGCCAATTGCAAAGGTTATCACGTTCGCCAGCTCATGCAATCAAACCATGAGCGCGCCATCTACATCGGCGATGGCTTCTCGGATCGTTGTGGCGCGCAAGAAGCCGATATCGTTTTCGCCAAAGGTGATTTGGGGCAGTGGTGTGAAAAAAATAATTTGGCCTTCTTGCCGTTTGAGCATTTTGCATCCGTGTTGCAGCGTTTGCAAGAAATGAAACACTCTTTTTAGGAATGACGCTTCAAGATAATACAATCTTGCGCACCATCGGCGCGCTGGCCGATCAGCAACAATTTGAAATTTATGTCGTCGGCGGTTTCGTACGGGATTTTTTTCTCAAACGTGATCGCAGTGAAATGGACTTCGTCATCGTCGGCGATGGCATCAAATTCACCGAACTGCTCGCCAAGCATTTGCATCTGCCGAAGCCGGCGGTGTATCGCAACTTCGGCACGGCGATGCTGAAGTGGGATGACATGCAGCTCGAATTCGTCGGGGCGCGCAAAGAGAGCTATCGCGGCGACTCGCGCAAGCCAAGCGTCGAACCGGCGGATTTGCCGGCGGATTTGTCGCGGCGTGATTTCACCATCAACGCGATGGCGTTTGGATTGAACGCCGAAAATTACGGCGCGCTCGTCGATCCATTCGACGGTATGAAAGATTTGCAGGCCAAACTGCTGCGCACGCCGCTGGAGCCGCGCACGACGTTCAGCGACGATCCATTGCGCCTCATGCGCGGCATCCGTTTCGCGGCGCAACTCGATTTCAAAATTGAGGAAAACACTTTTAGCGGGATGCGGGAGATGCGCGAGCGCTTGCGCATCATTTCGCAGGAGCGCATTACCGATGAGCTGCTGAAAATTCTCGCGGCGTCGAAGCCATCCAGCGGTTTTCGTTTGCTTGACGACACCGGGGTTTTGGCGATTATTTTCCCCGAGTTTGTTGCGCTCAAAGGCGTGGAGGAATACAAGGGCTATTTTCACAAGGATGTTTTCAATCACACGCTGATGGTCATGGATAATGTGGCCGCCATGTCGGATAAGGCGCCGCTGCGGCTGGCGGCAGTCTTCCACGACATCGCCAAGCCGCGCACCAAGGCTTTTATCCCTGGCAAGGGCTGGTCGTTCCACGGCCACGAAGACATCGGCGCGCGTATGTTGCCGGCCATCTTCACTCGCATGCGGCTGCCGAATGATTGGCTGAAATACGTGCAGAAATTGACGCGCTTGCATCTGCGCCCTATCGCGTTGACCGAAGAGGAATGCACGGATTCGGCATATCGCCGCTTGCTCTTTCAAGCCGGTGAAGATTTGGAAGATCTGCTGATGCTGTGCCGCGCGGATATTACTTCCGGCAACGCCAAACGTCGCGAACGCCATCTGGCCAATTTTGATTTCGTGGTCAAGCGGCTCAACGAAGTGGAGGAAAAAGATCGGATGCGGGCGTTCCAATCGCCGGTGCGCGGCGATGAAATCATGCAAGTCTGCGGCCTCACGCCCGGCCCGCTGGTGGGCAAACTGAAATCGGCGATTGAAGACGCGATTCTCGATGGACAAATTCCCAACGAACATGCGGCGGCGCTGGCATATTTGCTGGCGATTAAAGATAGTGTAAGTTTGCCGTGATGCCTTGGGCGTGGCGGCTTGGTTGATTTCCCCGCATTGGACGCCTGAAGGCGTTACGACGAACGACGACAAACTTTAAATTAAGAAGCAACTTTTTATCCGTTCTTACGTCTTATAAATTACTTGTTGTAAATCTTTAACCGCGAGGAGGAAAGTATGGATATTTCAAATTCTAACGTTGGCGCGGCTGTCGTGCCGCAATCGAAAGGTCCGCTCGAGCGTTTCATCGGCGTGTTTGTATCTCCGGAACCAACGATGCAGGATATTGCGGCTCGTCCGACCTGGGTTTTGCCGCTTATTATTCTGCTGCTATCAGGTGCCCTGTCCGGATATTTTCTGAAAGATGCAATTATACAAATGCAGCTTGAAGGCATGGAAAAGCGGAATATGACGGCGGAGCAAATCGAGCAAGCTCGGCCCATGATGGAAAACATGATCAAGTATACGGCCCCGTTAGCGCCGCTGCTCACGACGCCGCTCATTTATGCTCTCATCGCCGCCGTGTTGCTGTTTGTGGGAAATGTCATTCTGGGCGGTGAAGCGCGTTTTGCCACACTTTTTTCTGTCACCTGTTGGGCGGGAATGATCAGTTTGCTGGGATCGATCATTAACGTTCCGATCATGATGAATCGCCAGGTGATGGAGTCGGCAACGAGTTTAGGCAGTTTGTTCCCTTCGGAAGAAAAGCAATCGTTTTTTCATAACTTGTTAGGCCAGATCGATCTTTTTACGTTGTGGTGGGTCGTGGTCTTAGGGTTCGGCCTGGCCGCAGCGGCTAAATTCTCCACTCGCAAAGCGATGCCTGCGGTTTTTATCGCGTGGGCGATTTTTGCGGTGGCCGGCGCGGCCATTAAAACCATGTTTAGCTAAATTACCGGATGATTTAAGGAGTGGTAAACGTGAAACGTGCAAAAATACTGTTCATGTTGGCGTCGGCAATTTTGCTGGCGGTCAATTCAGTCTTCGCTCAAAACGGCCGGCCGCTGACGCTGGAGGAGTGCGTCGGTATCGCCTTGCGTGACAATTCGACTTTGCGCAACGCCGAACGCCGGGCGCAAATTGCCGGTACCCAGGTCATGTCTGCCCGTGCCGGTGTGCTGCCAAGTCTAAGCGCCTCGTTATCCTCCGGCAAGTTTCGACAAGGGGATCGTACACTTCTTGGTGATGTGCCGGTGGGTATTGATCCAGTTACCGGACAGGCCTTGTATGAGCGCCGCACGATTACCCAACCCGGCTACTCCACCAATTCCAATTCCGCCCGTCTGGATGCCGACGTGCTGTTATTTGATTTTGGCGCCAGTTGGAATCGTATCCGCCAGGCGAACGCGGCAGAAGAATCGAGCAGCAAAACTTTCCAGTCTACCAAACAGAACACGATTCTGCAGGTTCATCAACGTTACTTCGGTTATTTGAAAGAGCTGCAATTGTTGGGGGTTTATGAAGAGGCCGTCAAGTCGAGTGAAGAGCAACAGAAGCGCACGGAGAGCATGTATGAAATCGGCTCGGTGGCGCAGGGTGACGTGTTCCGCGCGAAAACGCAAACCGGCCAGGATCGCATCAATTTGATTACACAAAAAAATCTGGTCAGCACAGCGCGTAATTTTCTGAACGTGGCGATGGGCCGCCCAGCCGACGCCGAATTGAATGTCGTCGACATCGAAGCTGAACCGCAATTTCGGGATTACAATTTGGAAGACGTCGTGAAGATGGCGATTGACAAAAACCCCGAGTTGCAAAGTTATCAGTATGAAATGAAACGCGCGCGGTTAGGCAAGCGTATCGCGATGTCAGCCTATTTGCCCAGCTTCTCGCTTGGCGGCAGCTATGGCCGCTCGCACAATGAGTTTAGCCGTGTCTACTCTGATTTTAGCAAAAACTGGTCCGGTTCGGTGGGGCTTTCCATGCGCCTCAATTTGTTCAACGGCTTCTCCGATCAGGCGAATGTCGACCGCGAAGTGCTCAATTATCGCATCGCCGAGGAAGACCTGCAAAACCGTCTGCGCAATTTGCGTCTCGAAGCCGAGCAGGCCTTGTTGAGCCTGGAAGCGTGGAGAGAAATCACCGCAATCAACACCGACAATCTGGTTTCAGCGCAGGAAGATTTGCGTTTGGCGCAAGAGCGCTATCGCGTCGGCGCCGGCACCCTGCTCGACATCATCAATGCGCAAGTGAATGTCACGCGCGCCAAATCAACGCTGGTGCGCGCGAAGTATGACAGCAAAATCGCGTATGCGCAATTGCAGGCGACGATGGGAACGCTGGGTCAGTAAGACGGCCGGGCGCATTTGTCAAGTGTTACATTTCTGAGTGAAAGTGAATTTTTGAGGCTCTCATGCTTATCGATGTTCGCAATCTCGTCAAAACTTATCAAATCGGCACGATCGAAGTCAATGCCCTGCGCGGCGTTGATTTGCACATCCAAAAGAACGAATACGTCGCTGTGATGGGGCCTTCCGGCTCCGGCAAATCGACGCTAATGAACATTCTCGGCTGCCTGGATACACCGTCGAGCGGCGCCTATGAATTGGGCGGCGAAGTGGTGAGTCAGATGAATGACGATCAGCTCGCCGATATTCGCAATCGTCAGATCGGCTTCGTGTTTCAAACGTTCAATTTGCTGCCGCGCGCCAATGCGCTGCATAATGTCGAGCTGCCGTTGATCTACGCCGGCATTCCGGCGGCGAAGCGCCGTGCGATGGCCATGGATGCGCTGCAGCGCGTCGGTCTTGGCGACCGGTTTCATCACAAGCCGAACGAGCTTTCCGGCGGCCAGCGCCAACGCGTCGCGATTGCACGCGCGCTGATCAATAATCCTTCCATTATTTTCGCCGACGAACCGACCGGAAACCTGGACACGACGACGGGCGATGAAATTATGATTATTTTTGAAGAGCTGCACAATCAGGGCAATACGATCATTCTCGTCACGCACGAAGAGTATATCGCCGAGCACGCGCAACGCATTATTCGCTTACGCGACGGCAAAATCGAGCGTGATGAAACGATACAAAAACCCGTGCATTAAACGCAGAACCCCACGCGCCCGAAACCTGCAAAGCAGCGGCGGCTTGTATTCACTGAAATGCAAATCCCACAGAATAAAATTAGAAATATTTCTGTGGGATTTCTATTTTGCGGCGAAATTTTTATGCACTCGCAAGCAATGTTCTGGGTGCTGGGCGCTAAAATTTTCTCCGTTTCGCCAGGGCTTTCTGCAACCGTTGCAAATATTCTTCACGCGGAATTTGTTGCGCGCCGAATAATTTTAGCGTCGGCGTCATCATCTGCGCATCATGCAGTTCGAATCCCTGCGCTTTGAGGTGTTCCGCCAAATGCGCCAGCGCCACTTTGGAGGCATGGGAAACGCGATAAAACATGGATTCGCCAAAAAATGCTGCGCCCAACGCCACGCCATACAAGCCTCCCGCTAACCTTCCCGCAGGCGAATCACCGTCATTCGCGGAAGCCGCGGGCCGCAGCCACGCCTCGACGCTATGGGCATATCCCAATTTGTGCAAGTTGACATAAGACGCCACGATTTCATCAGAAATCCAAGTTGATGCCCGCTGTGCACAAGCGCGAATCACCCGCTCGAAAGCATAATCGAGGCGAATTTCAAATTGTTGGCGATTTAAGATGCGCCGCAGATCGTGGGGAATGCGGAAGTGCTGAATATCGAGAATCGTGCGTGGATCAGCCTCATACCAGCGGATTTCCCCATCCGCTTCGGCCATCGGAAAGATACCCTCACTATAGCCATTTAACAAAACCTCGGCGGGAATCATCGACGTCGCTCAAATCCTGTGGCAAGCACTCATTTTATGGTATGCCGAACGGTTATGGGCTAAGTTCCGGCGGCGTTTTTTTGCAATTGGCGGAGCATTTGTTGGGCTTGCTCGGCAAGCTCGTCGTCAGTCGCCGTTGCGCTTTGCAACGCTTGTTGCGCCAAATTACTATTGCCGCTCATCAAAAAAGCCTTGGCCAGATAAATGTAGGCCGAAGCCCGCACCCCCGCCATCTCCGGGCTGGTGGCCTCGGTGATACAGGATTGCAAGGTCATGATCGCCAACTCAACCTCATTCAGCTCGAAGCGCGGGAACAGGCCATACGTGCTCGATTCGGCGAGTTTCAAATGCGCCAGGCCTTGCATCAAGCGCAAATAGGGGCGCATATTGTAACCGTCTTTCGTCGAGATGCTGGCCTCGATTGCAGGAATGGCGCGCTCATAATTGCCGCTGCGAAACAGGAAAATAGCTTGCAACAGCGTGCTGCGTTCGCGATAGAGAATGATTTGATCATAACGATCGTTGCGGACGCTGGCCAGTCCGTAATATTGGGGCCGAGTCAGGCGGTCGGCGGTTAACGTGCTCAAAACTGCGATCAATACCAACACCGCCACCGTCGCGGCCAGACGGCCAGACGGCGTCGAACGTTTGGGCGAAGTTGAAGAATGGGCTTGTCTTGTTGGGGTTGATTCATCAATACATTCCGCCAACGGCAGGTCGGGGGCAACCAGGTCAGGAGAAACCGCTTGATTGTTTTGGTACAATTGCCGGTAGGCTTTGACGCGCAAGTTACAAGATGGACAAACCGACAAGTGGGACTCAACTTGCTTCAGCTCGTCCGCAAGACCGTGTGATTGGAAATTGTCTCCCCCGTTCGGCTGCGCCGAGAACACGGCGTATTTGAGTAAAAGTTCGCGCTTCACGATTCAGTCTCCCAGGGTCGGAGCTTTATACACTTGGTTACCTTACCATTTAAAGGCCTGCCCCTAAACCGAACACGGTAAGCAAATTCCGCCAAACGTTGATGAATCACGCCGTACCTTCCCCGAGTGCAGCGCGGTGCTGATAAACTTTCGGTGGAATGTCATATAAATTAACAATCTTCACGAAAAAAGCAAGGTATTTTTGGCTGAAGCAGGGGGCGCAATTAGGCACAAAAAGTATTTGGTTTTTTACCAAATTGTTTTTATCTATTAAATCTGTAAGTATGGCTTTAGACCGCGTGAAAAAATTTGTTTGCCCTTGTTGATCGTGCCAAGGATGGCATTGGATAATATGGATAATACTGTATCGAATTCAAATCTACCGAAAACTCCCACCGCTTCGCCAGCCTCACCTTGTTCTGCTCATCGCTTGCCTCGCCGTCGCGCCTTGTCGCCGGCGCAAACCATCGCCGCGATGAAGATTTCCGTTTATGAGGCTTTTCCGGCGCAGATTTTTATTACCTTGACTGGCGGTGTTTTCATGCCGGCCTTTGCGCTGGCGTTGGGCGCGAATAATTTCTACATCGGCGCGCTCGCCGCGATTCCTTTTTTCGCCAATCTCTTTCAGCTCGTGGGCGCATACTTCGTGGAAAATTATTCGGGGCGAAAAAAAATGTGCATCGTGGCCTCCAGCATTCCGCGGATCTTGTTTGCGCCCGGCATCATCGTGCTGCTGCTCTTATTTCCGCAGAATCAACCGCTCATTTTGGGGCTATTATTGATCGTGTTGATTCTGGTTCATGCCCAATTATCCCTTTCCGGCGTGGCGTGGCTCTCGTGGATGACCGACGTGGTGCCGGAGGGCATTCGCGGTCGTTATTATGGCTTGCGCAATTCCATCGTCAGTATTGCCACGGTTCTGGCGACGTTCGCCGGCGGTTGGTTCCTGGACGAGCAGCAGGGAAGTCTCGCGGCGTTTTCCCTGCTTTTTGGCATCGCCTCTCTGGCCGGCGTGATTTGTATGGTTTTGCTCAACAAACAACCCGAACCGCAGAAACTGTCGCCAGCATCTCCGCCTAAAAATTTCTTTCGTCTTTATCGAGCGCCCTTCAAGCAACCGAATTTTCGGCGGCTATTGCGCTTTTCGGTTTTGTGGCAATTCGCTTTCTATTTGGGTTCGCCCTTTTTTATCGTGTATATGTTGACGGAATTGCAGGTGGGTTATTCCCTGGCCGCGTTGTATACGGTGATGAGCGCCGGTTTTGAATTACTCGGCATGCGCGTGTGGGGGCATGTTTCCGACCGCACCGGCAACAAACCGGTGATGACGATCAGCGCCGTCATGGTGAGCTTGCTGCCGCTGCTTTGGCTGGCAATCAACAAATCAGTGCTCAGTTTTTATTTGTTCATTCCCTTGTTGCATGCCGCCGGTGGATTTTTCTGGGCCGGCTATAATCTGTGCTCGACCAATCTCATGTTCCGGCTGGCGCCGCGCCAGCGCAACTCGATTTATTTCGGCGCGTGGGCGGCGGGCAATGGTTTGGCGGCCTGCGCCGGGTCGTTACTTGGCGGCGCTCTTGGGCGTTGGGCGGCGCAACATCAGTTCACGTTCTTCTTTTTCCCATTAGCCGGATTAAAAATCGTTTTTCTCCTGACCGGGGGGTGCCGTTTTGCCGCCATGCCTTTTCTGCGGCCCGTGCGCGAGCGGGCGGGCCTGCGCACTTTGCAGGCGCTCCAGCTTTTGCGCCACGCCCGCAATTGGTGGCTAATCCTGCAGGATAAATTGACGGCGCATGTGGACAAGCCGGCGCCGGAAAAACTTGATGAAAAAAAATTCTGGCCGCTGTTTCGCCGCAAAAAATCTTTTGCTTTATAAAATAACGTGACCACCTATCTCGCGCTGGCGATTTTTATTCTCACGTATCTCGTGATCGCCTCGCAGAAAATTCCTTACCTCCATCTTGACCGGCCCAGCGGCGCCCTGGCGGGCGCGGTGTTGATGGTGCTGGCGGGCGGCCTCACCCTCGATGAGGCCTATCATGCCATTAATTACGACACCATCACGCTGCTGCTCGGCATGATGATTCTCGTGGGTTATCTCCGCTATGCGCGATTTTTTCGGTATATGGCCTTTTTGCTCTTGAGCCGGTTGCATTCCGGCACGCAACTGCTGGCGGGAATCATTCTCGCCAGCGGCTTGCTCTCGGCCATTTTTGTGAATGACACCATTTGCCTGATGATGACGCCCCTCGTCGTGCAACTTTGCGAAGAAACTAAACTCGACATGGCGCCGTTTTTGATCGCGCTGGCCACCGCCTCTAATATCGGCAGCGTCATGACGCTCGTCGGCAATCCGCAGAACATGCTGGTAGGAATATATTCCGGCTGGAGCTACGGCGGCTTTTTCTTGCGATTGCTGCCGATCGGCGTTTTGGGCCTGGCGCTCGATTTCATTTTGATTTATTTCATTTTTAAAAAATCTCTGGCCGGCAAAACGTGGGAAAAAGCGCATCTGGTCGCGCCGCGCGTCGACGTCCGGCTCATGCGCAAGGGCTTGCTGGTTTTGGCCGGCGCCCTGCTCGGCTTTTTGTTTTCTCCCAAACTGGCGCTGGTCTCGATCAGCGCCGGTACGGCCATCATCTTGCTGGCGCGCAAACCGCCCAGCCGTGCGTTTGAATACATTGATTGGGAATTGCTGCTCTTTTTCTGCGGCCTCTTCATCGTCGTCGCCGGCATCAACAAAGCCGGCCTGGTCGAAAGCATGTTTACGCCGCTGAAAGGTTTTTTGGGACATTCACTTTGGCAACAACTCAGTGTGTTTTCCGCGCTGGCGATCTTTTTTTCCAATCTGGTGTCAAATGTGCCCTTCGTGCTCATTGCCGCGCATTGGATGGACGCCTTCGCCCAGCCGAAGCTGATGTGGCTGGTGCTGGCGATGGCGAGCACGTTCGCCGGCAATTTCACCATCGTCGGGTCGGTCGCGAATATGATCGTCATGGAACTCGCCCGCGAGCACAAGCGCATCCCGTTTTGGACGTTCTTCAAAATCGGCGCGCCGCTCACGTTGCTGTCGACGGCGATTGGCGTGGCGATTTTGGGATGGTATGCCATGTTGGGCTGGTAGCTGGTCTCTGGTAACTGGTGGCAGGTCGCTGGTTGCTGACTGGTGAGCAGCAAGAAACAAGTGACCAGCCACAAGCCACGAGCCACAAGCTACCAGCGACCAGAAAACCATTGCTTTTTTTAAAAAAGTTCAGCAGATTTAGGTCATTCAGAACTACAACATTGAACGACAACCAGGAGAGTGCCATGACCGCTATGCGTTTGGAGCAAGCGCAAGCCTTGTTGGGTTTTGTCCGTGGAGCCGGACAAGAGCATATTTTGCGTTATTGGGAGAAACTGCCGGAGAATTCGCGGCAGCAGTTGCTGCATCAAATCGCTGCGGTGGATTTTGCGCTGCTGGCGCGATTGCATCATGATTATATTTTACGCAAGAATTTGCCGGCCCTGACCTCGTTGGAACCGGCGGAAATGATCACGCTGGCGCAGCAACAAGCGCATCCGGAGGAAGTGCGAAGCATGAAAGCGCGCGGCGAGCAAGAGCTGCGCGCCGGCAAAGTCGCCGCGCTGCTGGTGGCCGGCGGCCAGGCAACGCGGCTCGGCTTCGAAAAGCCCAAAGGGGCTTACCCCATCGGCCCGGTGAGCCAAAAGACGCTGTTTCAATTGCACGCAGAAAAACTGCGGGCGCTGGCGCGGCGTTATCAAACCCGCATTCCATGGTACATCATGACCAGTGACACTAACGCCGGCGAAACCCGCGACTTCTTTGAAAAAAATAATTTATTTGGCTATTCTTCCCAGGATCTTTGCTTTTTTGAGCAAGAGATGATTCCGGCGCTGGATGAAAACGGCAAGCTCATTCTCGACGCGCCGGATCATATTTTCACCAATCCCAACGGCCACGGCGGTACGCTCACGGCGTTGGAGAAAAGCGGCGCGCTCGCCGATATGCGGCGCCGCGGCATCGAGGAAATTTTTTATTTTCAAGTCGACAACGTGCTGTTGAACATGTGCGATCCGCTGTTCCTCGGTTATCACGTCGCCGCCCAGGCCGAAATGAGCGCCAAAGTCTGCGCCAAGCGCGATCCGTATGAAAAGGTCGGCGTGATCGGCAAAGTGTTTGACGCCAGGACGGGAAAAGCCGGCCGGCTGCAAGTAATCGAATACAGTGACATGAGCGCGGCGGACAAGGAAGCGCGCCTGCCGGACGGCACGCTGAAATATAATGCCGGCAGCATTGCCATTCATCTTTTTAAAGTGAGCTTTATCGAGCGCGAAGTCGCCGGCGGCACGAAATTGCCCTGGCACGTGGCGCACAAACAAATTCCGTATCTCGACGCCAACGGGCAGCTCGTGCAACCGGACAAACCCAATGGCTATAAATTTGAAACCTTCGTTTTTGATGCGCTGAGTGACGCCGAGCGCGTGGTGCTGCTCGAAGTGGACCGGCGTTTTGATTTCAGCCCAATCAAGAACGCCGCTGGCGAAGATTCTCCGGAAACGGCGCTGCGCGACCTGAATGAGTTTTATGCGCGCTGGCTGGAGCAGGCCGGCATCACCATCCCGCGTGACGCCGCCGGCAAGGTGAAAGTTCGCTGCGAAATCAGTCCGTTGTTCGCGTTGGACGCGGAAGAATTGGCGCCGAAAGTGACGCCGGCCCTCCGCGTGCAAAACGATTTTTATCTCGAACCCTGACAGGCCAACGGCTTGTCTGACTTGAACACCTCTGCATGATACAATGCTATTTTTTTGCGCCGGACGGCAAGCTCAAAGTCGTGAGCGATCCGCCGGGCGTTCGCCAGGCTTATCAGGACGGCACGTTGTATTGGGTCGATCTGGAAAATCCCACGGAAAGTGAAGAAGAAATTCTGTGGGAGATTTTCAATTTTCATCACCTCGCCATCGAAGATTGCATCGCCACCCACCAATATCCCAAGATTGATGATTACGGCGACTATCTTTACCTCATCGTCCATGCGGTCGATTATCACAAAGCTGACGGCGTTTTCCGCACCACCGAATTGGACATTTTCCTCACGCCGCAGTTCGTCCTGACTTTTCATTATCAAGCCTTGCGTACGACCACGCTCAGCCGGCATCGCTTGAACGAAGGCGCCGTTCCTCCCGATCGCCGCCCGGCGTTTTTACTGTATCAAATTTTGGATTCGCTGATTCATAATTATGCGCCGGCAATGGAAGGTTTTGAGAAACGGATCAGTAATATCGAAGAGTTGATCATTAAGAAGCCCGACCCGCGCATTCTCGATCGCATTTTTCAATTCAAAAAAGAAGTGCTCAATCTCAAGCGCATCGTCGGGCCGCAGCGCGAAGTCATCAATCGCCTCGGCCGCGGCGAATTCCGCTTGATTCCCCTCGAACTGCGCGCCTATTACCGCGATGTGTTTGATGAAATTTCCCGTTACGCCGAACTCACCGAAAGCCATCGCGACGTCATCATGATGGCGCTCGATGCTTATCTCTCCGCCACCTCCAATCGCCTGAACGAGATCATGCGCGCGCTGACGCTGATTTCCACAATCTTCCTGCCGCTCACGTTTATTACCGGATTGTTTGGAATGAATTTTCAGCATATTCCCGGCGCGGGGCATTGGTGGGGATTTTATATCACCATCGGCGCCTCGGCGCTGCTCGGCGTCGGCATGTACTTCTTTTTTAAATACAAAAAATGGGTATGAAATACTGCCGGGTAAAACCAACCCATAAAACCATTTTCATCGGCAAAAACTTTCAATTATTCCCATGGACAAAAAACAGGTCATCACCATTCTCGAAGAAATCGGGACTTTGCTTGAGTTCAAAGGCGAGAATCCGTTTAAAACCCGGGCATACGCCAATGCGGCGCGCGCGCTGGAAGGTGTCACCGATGATCTCGCTGAATTAGTGGCGAATAATCGCTTGCGTGGAATCAAAGGCATCGGCGAAGCCATTTCCGAAAAGATCACGGAATTGATGACCACCGGCCATTTGAAATACTATGACAATCTCCGCGCCGAATTTCCCGCCGGGTTGCTGGAATTGCTGCGTATTCCCGGCCTCGGTCCGAAAAAGGCCAAAAAGCTTTTTACCGAGTTGGGCATCGATTCGATTGCGGCGCTGGAGCAGGCCTGCCAGGAAGATCGTTTGATCGATCTCGAAGGTTTCGGCAAAAAGAGCCAGG
>JAJVHT010000100.1:0-2065 GCA_022072515.1 bacterium
AATGTCTCGGGACATTCTGGGAAGCTGGAACAGAGTTGGCCGCTTTTTCTGTCAATCCAGCTTTACCGGAAGTGGAGTTTGCCGTGCTGAAAAGATTGGGAAAAATCCCGTTTACGGCCAAAAATAAGAATGTTTCTGTTTTATTGGAAAAGGTTTATGAAACAGTGAGCCGCACCGCGTTGGTCAAAGCGATTGGGGAAGGTGGATGAGTGCATAGGGCAAAGAAACAATATGAAAAGCAATGTCACAGTTGTGCCAGGCAAAAATGATGTCTTGTGCACGCAATCCGTTATTTCGACGCTGCCGTAAACTCACCTTCACTCACGTTGCGAATCACAATATTCCGCTCAATGACATTATTGACCTTGTTCGGCGGCATCGGCAAAGTCGTTTCGCTCGCGACCCACTCGGTCATGGTGACTTTTTGCACCCAATTCGTTGCGAGGTCCTTGTAAATATCACCGAAATAATGCGAGCTGCCGACGGAGCGGATTTCCATTTCCGGCGTCAGCTTCATGATCATTTTAAAAGAGCTCTCCCCCGAATCGTATGCCAGCAACGCGCAGAACTTGCCGTTGACGACACTCATACCTTTAAATTCGAGGGTGATTTCCCCATTTTTAAAAATTGAACCTGCCGCGATATTGTCACCTAAATTTACCGGCGGCTCAGAGAAGGCGGAAACGTGAACGATTTTCTGGCCAATTTTTTTCAAATTTTGTATGCCATTCCCTTCCGGGGTGGGCTCGGCGAAAACATTGCAAAACGCATGAAAATCGATAAAGGCGTTATAGACATGATAGGTTTTATCGGTTGGCAGGGCTTTACCCTCGGCGTCGACTAAGTTCACAAACTTGCTGTGCTCGATGCCAAGCACTTGGCCTTTCTCGTCCGGCTCGGTGCCTTTAAAAATGTATGTCCAATCTGCCAGCGCCGGAATCGCCGTTTCTGCTGTCTCGCCTTTTTGCACGGTGAAGCGCGAGCACGTATATTCGTCACCCGCAGTTTTCGCGAGCTTGGCGGGGACACATTTAAGATGAAGCCGATAAATGTCCGTGCCGAGACGTTTTCCGTCCAGAGCATACGTGATGAGTTTCGATTCCATCATGAAATACTGCGTCTGCTGCGAATGCGCACCGGCTAAATCGAATTCTTTGTCGAGGCGAACTGTTTGTGCCGTGACGGATTGAGCCAGAAATAAAAACGCGCTAAACTTTGAGATCGTAGATTGCAATAACTGCGGTCGTGTGACTTTGAAAGAAATTGTTGCTTCACAACTTGCATGAGAATTCATCATCGCGTACCCTTCGCTTGCTTACTTTTAATGAGGGAAGAAACTGGGCCATTTCTGAATGCTTCATGTTCTACGAATACGCGCAGAGAAGGTTACAGCTCCCGTTTTATCTTTCGGACGGACCGTCTCAAAATGCCATCCGTTCACGAATTTTTCTTCTTTCTTGCAAAGGGCAAAAAAAAGTTGTGGACAATTTGGCAGCGTTTCTGTATTTTGACAAGGTCAATGTGTGAAAAATTATGCTGGCGTGCACAATTTTATTTTTTAAGGAAGGAGAAGAATATGGGTTTGGTTGATTTTCTCATTTTACTTGCAGTCGCGGGAATCTGCGGCGCATTGGGGCAAGCCATCAGCGGTTACTCGCGCGGCGGCTGTCTCGTCTCGATTGCCATCGGTTTTGCCGGCGCCGTGATCGGCATGTGGCTCGCGCAAAAATTGGATTTGCCGGAAATCTTCACCTTGAGCCTCGGCACCAAGCGCTTTCCCATCATTTGGTCGATCATCGGTTCGGCGGTGTTTGTGGCGATCATCGGCTTGTTCACGACCCCCAAACGCAAGCGTTGAATTTTTTTGAAAGGTTGGGTTGTGACCATGACGCCTTTTAAATTTTCAACTGTTTCCCTCTTCATTCCCTGCCTGGTGGATCAGGTTTATCCTGAAATCGGCATGGCCATGGCAAAGGTGTTGCGCCGGCTCGGCGTGAAATTAACATACGATGCAGCGCAAACATGTTGCGGTCAGCCGGCGTTTAATTCCGGCTATCGTGAAGAG
>JAJVHT010000100.1:2165-4705 GCA_022072515.1 bacterium
GCCCAGTCGGGCCGATTGGGTTACACACCGCCGGATTACAAACAAAACACCAACTTGAATCTTGTCGGACTACCTCGCATTTATCACGCGCTAAAAAGCCACACTTCAAAGCAAGCCAACAAAATTCTCGACAGAAACGGCAAATTTTGGCAGATCGAATCGTATGACCATTGGATTCGTGATGAGCAGAGGTTCTGGCGGGTGATTGAATATATCGAAAACAATCCGGTGAAAATCGGCTTGTGTAAAGAACCATCGGACTGGCGCTGGTCGTCAGCACAAAAAAGAACGGAGCTTGGGGTGGATTACCAAGCTCCGTTGCAGTAACCCAGGCAGTTCGTCTGGGCAGTATTCAGTAAATTAAGATTTCGTGTTTATGATCAAAAACCCTGTTGGGCCAACGGGGTTACGCCGCCAGCCGTTCCAATGTCTTCACTAACAGCCGGTAATAATTCGCCACTGAGCTGATTTTCACCCGCTCGCTGGGCGAATGCGGAAATTCGATTTGTGGGCCCATCGACACCATGTCCATGCCGGGATATTTCTCACCGATGATGCCGCACTCCAAGCCGGCGTGAATCGCTTTGACCGCGGGTTCGGCGCCAAAAAGCTCTTGATGAACGTGCTTGCTCACCTTCAAAACTTCCGAATCCAGATTGGGTTTCCACCCGGGATAACCGTCGCCTTCCTTCACTTTGGCGCCGGCAAAATCGGCCATGGCGCGGATGCGGTCACGGGTTGCCTGCAACGCCGCGGCCACTGAGCTACGGGTGCTGCAATGAATCATCAGCTTGTTCTTGCCGCTGGTGACGACCGCCAGATTGGTGCTGGTTTCAACGAGACCGGGAATATCATTGCTCATGCTCATCACGCCATGCGGCAAGGCATGCAAAAGCGCAATAGCTTTGTTCGTGCTTTTGCCGTCCCACATGCGTTTCGCTTTCGTCGGCACAACCGTCAACTGCATGTTGGGCTCGACCGTTTTATACTCGGCCTGAATCTCGGCAAATTGTTGCGCGAGCGCTTCCGCAAATTTCTGTGCTTGCTTTTTGGGCAACACCACGGTGGCAAAGGCTTCGCGTGGAATGGCGTTATGCTTATTGCCGCCGGCAATGCTGGCTAAACGAAATTTAAATTCGTTCATCACGCGATATAAAGCGCGCGCCAACAGCTTGGTCGCATTGCCGCGCTGCAAATGAATATCGACGCCGGAATGGCCGCCGTGCAGGCCTGTCAATTTCACTTCCACCGCTGCCATCGCTTTGGTGACCTTGGTCGGCGTCAGCGGCAGCACCATATCCGTTCCCGCCCCTCCGGCACAACCGACGTACAAGGCGCCTTCTTCCTCCGTATCCAAATTGATCAGCCGTTTGGCGGTCAACAAATCTTTCGCCAGTTCGGTCGCGCCGGTGAGTCCGGTTTCTTCATCAACGGTGAACAGCAACTCCAGTGGACCGTGCGCGATATCGCGCGACTCCAACAGCGCCAAGGCCGACGCCACGCCGATGCCATTATCCGAACCCAGCGTCGTGCCCGTCGCTTTCACATAATCGCCCTCGCGCTGCGGCACAATGGCGTCTTTATCGAAATTATGTTGGATCTCGGAATTTTTATCATTCACCATATCCAAATGGCTTTGCAGCACCGTCGCGGGTGCGGCTTCATGGCCCGGCGCCGCCGGTTTGCGCACGACGACATTGCCGGCCTTGTCTTGCTTGTAACTCAAACCATGCTTTTGCGCGATGCCGATGACATACTCACGCATTTTTTGCTCATTCTTCGAGCCGCGCGGAATTTTGAGAATCTCGTCAAAATGTTTCCAGAGATTTTGCGGTTCCAGTTCTGCGACAAATGACATGTTTCTGCCTCCTTAACGTTTGCATATTTTTTTGACCAGCTCATACTCGTACTCTTTCTCCTCATCGCACTCGCTTTTATTTAATCGAAAAACGGGCCAGAGCACGAGTATAAGTAAGAGCAGGAATTGTTTGGATGAGTTATGGCGATGTGAGTTTGGCCGGCCGCCGGTACTTCACCAGGCGCACGCTGTTGCCGCGGCGGTTAAAGTGGATTTCATCCATCAACCGGTGCATCATATAAATACCGCGGCCGCGAGGTTTATAAAGATTTTCCGGAGCGGTGGGATTCGGCAATTTTTGATGATTGAATCCCCGGCCTTGATCAGTAATTTTGATTTCGGCTTTATTCTCAAGAAATTTCGCTTCAACTTTGACAAGCTTATTCATATCGAAGCCGTTCCCATGTTCCATCGCATTGGTCAAAGCTTCGACAATCGCGATTTTGATGTTCAACTCTTCGACGGTGATAATGCCAAACCGAACGAGAGTTTCGGTGAGATGCGCCGCGGCGCCGGTAATATAATCCAGCGTGCTGGGCAGGCTGAATTGAATGGTTTGCTTCAAATCCGGCAGGGCGCGGGAAAGCGTCGTCGGCTCATTCTGTAATGCTAAAATTTTTCTGAGGGCGCCGAGAGCTTGACGCGGCTCAAAATTCGAGGGGATGAAATGAAACGCCCCGGC
>JAJVHT010000100.1:4805-18983 GCA_022072515.1 bacterium
TTTGCTTCAAATCCGGCAGGGCGCGGGAAAGCGTCGTCGGCTCATTCTGTAATGCTAAAATTTTTCTGAGGGCGCCGAGAGCTTGACGCGGCTCAAAATTCGAGGGGATGAAATGAAACGCCCCGGCCTGGAGAGCGCTCACCACTTCCGGCATCCCGCTCTCTTCGGCCAAAACGATGACGGGTAAAAATGGAAATCGATTGCGCGTGATCGCCACCATTTGCGGCGCCGGCATATCCGGCAGCGGCACTTCCAGAAGCAGGGCATCGAAAAACCGCGATTGCAAAAAGCTCAGCGCCGTATGTGCCGACGCGAGAACGTCCAGCTCAATGCCGTTTTCACACAACACCTGATTCACGCGCCCCGACCATTCACTCTGGCTATCGACAAGCAAGAGCCGCGCTTTCGGCGCGCGTAGCGCTGTCTTCGTCGTCCCCGCATTGGTCATGGTATTGATTGTGGCGTCACCGGCCATCGTTATTCCGCCTCTTTAATATTTATTCGCAGCGCTCCCACCAACGCCGCACGCTCTTTCGAATGCGGGTGAATAATAAACTGCCTCCGTTTGTGAATTATCGTTTTTTCGGTTCACGCAAAATCAGCGTGCCGGCATCTATTTTCCCGGTAAAGTGCAAGCCTTTTCGAGGCGCTTGCGGCTTCAGCAAAATTTGGTGAATCTTGGCTTTTATAATTTTCATGCCAGTATTTCTTTCGTCCTGATCGGCGAACGTTAAAACGCGCGTGTCACGCCAGCACTTCGTAAAGCGGCGCCGCCCGATTGCGGCGCTGCGCGGGGTCGCTTTCAACAAGCGGTATTTTGTGTCCGCAACCAGGACAACTACCGTTCTTCAAGTTGATCTCGTGGACCAAGTGCCAATTGCGGCGCACGATCAGCGTCTTGCATTTTGGACAATAGGTATTGTTACCTTCTTTCGTATGCACATTTCCCACGTAGACATAATGCAAACCAATATCCATCGCCAGCAGCCGCGCCGCTTCGAGAACTTTTTCAGCAGTCGGCGGCAAATGCATCAGCTTAAAGTCGGGATGAAAAGCGGTAAAATGTAGCGGCACCTCCGGCCCGAGATTATCGAGAATCCACAAGCACATGTCGCGAATTTCCTCACGCGCCTCGTTGAGCGTCGGAATGATCAAATTGGTTAGTTCAAACCAAGTCGTGCCGCGGCGTTTCAGTGTTTTTAAAGTTTCCAAAACCGGCGCCAGATGCGCCAAACAAATTTTGCGATAAAAATTTTCGGTGAAGCCTTTGAGGTCGACATTGGCGGCGTCTATATGATCAAAAAATCGCGGCAGCGCTTCCGGCGTGATATAACCGGCGGTAACTGCCACTGTTTTGAGGCCAAACGCATGCGCGCCCTTGGCGAGGTCAATCGCATATTCGGCCCAGATCACCGGATCGTTGTAGGTAAAAGCGAGGCTCGAACAGCCATGCTGCAGCGCTTCGGCGACCGCCTGTTCGGGCGTAAATTGATACGTCCGGCCGTGGTCGTACTTCGCTTTGGAAATATCCCAGTTTTGGCAAAATTTACAACCGAGATTGCAGCCGGCAGTGCCGATCGACAGAATGCGCGTGCCCGGCAGATAATGCGCGAGCGGTTTCTTTTCGATGGGATCAATATGAACGGCGTAGGGATTGGCGTAGGCGAGCGCATAGAGCGTTCCCCCCTCATTTTTTCGGACAAAACAAAATCCGGTCTGGCCCTCGCCAATTTCACAATAACGCGGACACAAAGTGCAAACCACTTTGTTATTCGCCGAGCGCGTATAAAACTGGGCTTCCACCATAACCAAACCTTGTGCTTTCGTCCTTTCTCAAACAAAAAATACGTAAAAAACCAGGAAAAATCAAGTAAGTTTTCGCGACAAAACCCTTGCGGGTGAAATTTAAATTTTTATATTTACAACAACTGATCTGAAGAAAATGTAAACATGAGGTATTTCTAAAAAGGAGATAGCTATGAGCAGCAAAAGTGATTGGGCGTTAATTCTCGGCGCGTCTTCCGGTTTCGGCGGCGCGGCAGCAGTTGAATTGGCCAAAACCGGTTTTAACATTTTCGGCGTGCATCTCGACCGCAAGGCGACCATGCCGCTGGTGGAAGAAGTCATGCAAAAGATCCAGGCGACGGGACGGCAGGCAATTTTCTTCAATATTAATGCCGCCGATGAGGAGAAACGTGGCGAAGCTTTGGACAAAATGAAAGCGGACATGGGAGCCGAGGGCACGATTCGCGTCCTCATGCACTCTCTCGCCTTCGGCAGTCTCAAAATGTATGTCGCCGCCAATACCGCCGATGAAGTCGATAAAGCGAAAATGGAAATGACGCTCGATGTGATGGCGAACAGTCTCGTGTACTGGACGCAAGATTTGCTGCGCCGGCAGATGATGAAACACGGCGGCCGTATTTTTGCAATGACCAGCTCCGGCGGCACGCGCGTTTGGCCGAATTATGGCCCGGTTTCAGCGGCTAAAGCGGCGCTCGAATCGCATATTCGCCAACTGGCGCTTGAGCTGGCGCCGCAAGGCATTACCGCCAATTCCATCCGCGCCGGCGTAACGGACACCCCCGCCTTGCGCAAAATACCCGGCAATGACAAGATGGTCGCGGTGGCGCAAGAACGCAATCCGAGCCGCCGCCTCACCACGCCGGAAGACATCGCGAAGTTCATGGCGCTGATGACTGATGCACGCGCGCAATGGGTCACGGGAAACGTGATCGGCGTCGATGGCGGCGAGGACATTGTCGGGTAGATCGTTTTCAGCTTTTATAAAATTTCACCCACGAAAAGGAAATCCCGCAGAACGTTATGCGCTGTGGGATTTTTATTTATGATAAAGACGTTTTGCGGAATCAAAACAATTCTAAAAGACTGCGGGGCGCCATCATTGCGACAGCGCCCCGGCTTCCCTCCTCCTCGAGTGACCGTTACAATTTGAAGCCCAGCGAGAAGCGATGCGTCTCGCCGAGAATGCCAAACTCGTTGAACGAGTAGTCCAGCATAAAATTATAATTCGTAATCGGCAGATTCAAGCCACCGCCAAACGTGTAGGATTCTTCGTCATAATTCAGCTTGTACCCGCCGCGCAGGAACAGGCGGTTGGAAAAAGAATATTCCGCGCCGAAGTTCAATCGCTCGTCGGCGTCGGTCGGATGGTTGAAATCGGCGGCCATAATGAGTCCACTCGACTCGTTGCGAAAAACGTCCACCGACAGGCCGACGCGGAAATTGAGCGGCAGCGGCCATGAGTTCACCACCAAATCGGCGGATTGGCCAATGTTGCCGCCGACGCCCGGATCAGCGTCAACGTCTTTTTGGGTGAGATCGCGGCCGCCGAGTTTCATCTTGCCGCCAAAGTTGCTCATCGCCATGCCGATCTTGATGCCGCGCAGGCCGGTGTTGTACAAGCTGCCGATATCGAGCGCCATCGTGTTCGCGGAGGAATTAAAGAGATTTTCCTGAATATATTTGCCGGTGAGGCCGACAGAAAAACGATCGGTGATGGCGCGGCTGTACGTCAGGCCGACTGCAAAGCTGCTCGCATTCCACGTGATCCCCGATTCGCCATCCGGATCGGCAAGCGTGGTGACGTGCTCGTCATCCATCCCGAGCACGGCCGCGCTGAAGCCGAGATTGCCGCTGCCCATCGGCACGACCAGGCCGGCAAAATCAAAGCGGATATCGAGCAGGTAATTGACGTGGGTGAGATGCACTTCCAGATTTTTCAAATTGCCAATGCCGGCGGGATTCCAAAACAACGCCGAGGCATCGTTGGCGACAGCGGCGAATGATTCACCCATCGCACTCGCCCGCGCGCCGACCGCCAATTTCAAAAACTGGCCGGCGCGAGTGCCATTATTATTGAAGCCTTCAGTCGACGTGGAAAATTGCGCCCACAATGAAAACGGCGCGAGCGTCACAGCGAGCAAGAATATTTTTTTCATAGCCAATTTCTCCATTGCAAGTATTGTAGTCCTGCCTTGCGGGGCATTGTTGAAAGATCAAACAGTGAATTACAACAGCCGCCCATCAGGGGCGGGGACTACCTCAACGCATAATGGCAAGCTTGCCCATTTTCTTGCCGGCAGCGGAGTCGATGTGATACAGATAAACACCGTACGCCACCTCACTCCCGAACTCGGTTTTTAAATCCCATCGCTCATCGCTCGAACTGCTCACCTCACTTTGATGCTGCAGCGTGCGCACCAATTCACCGGTCAGCGTAAAAATTTTGATCGTGCATTGCAGCGGCAAGCGCGTGAAGTGAATCTCATGGCGATCGCGCACCGTGTCGAAACCGGAGGCGACGACGAACGGATTCGGCACGACCCGAATCTTGTCGAGATCGCTTTTCGCTTGCGCGGCGTCGATATTCGCGGCCGTCGTACTGAACTGATAGCGGTCGGTTGCCGTCAAAGGTTTGTTGGTTACCAGTTTAAATTCCGTGCCCGCCGCGTAGCTGCCGGCAAAGCCGAAACGATACGAATATGTGCTGGCTTCCCACTCGCCGCTTCCCATGTATTTGGTATCGCCGATGGCAATGCGTTCTGACACATCATACGCACCGTCGGCATCGCCTTCATCGTCGCGCGTGTCATGAATCTCCACCGTGAGGGTGTCGCCGGTGGCAAGATCGAGAACGAAGAATGGCGCTTTCACCGGCACACCGGTGTCCCAGTCGGTGTAGAGGTATCTGAAGTTCGCCGAGTCTTCCGGGCCTTGCACGAATTTGAAAAGAAAATCGTGATCGTTGGCGTCGGCGCGCGGCTCAATCGAATCCGTATTCAGCTCGAGCGCCTCATCGCCGGCATGAACGGTTTGCGTTGATTTATCCACATTGATGTTGAACTCGACATCGGTCACTTGCAAGCGCAGGCCGTCAAAGAGCGCGGCATTATCGAACTGCGCGTCATAAAACGGCTGATTCTTGAGCAGTTCGGGTTTGTTCGAGGCGCCGATATCGGTGACAGTGAAAGTTTTATCGCTGTCGGTCACGGTAAAACTGATTTCATATTTCGTCGATTTCAGCTTGCGCGGATCGACGATTTGCAAACCGAAACTGCTGAGGTCGGCATTGCCGGCGCTGTGGGTAAAAATATTTTTGGTGGCGCCGGAATCAATAGCCGCCGCGACAAAACCGGCGGGCGGCGCCTGCGGCACCACTGACACCGTTTGATCGTCGGTGAACGCATCGGCGACAGTCGCCGGACGGTTCTCATTTACCGGCACGCCGAGCGCGAGATCTTCGCGATCATACGCCGTCACCGTGTACCAGTATTCATAACCGTTGATGAGGGTGTTGGGATCTTTCCACGCATGCGCCAAGCCGACGTTTTTGCCGGGTTCGTTTTTGCGTTGATCGATCGTAAACACATCGCCTTTTTGCGGCGAGCCCTCGATAGTCGCATACATACCGGTCACATAAATATGCGACCCGGCGCGAAAAACGCCGTGCGTGTCATCAATATTATTATCAAGCCGCGTCCACTGTTCATCCAACACCGTGAAACCGACGGCTGTCGCCAAGTCGCCGAGATAATTCAGCAGCGTGCCCTGGCTCGAATTTAACACCTGAAACGAGCTGTCGGTGTCAAAAATAATTTGAAAATTATCATTGGAAAAGAACGTCGAATTATCGACGCCCTCGGCATCACCGGACTGCGAGCCGTCGGCCAGCCCTTCGCTGATGATACTCGCTTGCGAAACCTGATTCGAATGCGCCACGACGATTGCCGCCAACTGGCCGGGCGAGTTGATAACGTCATATTCCGCCACCGGCAAAACGCCGTTGGGATAAACGGCCACATTATCCGTCGCTTCGCCCCAGGTCTGGCCTTTATCTTCGCTGCGATAAATGCGATAGCCTTCAAAGTCGGCGCGGCCGGTCAAAGCATCTGTCGAGGTTTCCGTCGGATCGGCGGGCCAGTAAAGCGTGACGGATTTGTTGCTCGGCACCGCCGTAACTGCCGGCGCCCGCGGCGCGGTCGGCCCGATAAAATTATTATCAAACACGCGCTGCGCGGCGCTGGCGTTGCGCAGCAGGGCTTCAAAATTCGGCGCGGCAATAAAGGCAACGCCAAGCTCCACCGTTTCACCCGGCGCCAGCGTAAAATCGCCGCTGCTCATGATGTAACCGACATCGGTGTTCAAACGCGGTTTCATGTACAGGCCGGGCTGCATGTAGGCATACTGCGCATGATCGCGGCTCTTGAATTGCGGCCCGCCGGCGATGGGGCCGTTTTCATCAAGAAAAAATTCGCCTTCCGCCGGCATGTCGCCGTACTCGAAAGTCGACCAGCCGGTAAGTCCGAGTTCCTTGCCATTGACTTTTGGGCTGCGCAAAAACTTCGTCGCCGCCTGGCCGATATTGAGACCCGGGCGCGAGGCATAAAAGTTATCGCTGTCGCGCGCATACGCGAGATTCAAATCGCGAATAAATCCATCGTCATCGTCTTCAAACTCCGCGCCGACCAGCGCCGGCATGTCGTTATCGACCAGGACGCCGAAGCGACAATTGCGGAGTGTTTGCGTGCCGATATTTTTGACTGTATAAAAGGCAAAAACAAAATCCTTGGTCAGGCTCGAATTAATTTCGATCAACCGCCCAATGACTTCGAGATTCAGTGGCGTCGTCGGGCTGACCTCAGAATCATTGTTGTCGCGCATCACCCAATAGGTTTCCTGCCGGCCAAACCGCAGCAGTTCTTCAGGATCGAGAGCGCGGCCATCCAGACCCGGCCACAAACCTTGCCATTGCGGCGCATAGCTCTGCAGCAAATCGCTGCGCGCCACAATCGGCGTTTCCAAAATATCCCACACAAAATTCGGATTATCGAAACCCGGCTCGGGATTGAATTGATTGTCCGAAATATCGTTATAAGATTCGCTGCAAATCGTATCGCCGTCGGCTGTCACCGCGCCAAAAAGGATGCCGATCTGCCAGACGAGATAATTCAACGAGCCGGCCGGCCACTCGAGGCTGCGGGTGTAATTGCGGTCGCCAATGAAACCGTTGTTATCGTAATAAACCGCCATTTGGCCGTTGTCCATCACGCCGGTTTTGCGGTCTTTGAATGACGACGTTTTGGTCAAGACATTATTTTGCAGAATCCGCCGAATTTTTTCGGCTTTGCCTTCCCTTTTTTGCTGCGCGAAAATCGTATTGGCGCTCGGCAACATCAACAAAATTGCGAAAAAGGCACCAAATTTTTTGAAACGCATCACTCGCCTCCTGTTTATGAAAAATGCTGGCCAACTCGCTCGTTTGCCAGTTCAGCAACCAGCAAACCGGTGAGCCAGCTAACCGGCAAACTTTTTAATAATTCAGCTCAAATCCAAATCGGATATTGCGCTGCGGGCCGATGTTGTACGGATCGCGTTCGCCCTGCGGCGAGTAACCGGGGTCGGTTGAATCATTCGGCAAACCGCTGTCGGTAAAAACACTGACAATGTTGCGGCGGTTGGTGAGATTGCTGACCTCGGTAAACACCCCAAGTTTCATGCCGGCCACATTAACCAATTTGTCGACGCGCAAATCGAGCTGCCAAGTCGACGGCGCGCGCGCACTGTTCTCATCCGCGATACGTTGGCCGCGGCTGTCCGTCGGCGTATACGGCAGGCCGCTTTCAAAGCGCCCGGTTAAATTCACCCCAAAATTTTCCAACAGCCGCGAGCCCCAAAGCAACGGTCCTTGGCCGCCGGCATAACGGAAATCGAGGTTAAAATTAAACACGTGCGGACGATCCCAGTTCAAAACGATCAGCTCTTTCACCGGCACGCGCGGCGGGCGCGCCAGCAAATCATTGCGCGTATCCAGCGGGTTGGAACTGTTGCCTTCCGCGCGGGAAAGGGTGTAACTGAAATACGATGCGATGTGATTGGTGCGGCGCGTGCGCAGATTCAACTCGACGCCGCGTGAATTGGCAAAATCCTGATTGACGTAATAAGTGACCGCGGCCGGCCGCGCGTTCGGATATGGATCGGTTGAAACCAGATTCTCATAATCCTTATAATAGCCGGTTACCGTCAGCGCGAGAAAATCCGTGAGCTGCTGATCCCAGCCGACTTCAAACGCAATCGTGCGCTGCGGCTTGAGGCCCGCGAAGCCGAGCGTTGGACGAAAGATATCGACAAAACGCCGGCGATTGAACGCGAGTTTGTTATACTCCGGCACCTGATAAAAATGGCCGTAAGAAAAATGCAGATTGGCGCGCTCGGATATCGGATGTGCGAAGCCGACGCGCGGGCTTAAGCGCAAAGTTTTATCGGCCAGTTGCCGCTTGCCCAACGGCTGGTTTGGCACCACCGCGACGCTGTCACGCGGATCAAAATAATCCAGCCGCAGGCCGACGTTGATCACCAGATCTTTGAATTCCATCTTATCCTGCAAATACGCGGCGGCCTCGACCGGATAAATCGTGTATTGGTCGACGCGAGTATTTTGAATATCGCCTTCCGCCAGCAACTGCTTGCGCCAAATCCGGCGTTTCGCAAAATCCAGCCCACCTTTGATATTGTTGTTGATGTCGGCCTGCCAGGTGAAATCCAATTTCGCCTGCAACAACCGGTCTTCCTGTTTCAGATAAACCGGGTCGTCGCCGGAGGCAACAAAATCTTCCGCATCGTTGTAGGTCAGCAGGCTATAATCCAGCGGGTCATCTTTCACGCGATCATAAAACCGGCGCGAGAAATATTGCGCCTTCAACTCGTAGAACGCCTTGCTGCTCAAGGTGTGCGTCCAGGCCATCAACCCCTGCACGTTGCGCGTGCTGAAACGATCGTTGCCGACATAATTGGGAGGCGTCCGCACGGTATCACCCGGCGCTCTAACTTCGATCAGCTCGTCATGCGCAAACAAGTGTTCGTAAATTTGCAAATCTTCGCTGTTCAAATTCGTGGTCAAGGCGAGCTTATGCTGCGTTGTCGGCGCCAAAGTCAATTTGGCGGTGCCGCGCCGGGAAAATTCATTTTGTAAAACGCCGATATAGCCGTCGCTTTGCGCATATTCACCGGTGACAAAATATTTCAGCTTGCCACTTTTCATCAGCGGCAGCGGCCCGCCAAGACTGAACTCGCCTTGATACGTTCCCCAGTTGGAACGGTCCAATATGCCTTTCGTCTCAATGAGATGATCGCGCTCGGCAAACGTATAGTCGCCGGTCGATTTTCCGAAAAGCGCATCCGTGAGGCCGCGCACGCGAAACGAAGTTTTGCGCCCGCCTTCCTGGGTGACGAGATTGAGCACGCCGCTCAACGCGTTGCCATACTCCGCATTGAAATTGCCGCTGATCAGTTGCAATTCTTCAATGGCTGAGTTGGCGATCTCCGTGCCGAGGCCGCCGGTAATGCCGTCGCGCACCGACATGCCGTCCACCAGCACCGCCAACTCGTTGCCGCGGCCGCCGCGCACGAAATACAATCCTTCCGTGCTTTCGTTGTTGCTCGAAAACGCGCCATCGCGCAACGGCGCCGTGGTGATGCCAGAATTCAGCGTCAGCGCATCTTTGAAATCGTCGGCCACCATGTTATTCACGGCTTCGGCCTCGGTGACCTGCATGGTGGTCACGCCGTCTTTCTGAATCAGCGGCCGCTCGGCGACGATTTCGATTTTCTCGCCGATCTGCAGCGTTTGTTGCGACATCTCGAAATTGACGGTCGTTGTCAGATCAACATTAATTTTCACGTTCGTCACTTTAACCGTCTGATAGCCGATGATCGAGGCCGAGAGGCTGTACGTGCCCGGCGCGATGAGCAGAATAAAATAACGCCCATTCGCATCGGTGACGCCGCCAATCGTCGTGCCTTCCAGCACGACGTTAACGCCCGGCACCGGCTCTTTCGTCTGCTTGTCTCTCACTTCGCCGGCCAGTTTGCCGGTCGTGCCGGCGCTCGCCATACCGCCACAGAGCAAGGCCGCGACCATGAACAGCGCCAGCGATCGTTTTACCAATTGTTCCATACTGCCCTCCGTCGTGAAGGATTTTGAGATTGACTTCACAGAAAAATATCCGTCTCTTGTTACAATTTTAAATTGAAAATTTCCAATTTAAAATTTGCAATGAAACGATATGATAATTGCGCCAAGCTTCAAGCGCGTCCGCGCATTTTTGCCGCCCACCAACGCAGGCCCACAAACAGAAAACGCCAGTCTCGAAAAAACTCTGGCGGTTTACCCTCAAACGCGTGCCCGACGAATTGGAAAATCCAGCCGCCGATGAACATGGCGGCCGCAACTTTCCATAAATTATTCACCAACGGCGCGGCCGCGAGCAGCAGTATCGACACCGCAATCAGCGGAATACCCAGGGTGTGGCAAAAGCGATTGGCGGGGTTTTGGTGGCTCTGGGCGTATTGCCGAATCCACTCATCCCAACTTTTTCCGGCGAACATAAACCTCTCCTCCGTGTCGAAAAATCCGGCAGTAAAAATTCTGCCGTCTTGAGTTTTACGCTTTACTGCTTACGTCGCAATCAAATATAAATATGCTGCGGATCCAACTCTTCGCGAATGATGCGCAGTTCCTCTGCGGTGGGCAATTCCGTGGTGTGCAAATCATCGGCATAACGCACCTCCCAGCCGATGTTCTCCTGCACCGATTTTTTCTCGACGGCGGGATGCAAAGCGGTAAGAATCATTTCGCGCGTGACGCGATCAAAATGAAAAACACCCAAATCGGTGACGACGGCGACCGGGCCTTGCGCCGTGATGCCCATTTGCTCGCGGGCATTGCCGCCGTTGAGAAAACCGGGACTGGTTATAAAATCAACACGTTCGGGGAAATTACGTTTTTTGAGAGGAGTAATGATGAGGATCTTTTGGGCGAGAATGGCGATTTCACAAGCGCCGCCGCTGCCGGGCAAACGCACTTTGGGGTGATGATAATCGCCGCCAATAATCGTGGTGTTAATATTGCCATAGCGGTCAATCTGCGCGCCGCCAAGAAAGCCGACGCTAATGCGGCCGCCTTGCAGATAATTCAAAAAAACTTCAGGGAGAGAACAAACCGAGAGCGCGCCGGCAACCAACGCCGGGTCGCCGATGGATACCGGCAGACGTTCCGGCATCGCGCCAATCGCGCCGGATTCATAAATCAAGACCAGATTCGGCGCATGGGTCAGCCGGGCCAAATTACAGGCCAAATTCGGCAAACCAATGCCGACAAAAACAACATCACCGTCTTTCAACTCGCGCGCGGCGCGGACCACCATTAACTCACTGGCCGTATAATTCGACATGTCGGTTGTCAATCATCTCCTTATTTTAAAACCATGGCGTAAAAAACACGGCAAAGCGACGCCAGTACTTCAACAGCGTTATTGGTTAAAGAATCGCAGAGGTTAATCGTCGAAGTTTATCGTGCGAGCAGAAGTCTTGAACAACCAGAATCAAGTGAAATCAGTATGTCGATTTTTTTTTGAAAAAGCAAGAAAAATTTTTCGGCAACAAATTTTCGGCAACCGCCCGGGCGCTGTAACTTACGTGCGCGCATCAAAACGCCCGGGCGGCGACTTGTTTAATCCCAAGCTGAGTCATTCTCGGTACCACCCTATTTCATTCAATAAGCACAACAGTGCAGCCGGACGATTACGATATAAACAAAACCTACGCCACCACCCGGGTTTCGCCAGGCTGAAAAATCCACACGCGGCCGGGAGCGATGCCAAGCGCATCTGCCGCTGCACGCAACAGTTGCGGCGGCTCATCCAGCGGTTCATCGGCAAGATCAAAGGTGCCCCAATGAATCGCCAGCATCTTTTCCGCATGAACCTCGAGGAAGGCTTGGGCGGTCTGGCGGGGATCCATGTGGACGCCGGACATAAACCAGCGCGGCGAATAAGCGCCGATCGGCAAAATCGCCAAATCGAAGCCACCGAATTTTTCACCGATGGCTTGGAAGCCGGGAAAATATCCGGAGTCGCCGCCAAAATACACGCGCTGCCGCTGGCTCGCGACCACCCAACCGCACCACAACGTCCCGTTGCGATTGTGCAAGCCGCGTCCGGAGAAATGTTGCGCCGGTGTGCAATGCAATTGCAAACCGTTCCACTCGCGATCTTGCCACCAATCCAACTCGATAATTCTCTCCTGCGCAATGCCCCAACCCTGTAAAATTTTTCCAACGCCCAATGGCGCGAAATACTGCGGCCGATTGCCGAGCCGCTTGATCGTGGCCGCGTCGAGATGATCATAATGATCATGTGAAAGCAACACCAGGTCAATCGATGGTAGATACTCGAATGCCGGCACCGGCGGTGTGGCTCGCAGCGGCCCCAGCCATGAAACCGGCGAACAACGGGGCGAAAAAACCGGATCGGTCAAAATATTTTTTCCCGCCAATTGAATCAGCGTCGTGGCGTGCCCGATCCACGTCACGGTAAATTGCGCACGATTCTCGCGCAGTAATTGGCCGTCGTTTGGTGAAATTTTGAAATCGTAATGTCCCGGTTTCACCGGGGCTTTGCCGTTCCGGCGGTCCCGCTGCCATTTTAAAAAATCACGGAACCCGCGATTTTGAAAGCCCGGGTAAGGATTATAAAAATTTTTGCCGTTATGATGTGTGAGCAGCTCAACAGAATGATTTGCCATCGCCATTTTCAAACATGAATTTTATTTTAAGCCAATATACGAAAAGCGTGAGAAATTGCCAAATCATCCTGCAAGTTACCGCCCGGGCATTTTTGATATTCGCTTCCAAGTTGCCGTGCCCGGGCGGCTATTTCTTGTTTACTGACGCTGCTAATCACGGCTTGACAATTTTACGTTTTTCGGTTATATTGGCGATGGGTTAGGTCGCAAAAAATTTATCAGAAAACGGATCAAAAATCAGCGTCATCCGCGTCCAAAAGCATTTTTAAATGCCATAATACTTAATCGAAGCTTCGGAGTATTTCATGCGCACCCAAATGTGGATCAATAGCGAATTCGTCGACAGCGCCACCCAACAACGTTTTGATGTCATCAACCCGGCAACAGAAGAAATCATCGCTACCGTGCCGCGCGGTAACGCGGCGGATGCGGAAAAAGCCGTGGCTGCTGCCAACGCCGCCTTCAAGAGTTGGCGCAAGCTGGGCAGTCTGGACGTGAAAGAAATGCTCCGCGAAGTCGCGCACAAGCTGCGCGCGAAAAGCGAAGACTTCGCGACACTCATGACGCTCGAAGGCGGCAAGCCGCTGATCGAAAATCGCGACGAAGTGGAATGGGTGGCCTCGTGTTTTGAATATTACTCCGAAATCGGCCGCGATCAAAAAGGCCGTGTTGTCGCGCCGGTGTTCGAGCATCAGCTCAGCTACATCAGCAAAGAGCCGTACGGCACCGTCGCCGCGATTGTGCCGTGGAACTATCCTCTCCTTTTATTAGGATGGAAAGTTGCACCGGCGTTGGCCGCCGGCAATACCGTCGTCATCAAACCTTCCGAATACACGCCGCTGTCGACGCTGGCACTCGCAGAAATCTTTGATCATCTCCCGCCAGGCGTCGTCAATATTGTAACAGGGTTCGGCAAAGAATGCGGCGAGCCGCTCGTCACTGCCAAAGGCACGGATCTCATCGCGTTCACCGGCAGTGTCGAGACCGGCCGGCACATCGCCGTGCTCGCGGCGCAGCAGCTCAAAAAAACGCATCTCGAGCTGGGCGGCAACGATCCGTTCATCGTCTGCGACGACGTCGATGTGGACATCACTGTGGCCGCGGGAGCATGGGCCGCGTTTCTCAATGCCGGTCAAGTGTGCACTTCTGCCGAACGCTTTTATGTGCTTGAGCCTATTGCCCAAAAATTCATCGAAGGCATGGTCGAAACGAGTAAAAAACTTCGCCTCGGCAATCCGCTGGGGCCGGATGTTGATATGGGCCCGCTGGTGCGAGAAGTCCAACGCCAAAAAGTCGAAGCGAAAGTCAGCCGCGCGAAACAACAAGGCGCAAAAATTTTAAGTGGCGGCAAGCGGCCGCCGCAATTTGCGAAAGGTTTTTTTTATGAACCGACCGTCATTACCGAAGTGACTCCTGAAATGGAACTCATGCGCAGCGAAACTTTTGGGCCGGTCGCGCCCATCCAAATTGTTAAGGATATTAATGAAGCGATTGAACTCGCCAACAATTCCGAATATGGCCTCGGCGCTTCCATTTTCACCAACGACTTGGAAAAAGCGCTAACGGCTGCGGAAA
>JAJVHT010000229.1:0-9215 GCA_022072515.1 bacterium
AAGCCCGAATTTTCCCAATCCGTTCAATATGCAAACCATGATCGAATACGCCGTGCCGGAGGCCACCCACATTCAATTGAGCATTTTCAATGCCGCCGGCCAGCTCGTCCGGCAGTTGGTCGATGCGGTCCAAACGCCTGGCTACAAATCGATTCATTGGGATGGCAGGGATAATCGCGGGTTAGAAGTCGGCTCGGGAATTTATATTTTACGAATGAAGGCCGGCGCATATCGGCAAGTGAGGAAAATGATTTTACAAAAATAAAACCATGCACACGTAATGCGTGATCGGTTACGTTTTGCAGGTTTATGTTTTAACTCCTTTCACTATTCCAGTTTTTGATTGCGCGTTTGGACGTGCCCCAATAGTCCATGCGTGTCGAGCTAACGCTGATGATGTTTTAAAGCTAATGCCCCGAAAGGGGCAAAATTGACTAACCCAGGGCAATCGCCCTGGGAAAGAGAAACCATCTGCGGTTTAAAGCCCTGAAAGGGCGAAATCGAATGGCGTGGATGAAACAAAACATGATCTCGGCCCGTCATTCCGCGCCGTTGGCGCTTGATGCCGTGTACTAAACTTTATCTTGGGGCGTTGCCCCAAGCTTTTATAAGCCGCCCCTTTTGAGTTCGTTAACGTCTTAGTTTGACATCTATACCAAACAGTCCCCACCAGAAAAAATCTTGCAATCCTTTGTTCACTGAAGAATATATTGCCTCACAGCGTCGTTTGTAACACCGCCGATGCGCCCCGCCATGGGCGCAGTATGCCTGCAACGCGCCTCTCAAGAATAACATATTCCGCCCTTGCCAAGCTTGGGAGAGAACGATGTCGTTTTTTCAGGGCGTTGCCCTTGCGCGAATACATTTGGTCCCGTGGGGTCGCGCCGCAACTAATCAACCAATTCGCTGACCGTTTCTTGGGGGATCAACTTAACAATATCCCAGGTGCAGAGCAATTGTAGGATTTTGTCGGCGGTGGTTTGCCGTAGCCAGGCAAAGTTATTTAAGTGGTGCCGGCTTTGTCTGGAAACTTGCCGCCCGCTTTTGCCTTTTCTCAAGTAGGTGTTGATAGGCTTGTCATGCGCGTCGATCATTTGGACAAAGTCATAACCCCGCCGGTTATATGCGAAATTTCCATTATTTCCATGTCATCGGCGCGGATCATTTGGACAAAATCATGCGCCCCGATCGGTAGGATTTTTTAGGAGAGACTCGTGGCTCTGGCTTTATCTTGCCGCTTTCTCATGTAAGTCTATAGACTTTTTGCGCCGACCGTACGGCAGGAGCTTTAAAAAATCTTCGACGCGGGAAAGGAGAGAAGTGGGGGGAGAGCAATGTTTCAAATTTGCTGCCACGTTTTGCAAAGAACCGTAGCGATTGAGTTGTGAAACTTTTCGGGCGTTATGTTCGCCGCTCAGCATGTCGATAATGACGGAATAAACTTGCTGCGCCATGATGTGATGGCCCTTGGCGTTCGCATGGCCATCATAGCGCGAGAGCGCGAGCTCGGATGAATTCATGCCGCTGAACGGCAACACGCCGATGACATAAGGAACGGCGCGGCGCTCAAAAAATGCCGCCAGCTTGCGATCGACGGTGGCATACGGCGCATAATTGTCCAACATGTTCAGCTCCGGAGCCGAGTAGACGATCAACGTGATGCCCTTGCGCTGACAGTCCGCAATTATATCGCCCAAATGTTTCTGCGCCTTGATCCAGCCCGCGTAATCCTCCCGATGGGATTCGTAAATCAGATGATGGAAGACGCTGCCGGGAACAACGATGCCGCGCAGCTTCAATTCCAGATTCAAGCCGGCCATGATGAATTCGAGCAGACTCGAATGGTAAACCGTCTCGCGGACTTTTTGAAACACCGGCGTATTCTCGCCTGATATTTTCTCCTCGAAAATTTTCGTTGTTTGCTCGTGGATGGTCAAATTGGATTTGCTGATCGCCTCCGGAACATCCTGGTTCCCGTAAACGTCTTCGTAATTGTTTCCGAGAATGACCAGATTAGGTTTGAATTTATCGACGTATTCAAAGTACGTCAGCCGGTTCATCAAGGTGTTATAGCCACCCTTGCTGAGGTCGAGAACCAAAATATTTTCGTACAGCAAGCTTTTATCGGCAGACAGCATGGCTTTGAGTTGCTGCGAAAAAACTTTTTGAAGCTCGACGCCGGGGCCGTAAAGTTTTGAATCTCCCAAAACCATGATCCGCAGATCGCGCGCGGAGGCAACGCTCTGCCCATGTTCCAGCGCCTCAAGCTCCGGGCTGCGCCTGGTTTCGGTGGAAACTTCGACGAAGCGGCTTCCTTGAAAGAACAGAAACTTTTTGTCCAACCGAACCACGGCTTCACCGGTGGCGAAGAAGATGGCGAGGACGAGCACAACTTGTTTGAACGTTTTCATAGCGATGGCTAAAATTGAAAATAAATGAATTGTTGATTGTTGAACGCGCCCCACACGACGATGGCCCAGAATAACAAGGACGCCAAAGCCACGGTCGCCAGGCGACGTTTTAGAAGCACCTGCAGCGACGGCTGGCAGCGCTCGTAAAGATTCATCAACGCGATGAGCGCGAGCAGGAAAAAGAGATCGGGCATGTTGATGAGCTTGCCAATCGCCGGAACAACGGCGCCGGTCAAAGCCAGGGAAATTTTCTCGATAATCAGCAACGCGTCCGACAAGTGATTGGCCCGAAAGAAAATCCACGCCAGCAGGACCAGGTGAAACGTAATCAGTATTTGCGATATTTTCACGAGGCCCGGCAGTCTGTCGAGCGCCAGCGCGCGCCGCAGCTTGCTGCGCCCGTCGCCGGTCAGAATTGAAAAAACGAGATAGAAACCGTGCAAGGCGCCCCAAACCACGAATGTCCAGTTGGCGCCATGCCACAGCCCGCTGGCGAGAAAAACAATGAAAAGATTGGCGCACCATCTCCACTTGGCGACCCGATTGCCGCCGAGCGGAATGTAGAGATAATCTTTAAACCAGGTGGACAGCGAGATATGCCACCTTTTCCAAAATTCCGCAACCGATTTGGCGAGATAGGGCCGTTCAAAATTCGCCATCAACTTGATGCCCAGAATTCTCGCCGTGCCCACTGCGATATCCGAATAACCGGAAAAATCACAATAAATTTGAAAGGCAAAAAAATAGGTGGCGAGGAGCAGATTGATGCCGTCCGCATTGGCGGGATCGTTATAAGCCTGATTCACATAGCCGGCAAGGCGGTCGGCAATAACGATCTTTTTGAAGAACCCCCACAGCATGATTTTCAAGCCGTCGATCGTCCGGTGCCAATCAAAACTGTGCCGTTCATGAAATTGCGGCATCAGCGTCGTCGAGCGTTCGATCGGCCCGGCAACGAGCTGCGGAAAAAAAGTGACGTACAGCGCGAACATGCCAAAATGCTTTTCCGGCTTTTGGTCGCCGCGATAAACGTCGATGGCGTAGCTCATGGTTTGAAAGGTGTAGAAAGAGATGCCGACGGGCAACAGCACCTCAAACATCGGGACATTGTAAAAGATATTGAAATGAGCAAAAAGCGAACGGGCCGAGGCATTGAGAAAATTAAAATATTTGAATAGAAACAGGATGCCGAGATTCGAGCTGAGGCTCAAAAGCAAAAACAATTTTCTTTTTTGCGGGCTGGCGGCTTTTCCAATTTGAATGCCGGCGTAAAAGTCGATCAACGTCGACACCAGCAACAAGAGCACGTATTCCGGTTTCCAGCACATGTAAAAATAGTAGCTGGCGCCGAGTAAAAACGCCCACCGATACTTGAACGGCAGCAGAAAATACGCGGCCACGACAATGGGAAAAAAAAGCAGAAAATGCAAAGAATTGAACAACATGATAACACCTAAAAGGCAATACACTTGACGGCAGCCAAATTCATTTCAATCGTTTGGGGGTAATCGGCGAAGCTATCAGAACCGCGCCAGGCCACTCCCGGCCGGCCTGGATAAAGCCGTGGCGCCGCCACGGCGAAATTACGTTCGGTGCTGATGGCATAGGCCGCAAAAGAATCCATAATCTCCACAATCCGCCCGCCGATCTCACGTTGCGAGTCAATCGTCTGGGCGCCGATGTGTGGGGTAAGAATGACATTCGGCAAGGAGGCCAATGGCGAAATATGCCCTTCTCTTTCAACCTGATGCACATCCAGTGCGGCGCCGCGCACTGTTTTTTTCTCGGTGAGCGCTTGATACAACGCTTGTTCATCCACGACGCCGCCGCGCGCCATGTTGATCAAATACGAGCCCGGCTTCATTTGTGAAAGGACCGCGGCGTTGATCATATTGCGAGTCGCCGCCGTCAGCGGAACGTGCACGCTCAGAAAATCGGCTTTGGCAATGACTTCGCGACAATCGGTGAGCCGAATTTGTTTTTGCGCCAACTCCGTGGCCACCGCCGGCGCAGGGTTTTCAACACAGCCGAGCACCTTCATGCCCCACGCCGCACCCATTTCGCCGACCAGCGAACCGATATTGCCGGCGCCGATAATGCCAAGCACCTTGCCGCGCAATAAATAACCGTTCAATTCGTGCTTGGCAAAATGGCCTTGCCGCAGCGCCTGATCGGCGTACAAAAGATTGCGCGCCAGCGCCAGCATGAGCGCAAACGCCAATTCCGCCACCGCCTTGGCGCCCGGTTCGGGAATGCGTTCGAGCTGAATGCCGTGCTGGCGGACATAATTCAGATCGATATTGTCCGTGCCCGAGCCGGCGCGAATGATGAGCTTGAGAGCGGGCGCGCCCGCCAGCACGGCGGCCGAAATCGTTACGCCGCTGCGGCAGATGAGCACTTCACGGTCGTGCCCGAGAGTTTTGAGTTTGTCTTCCGAAGCGTTAAACGCGCAAACCACATCATGGTGCATGCGCAATTGCGCCACCGCTTCCGGAGCGATCGAACTGGCAATCAGTATTCGCATGATTGTTTCCTTTTAAGATTTTGGGCGATTCCCTCACGAGTATCGCCGGTTAAGGTATTGAAACTGAATCCCGCCTGCGCCAAGTAATCGGCAAAGGCAAGAGAAAACTTTTTAGCGCCGGCATAACAGAGATGATCACCATCAAGGAATTCCTCGTCCTGTAAATCATTCTCCAATAATTCATGATTCGCATTGAAAACTTTAATGCGATACTTTGCTTCCGCGCCGGCAATGGCGGCATGAAATTCCTGGTAAACCGGCTTCAAGCGCATGCCGGCGAGAAATTTTTTGTGCATCGGCAGATTGGCAATGACTACGGGAATGTTCTGTTGTTGCAAATAGGCCAGGGTTTTGTTGAAATATTCTTTCTGCCGGTCGACGGGAACCGCGCTGAAAAAACCGCGATCTTTTTCACAATCGAATTGGCTGTAATCGGAATAATGTTTTTCATTCACCAGATAGCCGTTTTCAATGCGCCGGACTTCGCGCCGGACTTCGGCGCCAACCTGGCCCGTCGTGATCTTTTTGAGCAAACCGCCAAACAAATATTTCTTGCGGCCGGTGGCGGTGAATGCCCCCAAATTGCTGCTCTCCAAAAACAACGGCGCCAAATTGAAGGGGTTCTTGATGAACAGCGATGAATACTTGCCGTCGCTCACGGGATAATGAAACATTTGCACGTCGGTGCCGAGCACAACCAATTTCGGCGGCGGCGCCTGGCGCGCGACCAAATCTTTCAGCAGGAAATATCCTTCGAAAGGCGACAGTTGATAGACACCATAATTGAAAGCAGTTGCGCCCAATTTTTCGGCAAAGACCGCCGGCACGAAACCATCGGCTGTTTGCGAGTCGCCGATAAAAAGAATGTCGATTTGGGGCAATTCATCGTACGCTTTTTTGCTGTCGACAAAGGCCGCGTAATCCTCGGGCCGGCCCAAATCCAGCAGGCGGGAAAGGGCGAAATCAATCGTGAAGATGAGGCCCACGAAAAGTGCGAATTTCAAGAGGAAGCGTTTCATTTGCAAACCTGATTTATTGAGACTGGCCGATCACTTGAGATGATGGCGTTGTAGAACATTTTGTGACAGTAAAGTGACCGGTCAGTGCTTTTTCCAAACACGTTCTTAGAATTGGAAGTAAATAAATTGCTGCGCCGCCGAAGTCGACAAGTAGAGCACCGCGAGCGTCACGGCGACATAAGCCGGCCAGCGGACGAACATGGGTTTGTCGGATAATGACAGCACGAAGGGCCGATCTTTTTCCAAAGCATGCGCGGCTTCCAAAATCATGATCAGCGCCAGATTGCCCAAGAGGGCGCCCGGCGTGATCAAGTCGAAGAGACTGGCTGCCGGCACAAACGTGAACATGTTTTTGAGCAACAGCATGGCGTCCGCCAGATTATTGGCGCGGAAAAAGAGCCAGCCCAAATTCACCAGCACGAATGTCGAGATGACCTGCAGGGTCTTGAGCGCAAAGGGGCGTTCATCCAGGCCGGCGCGCTTGAGCAAGGCGTCGCGATATGGCCGCGTGATGATGGCGAACACCAAGTAGAAGCCGTGTAGCGCGCCCCAAATGATGAACGTCCAATTCGCCCCGTGCCAAAGGCCGCTGATGAAAAACGTGAGGAACAGATTATAATACCACCGCCATTTGATCACGCGATTGCCGCCGAGCGGAATGTAAACGTAATCCTTGAACCAGGTGGACAGCGAGATGTGCCATCTTTTCCAAAACTCGGAAATGGAGCGGGCCGCATACGGCTTGTCAAAATTTTTCATCAAATTCACGCCAAAAATTTTGGCGGCGCCGATGGCGATATCAGAATAGCCGGAAAAATCGCAAAAGATTTGAAAGGCAAAGAAAGCCGTGGCCAAAACAATCTGCAAGCCATAATACTCGCCGGGGTTGTTGTAGACGAGATTGACGTACACGGCGAGGCGATCGGCAATGACGACCTTTTTGAAAGAACCCCAGAGCATCAACTGCAAGCCGCTCACCACGCGGGTGTAGTCAAATTTGTAGCGCAGACTCTGCAATTGCGGCAGGAGGTGGCTCGATCTTTCAATCGGCCCGGCTACAAGTTGCGGGAAGAACGTGACGTACAACGCGAATTTGCCGAGATGGCGCTCCGGCGCGATGGCGCCGCGGTAAACATCGATGGTATAGCTCAACGTTTGAAACGTGTAAAAGGAAATGCCGACGGGCAGCAGCAGATTGGCGGCCGGTATCGCATACGCCAAATTGAGCTGTGTGAAGAGGGCGCGCAAGCTCTCGTTGAAAAAGTTGAAATATTTGAAAATGAACAAGAGTCCGAGATTGGTCACCAGACTGACCCATAAAAATTTTTTGCGGATAGCCAGTTCTGGGGTGGCGCTCATTTTCTTCGCGACGAAATAATCAATAAAGCTGGGAAACATCATCAAGACAATGTATTCGGGCCGCCAGCACATGTAGAAATAGCAGCTTCCGATCAAGAGCAGCAGCCAGCGCCACTTGTAGGAGGTTGCGAAATACAGTGCGACGATGACCGGGAAGAAAATGAGAAATTCAAAAGAATTGAATAACATGATGACACCACGACGCAAGGCGTAGAAAATAAAACATGCAAGAATTTAAAATTTTTAAGCTGCCAGGCGCATGACGCGTTCCTGAATTGGTGCATGGTCAAGGGTTCGCCGTTTGGCCACCCGGGCAAACTGCCGATACCAAATCTCCACGGTGAGAAGGCGTCCGATTATCTCCGCGTAATTTCCCGTGCGGCTGAGATGCTGATTGATCAGGGTTTGGAGATTTTCGCGATTGAAAAGGCGCGAACCCTCCTCCCATTGTTCGATCAGGATCGCCACAATCCGCTGTTGTAACTCGGGAGAAGTCCGAATCATTTCATTGTAGTCGATCATTTTGTCGGCATCAGGTTTTTGCGGCGCCGTTTTCAATTGGCGCTCGATGAACGTTTGCACTTTGCGGTGCAAAGCCCGGCGGACCCGGCGCAAAAAGGTTTTGCCGCAACCGGCCAGCAAAGGCAGGCCGGTCCGTTCCCAAGGGATTCTGGCCAGCATCGGCTGCAACGCGTGGATCGCGAGTCTTTGCAGCGGTTTGTCGGCGCTCCGTTGCGCCGGTGCCAGCGTGCCGATCAAATCCAGCATTCTTTTATCGAAGAACGGGCACCGCACTTCCACGGCCGTGCGCAGAATTTGTGGGCCAAACGCAAAGAAGCGGTGTTGAAATTCTTCCAACCAGAAAAGATCGACCACCGCCGTTTCATCCTGGCCTTCATGTGGGCGGGCTTGGACGAATTCATCCAGAAAATCGCGCGAGCGCAAATGCTGAAAAAACTTTTGCGCCGCCGCTTCAATCAAATCAACCGTCCGGTTGGCGCCAAGCGGGAACCGGCTTACCTCAATCTGGTCAACTTCGGCATGCAGCCAGTGGGTTGGTGAAGTCTGGCGCCATGTTTTGCGCCAGAGCAAATCCTCGGGGTCATACAAACTGTCGAGCGGCGTAATACCGTCATACACCATGTTGACCGTATCCACTAAACTCGGCAGCAGGCGCCGCACATTCGCGTGGAAACAATTGAACATGCCGTCGGTCAGATACACCGAGCGTTCCAATCCCATGGCAATTTCGTTAGGCACAAGGGGGCTAAAAAGATTCGGGCTGTTCGTTGTTTCCGCCAGCCGTTGCGCAATCTCGGCATCTTTGCAGCCGGGATTGCCCATCGTAAACGTGAACACGTCTTTTTTCTGCGCGGTCAAGGCCGCCAAAATCAAACGCGAATCCAAGCCGCCGCTGAGTGGCAGACCGTGATGAAAATCACCCTGGCTTTGATCCTGCATGACTTCCATCCACGTGTCAATGAACTGCCGCTGCATTTCTTCTTTGCTCGGTTGCGGCTTTTGCTGAAAACTCATTTTCCAGTAGCACTCGATTTGCACTTGGCCCTGGCGAAAAACGGCGAAGGAGCCCGGCGCCAGGACTTTCACTTCTTGAAAAAAAGTATGCTGGGCGAGCGGCAAGCCGTGCCGGAGAAAACTCAGGAGGCCTTGATAATCAATCTCGCGCGAAACCCACGGCAGCGTGAGCAAAGCTTTTACTTCTGGCGCCAGCGCAAAACGATCTTTTTGATGCGTGTAGTAAACGGGCCGCAAACCGCCGCGGTCACCGGCAACGATGAGCTCTTGTTGTTGCGCATCCCACCACGCCAATTGGAAAAGACCGTTAAATCGATTCAAGGCGCCGGTGCCCCACTGCTGCAGCGCGTGCAAAACCACCGCGGC